>DASPXK010000278.1:0-10683 GCA_035637315.1 Chloroflexota bacterium
GCTGCTCGACGGGAGGAGCTCCCAGCTTCAGATTCACGTATCGCAGAGGGCACCCTGAGCCTGCCGGCGGGACCTTCGAACGGAGCGCTGCTCGAGGCGCGCGGCCTGAAGAAATACTTTCCGGCCGGCGGCCTGATCGGGCCCTGGCAGGCGCGCGGCTGGGTCAAGGCGGTCGACGGCGTCGATTTTGCCATCGCCCCAGGTGAGACGCTCGGCCTGGTGGGGGAATCCGGCTGCGGCAAGACGACGACGGTCAAGTTGATCCTGCTACTGGAGAGGCCGACGGCCGGATCGATCCGCTTCGAGGGCCGAGACGTCTCGGAGCTTCGCGGGCAGGACTTGTTGGCGTACCGGCGCTCGGTCCAAGCGGTCTTTCAAGACCCGTACAGCTCGCTCAGCCCGCGGATGCGCGTTGGCGACATCATCGCGGAGCCCCTCGAAGCCCAGGACCGGCTCTCCAGCCAGGCGATCCGCGCCCGAGTTGGCGAGTCGCTCGAGCTCGTCGGCTTGACCGCCGAGCAGGCCCGCCTCTTTCCACATGAGTTCAGCGGTGGTCAACGGCAGCGCATAGCCATCGCCCGCGCTATCGGCACATCGGCCCGCCTGATCGTCCTCGACGAGCCCGTCTCGGCGCTCGACGTCTCCATTCGGGCCCAGATCATGAACCTGTTGGAGGACCTTCAGCGGCGCCTCGGGATCAGCTACCTCTTCATTGGCCACGACCTCGCCACGGTGACCCACATCAGCCACCGCATCGCGGTGATGTACCTGGGCAAGATCGTCGAGGTCGCGGACAGCCAGGATCTGTGTGCTGATCCCCACCATCCCTACACCAGGGCGCTGTTCGCCGCGGCCCTGCCAATCTACCCGGACGACCGGGGCGAGGAGCTCGTCGTCTCCGGCGAGGTGCCGAGCGCCCTCAATCCTCCCACGGGCTGTCGCTTCCATCCGCGCTGTCCGTTCGCGATGCCCCGCTGCTCAGAGAGCCCCCCGGAGCTCAAGTCTGTGGGCCCCGGAACGTTCGTCGCCTGCTATCTGTATGAAGACGGCAGGGCGCTGGATGATGTATAATCGCCAAGAAACGACGTATAGTCCCGGGAGGGGCGGCGTGGCGAAGATGCATCGTACCCAGATCTATCTCGATCCGGAGCTGGCCGAGTCGCTGGACCGCCTCGCGGGGCAGCGCGGAACTTCACGCGCGGAGCTTATCCGCGAGGCTGCCCGCCAGTTGCTTGCCGAGGCGGAGACGCCCGAGGAGGACTCAATTCTCGGACTCGCGGGGATCGGCCATAGCGGGCTGTCCGACGTCGCAGACCGGCACGACGATTATCTGGTCGAGGACGAGATACGTTCATGGTCCCGGTGAGGATCAGACACGGGGTGTTCGTCGATTCGTCAGCCTGGTACGCGGTTGCCGACGCCAGCGATGGCAGCCATCCCGCCGCGGCACGGCGTTTGCGCCGAGTCACGCAGACGCGCCGACCCCTCGTGACTACCAATCACGTCGTCGGCGAATCGTATACGCTGCTGCTGAGAAGACTCGGCTCCGAAGCGGCACACGATTACTTGCGGCGGATCCGCCGCGATCGATACGTGCATAAGGTCTACGTCCCCGAGGCCTGGGAGGAGGCTGCCGAGCGACTGCTGGAGCAGTACGACGATCAGCCCTTCAGCTACGTCGACGCCACGTCGTTCGTCGCGATGCGCCGCCTCGGTATTGAGGAGGCCCTGGCGTTCGACCGCGACTTCCTCATCGCCGGCTTCACACTCGTTGGCGACGGGTAAGCCCACGCGATCGGGAGGTCCGCGGCCAGTGACGATCCCCACCATTCTGCCCGATGTCGACGAGGAGGTCCGCAGTCGCCTCCTGGCCCTTCCGCCGTTCAAGGTGATCGTGCTCGACTGCCAATGCCACACGTTCGACGACGTCGAGCTGGCGCTGTGTCGGATTATCCCGGGCATGACGCGAGCCAAGGCCCATCAGCACGCCTGGGAGATCCACACAGCTGGCGCCTCAGTGGTCGCCCGAGCGCCGAAGGAGCGCGCCGAGCTGTATGGTGAGCAGCTCGCCACCCGCGGCCTGCGGGTCAGCATCGAGCCGGACTGATGTGGCTCAGGGGCAACACCCACACCCATACGACGTACAGCGACGGCGACAGCCCACCGGAGGTCGTCGTCGACTGGTACGCCGAGCACGGCTACGATTTCCTGTTTCTGACCGACCACAACATCCTGATCCCCGAGGACCACCTGGCTGGCCTGCAGCGGCCAGGCCTCGCCGTCTGGCAGGGCGAGGAGATCACCATGGCGGCCGTGCACGTCAATGGGCTGGGCCTGCAGCAGGTCGTGATGCCCGAGGAGCCGGGTGCCAGCGCGGCTGAGGCGGGGATTTCCAGAAGCGCCGTGGAGCGGATCGGCTGGGCAGTCGAACAGGTCGAAGCACAGGATGGCGCCGCCGCGGTCAACCATCCGAACTACCTCTGGAAGCTGACCGCCGAGGATATGCTGGCGAGTGGTAAATTCCCGCTGCTCGAGATCTCCAACGGCCATCCGCTCTCGTTCAACGACGGCGACGATGTCCATCCATCCGTCGAGCAGATGTGGGATCGGCTGCTCACTGCCGGGCAGCGGGCTTGGGGCGTCGCGTCTGACGACGCCCACCACTTCACAACCTGGGGGTCAGATCGGTCCAACCCGGGTCGCGGCTGGCTGTACGTGCAGTCCGACTCGACGCGGCTGCCCGACTGCCTGGATGCGCTGCGCGAAGGGCGCTTCTGTGCCTCGAGTGGCCCGGAGCTGTCCGACTACCGAGGCTCGCGCGCCGAGATCGCGCTCGACCTGGCATGCGACCGCGCCCAGGTCGACCTGGTCGGGTTAGAGGGGCGCGTCCTCGAGACCATCGATACTGAAAGCGCTCGCTTCGATTTGAGGCGATACAAGTCACCGTACGTTCGCATCCGGGCTACTGACTCGGCGGGGCGCCGTCTGTGGACCCAGCCGGTCTTCCTGTAGACCAACCAGCCCTCACCCCCAAACCCCTCTCCCTCAAGGGATAGGGGGAGTACGGCCCACTCGGCTTGTCCCGATATCAGGGCGTGGCTATACTTGGTCCGCGTCCGCCTTGGGCGGGCCACCGCACCCGTCGAGGGATCATGCCCGAGAAGCTGAGGGTCCTGCGGGCCATCACGCGGTTGAACATCGGCGGCCCGGCGATCCACGCGATCCTTCTGACCCAAGGCCTTCAGAACCAGCGGTTCTCTTCGGTCCTCGTGACCGGCCTCGAGGAACCCCACGAAGGGACCATGCGCGACTTGGCGGCCGCTCATGGAGTTTTGCCGTTGGTCCTCGAAGAGCTCGGCCGTGAGGTCAGTCCGGCCAACGACTTACGCGCAACCCTCAGGATGTACCGGCTGATTCGCCGCCTGCGGCCACACATCCTTCACACCCACATGGCCAAGGCCGGCACCGCCGGCCGGCTGGCCGGGCTGCTGGCGAGAGTGCCGATCGTCGTGCATACGTTCCACGGACACACCTTCCACAGCTATTTCGGGCCAACCAGGACGGCGCTCTTCTTGCAGATCGAGCGCCTTCTGGCGCGCTTCACCGACCGCATCGTCGCCGTCGGCGAAGACCAGCGCCGCGAGATCGCGGCCTACGGAGTAGCGCCAGCCAGCAAGATCGTGTCGATCCCACTCGGGCTGGAGATTGAGCAACTGCTCGACGCCGAGCGGGAGCGTGGCCAGCTCAAGGCGGAGCTGGGCCTGAACGGCCGCAGCAAACTCGTCGGCATCATCGCCAGGCTGGTGCCGATCAAGGCCCACGAGGTATTCCTGGAGGCTGCCGCGCGCGTGCGCCGCGAGTCACCCGAGAGCTACTTCCTCGTCATAGGAGATGGGGAACGGCGCGCGGAGCTGGAGCGGCTCGCGGGGCAGCTGGGGCTTGGAAGCTCGGTGCGCTTCTTGGGCTGGCGCGGCGACATGAAGCGGGTGTACGCCGATCTTGACGTGGTTGCCCTGTCGTCGAACAACGAGGGCTCGCCGGTTGCGCTGATCGAGGCGATGGCCGCGGCCAGGCCAGTGGTCGCAACCAGGGTTGGCGGTGTGGGCGAGGTGGTCCAGGATGGCCGGACCGGCCTGCTGGTCCCGCCACGCGAGCCAGATGCTCTTGCACGAGGAATCCTCGAGCTGCTGCGCGCTCCGGAGCGAGCCGAGCAACTCGGGCAGGCGGGTCGCCAGCGCGTCTATCCACGCTACGCCGCCAGTCGGCTGGTAGCCGACGTCGAGCGCCTGTACCTCGACCTTGCGCGCGACAAGGGCCTGGTGGCGGCTTGAGCGGCCAGCCGGCGATTCTAATCCAGCTGCTGTCCGGTGCGCTGGCGCTTGGGCTGGCGATGCTCCTGACGCCCGCGGCGGGGCGGCTGGCGGGCCGGATCGGACTGGTATCCCACCCGCGCGGCGACCGCTGGCACCGTTCGCCCACGCCCCTGTTGGGTGGCGTCGCTATCTTCCTGGCGATCGTGCCTCTGTTCCTGCTGGTGCCCCAGCCGGTCCAGGCCCATCCCTTCGACCGGTTTGGCGGTCTGCTCCTGGGGGGGACGCTGATCTTCGCGCTTGGCCTGTTCGACGACATTCGGACGCTGCCGCCGTACACCAAGCTGCTGGGCCAGATCGTGGCGGCCTGCGTGGTCGTAGCCGGACTGCCGATCGGCAAGTTCATGCCCTGGTCGGTGCTGGTGGTGCCGGTCACGATCTTCTGGATCGTCGGGGTGACCAACGCCTTCAACTTGCTGGATAACATGGACGGCTTGTCGGCCGGCATCGCCGCGATCGTGGCGCTGACGCTGTTTGCGTACAACTACCTTCAGGGTGATCAGCAGACGGCGCTGCTCTGCCTGCTGATCGCCGGCGCTGCCGGCGGGTTCCTGGTCTTCAACTTCAACCCGGCTCGGATCTTCATGGGCGACTCGGGCAGCCTGCTGGTGGGCTACCTCCTGAGCGGGATGGTGGTCCTGGGCGCGGCCAAGGCGACCTCAGAGCTGGCCCTGGCGCTCCTGGTGCCGGTCGGCGTCATGGCCTTGCCGATCCTGGATACAACGCTCGTGACGATCATGCGGGCGCTGCACAGTCGCCCGATCTCGCAGGGCGGCCGCGACCATCTCTCGCATCGCCTGGTCGCGCTCGGACTGAACGAGCGGTCGGCGGTGCTGGTCCTGTACGCGGTGAGTGGGCTCTTCGGCATGCTCGCCGTTACGTCAAACTACGTCGGCGGGCCCGTCACGCTGCTGCTCGGCTCACTGCTCGGGTTGGGGATCATCTTCTTCGGCATCTACCTTGGCCAGGTGCGTATCTACACCGAGGCGGACTACGAGAAGATCAGCCATGAGCCGAGCATCGTGGGCAAGCTGGTCGTTGGCGGCACCTGGCTTTACAAGCGCCAGGTGGCCGAGATGGTGCTCGACCTGACGCTGATCTGCCTAGGCCTGCTGGCGGCGTACCTGATTCGGTTCGAGGGCGGGCTCGAGCGTCGCTTCGTCGAACAGTTCGCGTCGCTGCTGCCGTGGGTGGTCAGCATCAAGCTGGCAACGCTGTTCAGCCTGGGCGTGTATCGCACCATCTGGCGCTACGTCGGCGTGTCCGACCTCCTGCGGCTGGGCATCGGCAGCTCGCTCGGGTCGGCCATTTCAGCCGTTTGCCTCCAGGTCGTTTTTCGGGCCGAGGGGGGTGTGCCACGGGCCGTCTTCCTGGTTGACTGGCTCGTCGTGACAGCGCTTCTGATCGGCGCACGGATGTCTTTCAGTCTTATCTCGCACGTCCTGGCCCGGCTCCGCCGACGGGATCTGACCCGGGTGCTGATCGTCGGCGCCGGCGACATCGGCGAGCTGGTGCTGCGGGCCATGCAGCGCAGCCGATCACACGGCTACCGGGTGGTTGGGTTTTTGGACGAGGACCGTGGCAAGCAGGCCCGCGCGATCCATGGCATCCCCGTCCTCGGGCCGACGGCCAGCCTGCGCGAGGTGGTTGAGTCCAGGGACGTCGACGAGGTGGTGCTGACCGTCGCCGATCGTGATGGCGACGTCGCGGCCGAGTGCGTCCGTCTCGGAATCGGTTTTCGGGACGCCGGGACATTTTTCGGGTCTCAACTCGAAGGGGAGCCGCAACGAGTCGAGGCCGGCGCTCGATGAGGGCACTGGTCACCGGCGGGGCGGGCTTCATCGGCTCGCATCTAGTCGAAGGCTTGCTCCACTCGGGCTACGACGTCGAGGTCATCGACAACCTGTCGACGGGAGCCCGCCACAACCTGGCCCATCTCGAAGCGGACGGTCGCTTACAGGTCACCATCGACTCGATCCTGAACGAGTCGCTCATGGACCGCGCGATCGGCGACGCCGATCTGGTGTTTCACCTGGCGGCCGCCGTCGGCGTCAAGTGGGTGCTCGAGCATCCGCTCAGCTCGCTTGAGACCAACCTGCGCGGCACGGACATCGTCCTGGCCGCGGCTGACCGCCACAACCGACCCGTCCTGGTCGCCTCGACCTCGGAGGTGTACGGCAAGAACGACTCGGGGCCGTTGGGCGAGGATGACGACCGAATCCTCGGCTCGAGCATGGTGACGCGCTGGCTGTACGCCACGGCCAAGGCTGCCGACGAGGCGCTGGCGCTGGCCTATTGGCACGAACGCGAGCTGCCCACGATGATCCTCCGCTTCTTCAATACTATCGGCCCGCGTCAGACTGGCCGCTACGGCATGGTCGTACCGCGCTTCATCGGCCAGGCGCTCAGAAACGAGCCCATTACCGTGTACGGCGACGGCCACCAGACTCGCTGCTTCACCTACGTGGGGGATGTCGTACGCTCGGTGATCGCGCTCGCCGAGTGCAAGAACGCGTGGGGCGAGGTCTTCAACGTCGGACGGGAGGATGAGATCAGCATCCAGGACCTGGCGCTGCGGGTGACCAACCTCACTGGCAGCCGGTCCCAGATCGTCTACATCCCGTACGACGAGGCGTACCAGCAGGGGTTCGAGGACATGCGCCGCCGAGTGCCGGATGTCACCAAGCTGCGTCGCTACGTCGGCTTCGTCCCGGAGACGGACCTGGACGAGGCGCTGAGGCGAATCATCGCCGTCCATCCCGCGGCGCCGGCCCGGGCCCTCTGATGGGGCCGCGTGGCCTGCGCCAATTAGCCTGGCACTGGTTTCCAGTTCTGTTCTGGATGACCCTAATCCTGGCGCTGTCGAGCCGATCGGACCTCCCAGCGCGTACCAACCCGGCCACGGGCGAGATCATTCGGACCACCTACCTGGCCGCCAAGGCAGCCCACATCGTGGAATACAGCGTGCTGGCGACCCTGCTGATGCGCGCGGTGACCGCCCAGGGCGGCGGGCTCGGCATGGCGCCGGCCCGGGCTGCTGTCTGGGTCGTGCTGGCCGCAACAGCGTTCGGCATCGGCGATGAGCTGCGCCAATCGTTCGTGCCAAACCGCGAAGCACGGCCAGCCGACGTCGCGATCGACGCCGCCAGCGCCCTCGGCATGGTGATGGTCCTGATGATCTGGAGACACGTCCGCGAGGCCCAGCGCGTGAGTCAGCGAGTCCTCGACTGAGGACGTGAGACGTGCTGCGTTGGCTGGTGATCGCCTCGTGGGTGGTCGTCATCCTCTTCAACTCATCCATCCCCGCAACTCCCTCGTTCGGCCCGTCGCTTCTCTCATTCCTCACAGCCAAGCTGGGGCACATCGTCGAATACGCCTTCCTCGGTTGGATCCTGTGCGGCACGCTCGCCAGGCCCGCTCCAAGCGTGGGCATGCGACCGAGGTGGGCGCTGTTCACCACGCTCATGGTGGGCGTGTGCCTGGCAGCGGTGGACGAGACGCGCCAGCTTTTCGTTTACAGCCGGACGGGCCAGCCGGCCGACGCCGCCCTCGACGTGGTGAGCCTGTTAGCCGGGGCGCTGTTGAGCGGGGGCGGCTCCGGCTGGCGGCCGTGGTGGCTCGGCCACGGGCGACAAGCGACAGACGGGGATCGCTCGTCCGAGCACGTTGGCGAGCAGGGCAGCGGCGAAGACGAGCATCATGAGCTGCATCGGCAGCACCTGGCGGTAGCCGTAGAAGTAGGGCACGAACGCGATCATGACCAGGAAGTGCGTCGCGACGAACAGGTGCAACGGGGCAGCCCGCAGCGTGCGACTACCAGGTAGGACGAAGAGCGCCGATAGGTAGAGCGCGCTTAGCGCCAGGATGTCGGGCGCGACGCTCGAGCTGCCGTCGATCGCTCCGGCGAAACCCAGCGTGTACAGTCCGAGTGGGAGCAGTGTCCCCGCGTAGCCGATCGGGTCCTGGCGCACGAACTCGAGCACTTCGCGGGTCGGCCGATCGAGACTCAGGGCGTTATAGAGGCGGTTCTCGTCGACCCGACCCAACCGCACGCCCAGACCCGGCGTATGGGCTATCAGTAACGTCGCGCCGGCGTTTGTCGCCATGAGGACCGGGTGCCCGGAGACGAAGTAGTTCCGCAGCGGCACCAGCGCTGCGACTGCCCCAACCAGCACGAGCAGTCCGATCGCCTGTCCAAGAGCCGAACGCATGCCGGCCCCACTTCGCCTCACCGCGATCGCCACGACGAGTGCCGCGGCCGGCACATAGAGCAGCGTCGGCGCACGCGTGATCGACGCCAGTCCCAGCAGCAGCCCGCCCAGCGCCAGGTCCCGCCGCCGCCGCTCGTCGACGAAGCGAACCAGCAGCAGGACGGCAGCGGGCAACAGCAGGAAGTACAGATTCTCCGAGAGCAGTTTACGCGCCACCCAGTCGAGCTGCGTGGCGCACAGGATGGCGAACAGACCCAGGCCGAGCCAGGCGGCGCCGGCCCCGTAGAGCCGCCTGGCCAGCCAGAAGAGGATTACGCCGCACACGCCGAGGCCCAGCAGCTGCAGCGCGACCGGCCCCCACAGGTCCTCGCCTGTGAGCCAGTGCAGGGCAGCCAGATAGTAGGGATAGAACGGCTGGAAGAAGAACGGCTTGCCCTGCCCTAACGGCTTGCCCAGCGTCATCAGTGGCCCGTCGAGCAGGATGTCGCGGGCGTACGACTCGTAGGTCAGCCAGTCCTGCCCACCCTCCAGGATGACCGTCTGGCGGTAGAGGTCCTGGGTCGTCAGGAGGGCGTGGAACAACACGGCTGCAAGGAAGAGGGCCAGGAGGGGCCGCTCGGCTCCTTCTATCGGGGCGAGCGTTGCCCGTAGCGCGGGGGCTTGTCCCCCGCAGAGAAGGCGGCGGGGGACAAGCCCCCGCGCTACGGTGTTACTCAGCATGACAAGCAAGCCGATCAGAAACACAGAATCTAGCAGGGGCGCAACCCGCCCCACGACGCCGTCTCGCGCGAGCCGCCCCTCGTCGACAGGCTCGACGGTCACGCTGGGAGCGGCGATTGGCCGCGGGCCGCCGCCAGGATCCCATTCCAAGGTCAAGGAGGGCGGAGCGCCAGAGGCGTCGACGTACTCGATTCGGATCGGGTGCGCACCGGCCGACAGGGCCAGTGTGGCTCGGTCCTCTTGTTGGGCAGCTCTGGCCGAAACCGTCAGCAGCGGCTGCTCGTCCACCCAGAGGACAGCCGTCCCATCGGCCGACAGCGCGAACGGGTAGCTGGCGGACGCGGGCGCGTACAGGTAGCCCTCCCACCGCACGGCGAACGGGAGCGCCTGGCGGTCAGGCTGTCCGGCTTCGTAGAAGTTGAACCGCTCGACGTCGTTGAAGAAATACCGGGGGAAGCTGTTCTGTCCGGGTTGTTCGTCGAGGCGAGTGAAGGCGGCAGCGCGGAACTCGGTCGACCGCTCGGGCGGGCCGCCAATCCGGTTTCGGCTGTAATAGGAGGCGGCGAGTCCGTAGTCAGGCGCGCTCGACCAGAGCGCCAGCTTGGCGAATACCAGTGACACACCTACCACCGCCAGTATCGCCGTCCAGCGGCCGTTTCTGCGAAAGCCGAGGCCGTACAGCGCGATGCCGAGGCCAGCGAAGAGAATCAGGCCGGCGTAGTCCAGCGGCACACCGCGCAGCAGTGACAGCGGGTGGCCCGGCGCGAGCAGGTACGTCAGGCACAGGGCCGGCAAGATGAGCCGAGCGGCGCTCATCGGTCCTGACGGATGACCAGCTCGAACGCCTCGGATCCATCGGCCAGCAAGAACGGCCTCCGCCTGTCTTGCGCCACCCACGCCACGCGGACCGTCAGCGGGCCAGCAGACGCCGGAAGCACGATCTCATCGAGTATCGTCTGGCCGGCTCTCCACTTGTTGGAGCCGTAGACCGACGAGAGCGCCATGTCTTCTTCGTAGAGGACCTGCGAGCCCCGGGCATCCAGCACCGTCAGGTCACGGTCGTAGCGGCCCCGCAGCTCACCGTAACGCGCCCAGTACAAGACCAAGAGAGATCCGTCGGCGGCAGGTAGCAGGTCGTAGCCTTTGAGCAGCAGCCGATCGCCATAGCGCGCATCGAGCGGGAACATCGGCTGGCCCACCTGGTTGCTCAGGACCAGCACCTTGTGGCCGGCCGACCAGACATGATACGGGCGGTCCGCATTGAGGGGGTTGAGCCGATCGGAGGCGGCCGCGCGGCGGGTCAGCTCATCGCTCAGATCGAGCACGTAGAAGTCGGGCCGCTTTCGTCGCCAGCCCAGCTCCTCGGCATAGTGGCTGTCGAT
>DASPXK010000279.1:0-18149 GCA_035637315.1 Chloroflexota bacterium
CGCTCAGGCTCGCAGCGAGTCGCTGCTGGCGGTCTTGACCGTCCTCGCTCTGATCGGGGCCATGGTGGTCGCGCGCCGCTTTGGCGAGCGGGGGGAAGTACCGGCCCTGGGCTGGCTGGCCGGGCTTGCGCTCGGCCTGGCGCTGGCGACCAAGCTCACGGCTGCTCTCGCCGTCGTGGGGACCGGCGCCTACGGCGGCGCGGCGATGCTAAATCGCTGGGTCGGCGAGGCGCGCGAAAGGCAGCGGATGGCAGCCTGGACGGTCGTCACTGGCGCGTCGGCGGCGGTCGTCTTCCTGGTCGTCAACCCGTTTCTGTGGCCCGACCCGGTCGCCCGCACCTTCTCGATGCTCGACCAGCAGCAGGCAATCATGCGCGAGCAAGGCCAACAGTTCGGGGGGGCCACAACTGGGGACTCGTGGGCTCGCGGAGCGCTGGTGATCAGGCGCACGTTCGTCGAGAACTCCATCCCGGCCTTCGACGCCGGCCTGCCACCCGGCAGTGAGCCGGTCGTTCAAAAGACGTTCCTCGACCTGCCCGCGCCCGGCGGCCTCAGCCTCGAGCTGGCCCTCTCGGCGATCGGCCTTCTGGCCCTTTGCTGGCGGGCGGCCCGCTCCTGGCGGCCAGGGGAACGGTTGGGCGGCGAGACGGCCCTCCTGTGCTGGCTGGCCGCCTACTTCGCCGGGATCGCCGGCTACCTCAGTCTCGACTGGCCACGCTATTACGTTCCGACCGCGTTTCTCGGCTCGCTGTTGATCGGCCTGGCCGTGGGGGCGTTGGCGAGAGGCGCGCTGGACCTGTTCCTGGACCGTACGCCAATGGGCGCGGCCGCGCAGCGGCCCGCCCCGACGGGCCTGCGGTACCGATCTCGCGTCTGGCGATGATCGCCCAGACGGCGCGCGCGCTCGTTGCGCTCGGCCTGGTCTGGTACTTCGTGGCGGGCAGCTCGGACCCGCACGCGGCCGACTTCAAGTCCTTCTACTCGGCCGGCTTCGCCATTACCCATCCCGGGATCCCGCTCTACGACGCGAAAGAACTGGCCGACAATCCGTTTGGGCAGGTCTTCAAGCTTCCACCCACCGCCGCGCTGCTCCTGGCGCCGTTCTCGCTCGGAACCGAGCAGCAAGGCCGCCTGGCCTGGCGCGCGGGGCTTGTGATCAGCTACCTGGCAGCCTTCGGCCTGCTCTGCCAGAACTTCGGCGTACGCTTTCTGTCGTGGACGTGGAGCGCGCTACTGGCCGCCTGGTGCCTCTTCGCGCCCGCCCAGATCAGCGTCGGCGAGGGGCAATGGGACCCGTTCTTCCTGCTCCTGCTCGCCGCGGCGGCCGTCGGCGTCCAATCGACACGGCCGGCCTTGGCGGGTCTGCCGCTGGGGCTGGCGGCCAGCATCAAGCTCTACCCGATCGCTGCTGCGCTCTTCTTCGTCGGCCGACGGTACTGGTCTGGATTGGCCTTGACCATCGCGGGACTGAGCGCCCTGCTGTTGCTGGGCGCTGTGGCCGTGGGCTTCGAGGAGACGTCGGTTTTCGTGACCCAGGTCCTGCCGGCCAGCGGCGCCACCACGGCCTATCCCGATAATCAGGCGCTCGGCGGCGCCATCGCGCGGCTGGTGAGCAGCGACCTGAAGCCGTTTCCGCTCCAGGCCCCGGGCGTGGACCTGGCCATCAGGCTCGTCGCGGTCCTGGCCACCGCGGCTGCTACCTGGATCATCTGGCGCGCGCCGGCCGACGATGGCTTCGACCGAGCGCTGCAGCTGGCACTGCTGGTGGCGCTGTCGGTACTCGTGGTCCCAGTCGCCTGGTCGCACTACCAGACCATCCTGCTGCTGCCACTCACCCTGCTCACCCTGGACCAGTCTCGCCACCACCGAAGAGAGTATCTCGGCTGGCTCGTGCTGGGGGTTGGATTCGTCCTGCTGGCCCTGCCGAACCCCGCCATGATCATCGGCGACGACCTCGACCGGGCGCTCTGGCTCAGGAGTCGCGCCGACGCAGCGAACCTCGCCCTGCAGCGTCAGTTTCCGACTCCATTGTCCCGGCTGCTGCTTTCCTACAAGACGCTCGGCGCGCTGCTCGTTCTCGGCCTGACCGCCTGGCGAGTCGCGCGAGCCCAGCCCAGCATGGCTCCAACCATGGCCGACTCACAAGCTGCGGCCTCGAGCCTGGCGAACGCCACCCTGGCTGGCGCACGCCCGCGAGCGGCGGGATGATCGCGGACGACCGCGTCCACCCGCCGGCCCGCGCGTGGACGGCGCTCCACACTCCGACCTGGCTGTGGCGACTGGCCCTGGCGGCGCTGGCTTTGTTGGGCGCGACGCAGCTCTGGTGGATCCTCAGCCAGAGCCCCTGGGTCTGGCACGACTTCACCCAGGACCACGTCGCGATCCGTGAGGCGCTGGGGGGCCGGAACCCCTATCTGCCCCAGAACGCCCAGATCGCCGAGTTGTTCAACATCGCGGCCCCAAAGGGACCCGCTTACAGCTTCCACCCACCCACCACGCTCGTCTTCTTCTTGCCGCTGGCTGGTCTGCCGTATCCGGCCGCGTTCGTGGCCTGGGACCTGGTGAACCTGGCGTCGCTGTGGGCGATCGTCTATCTGACCGCCCGCTGCCTCGCCAGGCCGCTGGAGCCGCTGCCGAGCTTGGCCGTCGCGCTCGGGCTGGTGGCCGTCTGGCCGCTGCGAGAGAACTTCGTCGAGGGCCAGATCAACATACCGGTCGCGACCGGGCTCGTCGCCTACTGGTACTGGCTCCGGGATCGCCGAGCCGGGAAGGCCGGACTCGCGTTGGCGGCAGCGGTCGCGCTGAAGCCGATCGCGGGCCTGTTCGTCCTGTACGCAGCCTGGCGTCGGGAGTGGCGATTGCTCCTGTTCGCGGCCGCGGGCCTGGCGCTGTTCGGCCTGCTGGGCGCCATTCTGGCTGGCCCGGACGGGGTCCGAGACTACGTGTCGACCGCTTATCCGACCCACGCCGACCTGTGGCCCGGCTACCCTGACAACGCCTCGCCGGAGGGATTCTTCACCCGCCTGTTTGGGCCTGACCCCTGGAAACGACCTTCGTTCCCGACGCCCGGTCTCGCGTCCGCCCTGACACTGGTGTCATGGGTCGTGCTCGTCGGCCTGCTGTGCGCGGCATTGGGCCGCCGCGCCCCCTTGCACAGCCGCCTCGATCTGGAGTTCGCGGCTGTCGGCGCCGCCCTGCTCCTGGTCACGCCGATCATTTGGCCGCACTATTACGTCGTGTTGCTGGCACCGCTGGCGATCCTCGCCGCTCGTCTGATCGACGTCCGGGCGTGGGCGCTGCTGGCCGCGCTCGTCATCGCGGTGCTAGTCCTGTGCGTGCCCCGCAATGATCTGGTGCCCCGCGGCATGGGCAACGTCCAGCTTTTCGCCTTGCTCGCCATCTACGCAGTGGCCTTACACCAGCTCTGGCGGTCCCTCACCCCCTTTCCCCCTCCCCCAAGTTTGGGGGAGGGGGCAGTCGAGTGAGCAGTGGACAGTGGGCAGTGGGCAGGAGCTTGGTCTGCTGCCCACTGCTCACTGCCCACTCGTCACTGGTGCGATTCGCGCGCTCGGCCGCGAGCGGCCCGCTGAGCATTCCACTCGTCCTGTTGGTGGCCCTGCTTCCAGCGCTCGGCCCGCTCGCGGCGCCCGGCATGCCAGCTACCCACGATGGCCACCTTCATCTCCAGCGCATCTTCGAGCTCGACCAGATGGCCCGCGCGGGGGCACCGTTCAGCCGCTGGCTGCCTGACCTGGCCTACGGCTACGGCCTGCCCCTCTTCAACTACTACGCCCCCCTTGCCTACCTCCCGGCCGAGATCGCGCGCCAGCTCGGCACCAGCTATGTGGACAGCCTCAAACTGGCCCAGGCTTTCGGCCTCGCCGCATCCGGCCTGACCATGTTTGTGCTGGCCCGCTCAATGTTTGGACCGCTCGCCGCGCTGACCGCGGGGCTAGTCTACGCCTACCTGCCATACCAGATGGTCAACCTGTATGTCAGGGGGGCACTGGCCGAGACGGCCGCGTTTGCCTGGCTTCCCATCCTCTGCTGGGGCCTGATTCGTATGGCCGACCCGTCTGAGGCGGGCGGCGCACGCTCGAGTGGAGGCGTTGCGCTCGCGACGGCGGGGCTAGTCCTGACTCACAACGTGACGGCACTGTTCGGACTCCCAGCAATGGCTGTCCTGGCGGTCTGCCTGCCAGCGGCCAGGCGGGGGGAGTACGTGGCTCGAGTCAGTCTGGCTTTAGGACTTGGGCTAGGGCTGGCAGCCTGGTTCTGGCTGCCGGCGATCTTCGAGCGCAACCTGGTCCAGCTCGGCGCCGCGATCGAGCCGGAGCTGTTCGAGAGCTTCTTCTTCTACGCCTGGCCGCCCTTCCAGGTGAATCCGGCCTACGACTACCAGCACCCAACCAGCACCGCTTCTGGCTCGCCGATCTACTGGCCTCAGGTCGGGCTGGTCCAGCTGGCCGTGATCCTGGCCGGGGCGGCGGCCTTGCTGCGAACGAATGGCCCGCGGCGGCGAGTCCTGTTGTGGGCCATTGGGCTCGTCCTGGCCTGCTGGGCGCTACAGCTGGCTGTCGCCGAGCGACTTTTCGAGCTGCTGCCACTGGCGACGTTCATCCAGTTTCCCTGGCGTCTGCTGACCCTGATCGGGCTCGGTACGGCGCTCCTCGCGGCGGGCGCGGTACAGGTGGTCCCTGGGCGTCGCGGCCGCCGACTCCTCATGGCCGGGCTCGTCGTCGGACCGTCGATCTGGGCGGCCCTGGCCGCTCTGGTCCCCTCATACGAGTATCCGGAGGACCGATTCCTGACGGCCGAGACGCTCGTGCGGGCAGACCTGGCCGACTTTGGCCTCGGATCCACCCACGGCGGCGAGTACCTCCCCGTCTCGACCGGCCAGCGAAACTCGACCCATCTCTGGAAGGAGCTGCGCGGCAACGATACCCAGCGCGAGCGTACTCGGCCTGAGATCCCGCTCCCATACCGCGTCGAGCTGGTCGATTGGGCACCGACCCGCCTGCGCCTGAACCTCTCAGCCGAGCAGGCCGACCGGCTCTCCATTCACCAGTTCTACTTCCCGGGCTGGACAGCCCAGCTCGATGGCAGCTCGGTCGGGCTCCAGCCTGGCGGCCGGTTCGGCATCCTCGCCGTCGCGGTCTCGCCGGGCAGCCACGTGCTCGAGCTGAGCATCGGCTGGACGCCGTTGCGACTCGCCGGCCTGGCGTTGAGCCTGCTCGCCGTCCTCGGGCTGGTTGGCCTTGTCGTCCGCCGCGGGCCGATCCTTCGGCACCGGTCGGCACTCGTCCCCGCGAGCCTTGTCCTGCTCGCGGCAACAGCCGGCCTGCTGGGGGTAACGTGGCAGGCCCCGCCCAGCTCGGCGCAGACATATGAGGGGCGCTCCTCCGAGATCAACGGCCAGCTCGCGCTGGTTGGCTCTCGGCTCGACGCTGCGCGGCTCTCGGCCGACGGCCCGCTGACGGTCAGGCTCGCCTGGCTGGCCCTGACCAGCCCACGCGACTCGTACGACGTCGTGCTAAGGGCCGAGGCTGCTGCCGATGGCTCGGCGCACGAAGCGCAGTGGGCCTACTCGCCGTTGATGCGGAGCTGGGAGCGCGGGGAGCTGGTGGAGACCGAGACGGACCTCCGACTGCCAATGGGCTTCCCGGCGGGCGCCGCTCGGATCTCGCTGCGAGTCGAGCCGCGCGAGTCCGGGCTCGCCTCTCCGCTGGCTTCGATCCCACTGGGCGAGGTGTCGCTCCCGGTTCCGAGGCCGGCGGAGCCGCCGCGCTCCTTCGCCGTCATTTCGAATCAGGGCCTTATCGAGGGGCTCGAGCTGCTCAGCTACGAGTTGCGGGCGCAGGGCGTCGTCGGGCGGGCGAGCCTCGGGCGGGGCGAGCTTCTCGACGTGGGCCTGGAGTGGCGAGTGGGAGGTCCCGCCGGGCAGGAGCTCGTGGCCGTGGTCCAGCTGCGCGGCGGCCGGGCGGAGACCTCGTCCGAGCCACACACGGTCGGAAACTGGTTCAACCCGCCACCCGCCTGGCAGGCCGCGGACGTCTTCCGACAGCAGCTCCGACTCGAGGCGCCGGCGGACCTGCCGCCGGGCGAGTACGAGGTGTGGCTGCGGGTATTCGGCGGTGAGCGGGCCTGGGCCGGCTTGGCCCCGGGGAGCAGCTTCGCGATCACGCCGCGCGGGCGGCCGCTCGCCGAGACCTGGCTCGGGCACCTGCTCGTTCAGCCGTGAGCCGTTTACAATGGGCGCTGCTCTGGATCATCCTGGTGGTCGCCGCGCTGCTTCGCCTGCCGCTGCTCGAGCGCGTCCCGAACGGCCTGCTCCTGGACGAGGCGTCGCGCGGCTACGATGCTTACGCCCTGGCAAAGACAGGCGCCGACCAGTATGGGGTGGGCTGGCCGCTCTTCGCCGAGGGACTGGACGATTACACGCCGGCCCTGTTCACATACCTGGCCACTCCGTTCGTGGCGCTGGTAGGTCCGACCGAGCTCGCGGTCCGCTTGCCGGCCGCCATCCTGGGTGTCGCCTCGGTCGGGCTGGCCTACCTGGTCGCGAGCGCGTTTTTCGATAGCTGGGTCGGCCTGGGCACGGCCGCGCTGCTGGCCATCTCGCCCTGGCACATCCTGCCCAGCCGGACCGGGGCCGAGTGGGTCCTGCTGCCCGCGTTCACCATGCTCGGCACGTGGCTGGCCTTGCGCGGGATGGCGGACGACGGACTACGGACGAGAGACGGCGGACGAGGGGAGACAGACGACGGACGGCGGCCGAGCGGCAGGGACCGATGGCTGTTGGTCGCGGGGGTGGTCCTTGGGCTCGGGATGTACAGCTACGCCTTCGCGCGCCTGCTGCTGCCTCTCCTGGTGCTCGGCTTCACCGTCGGCTGGCAACGCGAGCTGCGGGCCAGGTGGCGGTTCGCCGCGCTCGGGGCGCTGGCGTCCGCCTTGCTAGCCGCTCCCGTCCTCGCTTTTTCGATCACCGAGGCAGGCCAGGCTCGCCTGCGGGCAGTCGCGCCGCTTGGTCGACTCGGCGCCGGCGATCTGTTCGGCTACATGTTCGGAAACTATCTGTCTTACTTCTGGCCGCCCTTCCTCGCGTGGGGTATCGAACCCACCTACCACCACAACCTGGAAGGCTTCGGGCCCGTTCTGCCGTTGATGGTCCCGCTCGTGGCGGTCGGGCTCGCCGATGCGGTCCGCCTTCGAGATCGCGCCCGGCTTTTCTGGCTGTGGTGGCTGGTGGCGGCGCCGGCCGCCAGCGCCCTCCATCGCGAGAGCCCGAGCGCGGTGCTCCTGCTGGGCGCGATCCCAAGCTGGCAGCTATTCGCGGCCCTCGGCGGCTCGCGGCTCGTCTGCCTCGCGGGGAGCCGTAGTCGGACTGCCGCTGTCGTCCTCCTTGGAGCCATCGTCACGTCAGGCGCGCTGACCGCCCTGCTGGCCGCTCGCGCGCTGTACCGGGATTACCCGGTGTACGCCGCCGCCGACTGGGAGTACGGCGCCGGGCAGGCGGTCCGCCTCCTGGAGGAGCGCCGCTCGGCGTACGACGACGTGCTCGTCAGCGACCGCCTGGACACGCCTCACGTTTACGTGCTGTTCTACGCGCCGGTCGATCCGGCCAGCTATCAGCGCGCGCCAATCCACGTCCGCCAGCCCAACGTCCGCTCGCGCGGCGAGATCGGCGCCTACCGATTTGGGCGCCTGCCCGAGCTGCTCGACAGGCCCGGCCGCCACCTCGTCTGGCTGCCCGCGGACGAGGCCGCGACCCTCTTCCCGACCCAGGCACCGCTCCTGGCGATCCCCTACCCCGACGGTCGGCCCGCCCAGGCGGTGTACGAAGCGCGAAGGTGAGCGGGGTCAGGCCCTCGCTGCCAAGGCCCGCACGATGTCCGCCCGGCTCACCATGCCGAGCAGCGACTCGCCGGACATGACGGGCACGCGCTTGATGCGCCGCTCGGACATCAGGGCCGCGATTCGCTCGATCGAGGTGTCCTCGGGCATGCTAATCACTTCGGTCGACATCACGTCGGCCACGGTCTCGCCGATCTTGCCGATGACGTCCGCCTCGCTGATGATGCCGACCACTTTGCCGTCCCAGTCCTCGACCGGCATGCCGCTGATGTTGTGAAACGCCAGCAGCTTGGCGGCATCCTCCACCAGCATGTCGGCGCCAATGGTCACCACGTTCCGAGCCATGATGTCGGCAGCTGTTAGCGACGCCTCCGTGCGCGCCGGCGTGGGCGCCGCCGCCACTGCTTCAGCCCGATGGGGATGGAGCCGGGTGGACAGGTCCTCGAAGGAGGCGACCCCCGGCTGGACCTCAAAGGTCAGCACTCGCTCGTTCTCCAGCCGCAGCGCGCCGCGCAGAAGGGCGACGACCTGCTCGACGCGCTCGTCGGGCGTGCCGGTCGGCACTACCGCGCAGACCTCGCCTCCGCGCACCGACAGCACCACCGCCTCGTACCCGCCGTCCGCCTGGAGCTTCTCGAGGCGTGCCGAGGACTGGCCACCCGAGACATCCTTGATGCTCACCCGTTTCACGCGCCTGCCTCCCAGAGCCGGTGGTACGTCCCGTTCCGGTATGATGCGCCCCTCGACGCGAGGCGTCAAGCCAGGCGGACCAGCGCGATATAGTGCGGTGAGCCATCGTCGATACGGAGGCCTGTCTGTGGCCAGTGCCGGCCAGGAGAGATATCCGTTCCCCACCCTGCCAGATTACCTGGGGCCGGATCTAGAGCTGGTCTTCGTCGGCATCAACCCGGGCCTCTACTCGGTTGAGCGCGGCCACTACTTCGCCCGCACGACCAGCCGCTTCTGGCCGGCCTTCTCGCGCTCGCGGCTGAGCGCCGCCGTGCGGGCCGGGCTCGGGCGCGAGGCGCTGGGGCCAGAGGATGACAGCGCGCTGCTCGAGTTCGGCATCGGCTTCACGGACGTGGTCAAACGGCCCAGTCGAGGCGCCGCCGACGTCAAGCCGGCCCACTACAGGGAATGGGCGCCGCGACTACTCGCCCGTCTGGAGAGGTTCCGGCCACCGGTGGCGTGCTTCCACGGCCTGACGGCCTATCGGGCGTTCGTCCAGTTCGGGCTGAGCGAGCCGAAGGGCAACTGGACGCTAGGCCCCCAGCCGCTCTCCGTTGGGGGCACGGGCCTGTTCGTAGTCCCCAACCCGAGCCCCGCCAACGCCCACTTCAAGCTGCAGGACCAGATCGCCTGGTACGACCGCCTGGCCGAGTTCGTCTCCAGTCTGTACTCTCTGGTCCCTGGTCTCTAAGACCACAGACTAGAGACCAGAGGCTCGTTACGGATAGATCGGCACCCGCTCGAGGCCGAGCGTTTCCGGGAAGCCCAGCATCAGGTTGATATTCTGAAGGGCGACCCCGGCCTGGCCCTTGAGCAAGTTGTCGATCGAACCGATCGCCACGAGGCGACCGTTGGGACGATCCAGCGCGACGGACACGTCGCACAGGTTACTCCCCAGCACACCCTTGGGCCCGGGCGCGACTCCCATCGGCAGGACCCGCACGAAGGGCTCGCCGGCGAAGAAGTCCACGTAGATCGTCTGCGCGCGTTCCAGCGCCAGGTCCTCGCGCAGGGCGGCGTAGCACGTGCAGATGATCCCGCGGGTCGTCGGCACCAGGTGGGGGACGAACGTAAGGCCGATCTGCTCGCCGCCGAGCGATTCCAGCGCCATGACCGTCTCGAAGACGTGCTGGTGGCTGGCGATGCGATACGGGGTGACGCTCTCGTTCCGCTCGGGGAAATGATTGGTGGCGGTCGGCTTTTTCCCCGCCCCGGAGATGCCGGTCTTGCCGTCGGCGACGATCGAGCGCGGATCGATGAGCCGCGCCTTGACGGCTGGCGCCAGCGCCAGGATCATGGCCACCGCGAAGCAGCCAGGATTGCCGACCAGCGTCGCGCCGCGAAGCCGATCGCGGTTCAGCTCCGGCATCCCGTACACCGATTCCCGCAGCAGCTCGGGCGAGGCGTGCGGCCGGCCGGCGACGCTCGGGTGGGCCTTCGCATAGCCCTCGTAAAGCTCGGTCGTCGAAAAGCGAAAATCACCGCTGTAGTCGATGACCCGCTGGCCGCTCTCGATAAGCCGGGCGGCATGAGTCATCCCTACCCCGTCCGGGGTCGAGAAGATAACTAACTCGACGTCACGACCAACTCGGTCCTCAGCCGTGTCCTCGACGACCTGGTCGCAGAACCCTCGCAGATGGGGATAGAAGGCGCTGAGCGGCTTACCCACGTCGCTCTTGGCCAGCAGCGAGGCGATCTCGATCTCGGGATGACGAAGCAGCAGCTCCACCATGCCCGCGCCCCCATATCCGGTCGCCCCGACAATCTGCGCCCGAACCACGTCGTCCACTCCTTCCACCAAATCATAGTGGAAGGTGGGAGATGCGTAATGAAGCGGCCTTCCTACGAAAGCTCGTCGCGGTGGCTGGCCAGCAGGTTGTAGAAGTCGAGCGGGCGAGACTCGAGGTAGAGCTGGATGATCTCGCCGGGCGCCGCCAGGTCGGTGAGTCGGGTCATGAAAACGACGGCCTGGTCCAGGTCCCGTCGGGCGTACGGCAGGGGGCCGGCGAATCGGACCTCCATCATGGTCGCCATCGCCTCATCAAAGAGATAGGGCGGGAAGGGCAGGCCGGTCGGCCCATCGACGGCCTGCCAGATGCGCCCGTCGCCTCGCCGCTGCTGAGTCCAGAACCCGCTCGCCCGATAGATCGTGCCGTCCGGCTGGGTCCACACGCGCGTAAGCGGCATAGCGTGCCAGAACTCGTGGACCAGGACCCGTGGCGCGTCGGCCTCACTGAGCTTTCCGCGGTTGACCCGGATCCGGTCGCTGTCCAGGTCGTAGTAGGCGACCGTCGCCAAGATCATGTCCGCTCGGGGCGAGGGGTAGATCGGGCTCAGGTCACGAATCGCCTGGCGCGGATCGCGACCGTATGCCTGGAGCAGCGCGTCTCGCGTGGCGGGCTCGGAGTCGTAGTAAGTCAGCACGAGGAAGTCGAATGGGCTCAAGAAGTCAACCCGGGCCGCCAGGGCCTCCGGCTTGCGTTGAAAGCAGCTCGGGGCGCCAAGCTCCGCAGCCTGCTGAGCTACGACCTCGACCACCCGCCGGAGCAATTCCTGCCGATCGCCGGTCCAGGGCGTGAAGCCGAACGGCGGCCCCAAGTCGGCGGCGGGCGCCCGCTCGCCAACGAATGGTGGTTCAGCCGTTTGAGCCAACGAACAGTCGGCTGGTCCATCCGCCCACGCGCTCGCTGCAGGGGTAGCCAGGACGAGTGCCACGGAGAGCGCCAGAATCAGGGTTGAGCCCGCTCTCCGTCCGATCGCGGCGCGTGTCTCGGGGGATCTGGGCATCGACGCGCCCCCTTGTCCGCCATCACAACCGCAGAGGGCGTGCCATGGATCTGCACCGGGCGCTTTAGCGCCTGGGCGCACTGAAATGCGCACTACGAGCGCGTACGGTTTGGAGTGGGCGCTTTAGCGCCTGGGCGCACTGAAGTGCGCACTACGAACGCCGCCTCACGCGGGCTTAGGCTCGCTTGTCCCGCTCGACCGTCAGCACCCAGTAGGCCAGGACTTCGGCCAGCGTCTCGCCCAGCTCCCGCGCGTAGTCGTGCGCGCTGCCCCGTGGGCGGGAGCCCGGCCGCCAGATCGAGATGCCGGCGACCACGGCGAGCGTGCAGTCGTCTTCGCGGCCGGCGGCTCGCAGATCAGGGCGCGTTCCCCAGCAGCCCAGTCGAGGGTTGAGCGCGCCATCCGGTCTCGGGCGCGGGTCATAGAAATCCACCGTCAATTCGGTCAGCCGAGTACACAGATACGTCCATAGCATCGAGCAGCGTGCCGTCGCGGCGCCCAGGTCGTGCAGCGTGAGCGGGCGACCTTTGAGGACCACCGTGAGCTGGACGAGGTCGGTATCCAGCTCGCCGGGCGGGTGCGGGTTCACCTCGGATACCAGCAGCCGGAACGCGTGCGGGCCGATCCGGATCCGTGCGGAGACGGATGGCCGTGAGAAGTCGGGCAGCGGCGCGACCCAGTCAAGCGTCATGGACGAGTATCACCACAGAGGGCATAGTCCGGGCAGACAGACGAGACGAGGGGGTTTTCCTGGAAATCGTTCGGACCCGGGCGTCCTCGGCAGCCTGTGTGGTGAATCGTTGTTAGGTTATCGGGCGGCCACGGCGACAGGAGCCGCCTCGGGCTGCTTGACGGCCTCGCCGCCCTTGAAGACCCAGACGATCCGCTCCGGATCACGCATCAGCGCGATGTTCGCGAGCGGATCGCCGTCGATCACCACCAGGTCGGCGGCCTTGCCGGCCTCGAGCGTCCCGAGCTCATCCGCCAGGCCCAGCGCCTCGGCCGCCACCCGTGTGACGGACTCGAGCGCCTCGGACGGCGCGATGCCCTGCTGGACCATCAGCTCGAGCTCGGCCGCGTTCTCGCCAGCTCGATTGAACGGCGTCCCGCAGTCGGTGCCGAACGCGATCTTGACCCCGCCCTCGTGGGCCATCCGCACGCTGCGGCGGTGCCAGTCGCCGATTTGCTCCGCCTTGCGGACCACGTGCGGAGCGATCCCGGCCGCCGCACCGTTCGAGACGATGTTGTGGCCGGCGACCAGCGTTGGGATCAGATACACGCCGCGCTCCCCGAGCAGGTCGATCGCCTCCTCGTCCAGCATCGTCCCATGTTCGACTGTGTCGAGCCCGGCCTTGACGCCCTCCTTGACGCCGATCGCACCATGGCAATGGCCGGCCACGCGACGGCCCAGCTGGTGGGCCTGCTCGATCGCCGCGCTCAGCTCGTCCGGCGTCCATTGGAGCGCGCCGACGTCGGAGCCATCGGTCATCACCCCGCCCGTCACGAGCAGCTTGATGAGGTCGGCGTGCATCTTGACCGTCTGGCGGACCGCTAGCCTGGCCGATTCGGCCCCATTGATCAGGTTCTCGCGCAAGACGGTCACCTCCGGCCGATAGTAGTTATCGCCGTGCCCGCCGGGGACGGTAAGCGACGTGCCCGCCGCCAGCACCCGCGGACCGACGGCCAGGCCCTGGTCGATCGCGTCGCGAATGGCGATGTTGGCGTAGCCCGGCGCGCTCAGGTCTCGGACGGTGGTGAACCCGGCCCGCAAGATGGCCGCTGCGTTCGCCGCTCCCCGCAACGCTTGAAGCGGCACCAGGTCCTTCAGCCGCCGCATCTCGGAGTCCGGCCCGGCGTGGCTGGTGAGGTGAACGTGGCAGTCGATCATGCCCGGCATGACGAACTTCCCCGCCACGTCGATCACCCTCGTGTCCGGTCCGCCGCCTACTTCCTCGCGCGCGCCGACAGCCGCGATCCTGCCCCGACTGATCCGGATCGCCGCCTGCCGAGGCACCGACCCGATCCCGTCAAAGACACGCCCGCCCACGATGATGATGTCGCTCACAGTCCCCTCCGCATCGACGTCCGAGGTCCGAGGTCCGACGTCCGACGTCCGAGGTCCGACGTCCGACGATGATATCAGGCGGTCGCCGGGGCGGGCGCCGGCAGCGGGCGGGTGGCGATTCGCAGGCTGAGCGCCGCGGCCACGAAACCGAGCGCGCCGGCCGCCAGGAACGCGACGTTGTAGTCGCCCAGCCAGACCCGCACGACCCCGCCGAAGAAGGACGCGGCTCCGGCTCCCACCTGGTGGCTCAGGAAGATCCAGCCGAAGATCGAGCCCACCGACCGGCGGCCGAAGCGGTCCGCGGTCAGGGCCACCGTTGGCGGCACGGTCGCGATGTAGTCGAGTCCGAACACGATCGCGAACAGGGTCAGCCCGCCCACGTCCGTCACCGACGGCAGCATCAGCAGTGACGCCGCCCTGAACGCATAGTAAGCCGCCAGCAGACGGCGCGCGTTGAAGCGGTCGGTCAGGTAGCCGGAGATCGTCGTGCCGACCACGTTCATGGCTCCGAGCAGGCCGAGTATCCAGGCAGCGGTGTTCTCGGTGAAGCCATGCTCGATGGCGTGCGGGATCAGGTGTGTGCCAATCAAGCCGTTGCTCGTGAACCCGCACACGAAGAAGCTGCCTGCCAGCAGCCAGAAGTCAGCCGTTCGGAGCGCTTCCACGATCGAGGTGAGCGGTCCACTCAGTGGGGCGCCAACCACGGTGTCGGGACGGGAGCCGTAGGGCGTGAGACCCAGTTCGGCCGGCTGGTTGCGCATGACCAGGAATACCAGCGGCAGCAAGACGACCAGCAGAATCACCGCGCCCAACCCAACCGCCACTCGCCAGCCGGACATCAGCGTCACGCCCATCATCAGTGGGATGAACACGAGCTGGCCCGCCGACGAGCCGGCCCCCACGATCCCAATGGCCAGCCCGCGCTTCTCGACGAACCAGCGACTCGCGACGGTCGCCCCCATCACCATCGCCAGCGACCCGGTGCCCAGGCCCACCAGCAGCCCCCACCAGAGGCTGAGCTCGAGCAGGCTGCTCATGACGGTCATTGCTAGCGCGCCGAGCGCCGTCAGCAGGAGCGCGCCGAGCATGATCGTGCGTGGCCCAGCCTGGTCGATCAGGCGACCAGAGAGCGGGCCAGCCAGCCCGTACGCGACCAGGCTGAGCGCGACGGCCAGCGAGATCGTCGCGCGGTCCCAGCCGAACTCCGCCTCGAGCGGCTTGATCACCACGCCGGGCAGCGCCCTGATTCCGGCCGCGGCGAGCACCACGCAGAACGTCACCCCGATGACTAGCCAGCCGTAGTGGACGCCAGCCCGCGCCGCCAGCGCCGCCAGCAGGGAGGTCCTACGTTCGTCTATCGTTGCCACGCTCTCCGCTAGCCTCCGTTATGACCCTGCTTGTCATCCTGAGCGCTGAGCGCTTGCGCCTCGTTGTCATCCTTACCGGTTGCCGAGCCTATTTGTCATTCTGAGCGAAACGAAGAATCTCATGTGAGAAGCATGAGATTCTTCGTTTCGCTCAGAATGACAATGAAGCTTCAGGATGACGAGAGAGTCTCGGGACGACAACGCCGCAGTGTCTTAGCGCTGCACTCCCTTGAACACGGCGCCCGACGAAGGTATTCCCCGTCGAGCGAAGCCGCGACCACTGTCGCATAGCGCCCGCGAGCGAGGGGCGATCTATACTCGCAAGATGCGTCGGGCGAAGGCAGGAGGAGCGCGTGTGCGGATCCGGAGCTGACACCGGCATCGTAGCGCCGACAGGCCCTGGGCTGGGACGAGTCAGGCTCACCAGCGAGGACCAGCTTCTGGCATTGGCCCGCCACCTGTGCAGCCTGCCCGAGAAACGCTCGGCGCACGTTGGCTCGATCGGGTACGGCGGCACGCGGGAGGGCGATCGGGTCCTGGTCGCCGTCGACCGCCATTACGACCCGGACGTCGTTCGAGCGGTCGTCGCGGCCTCGCGCGAGCGTGGCGCTCGGGTCGACCTGCTGGAGAGGCCTGCGGCGACGCCTGGCGTGACATGATCGAGGAGACCCGCCGCACCCAGTACCCCTGCTTCCCGCGTCCCGGCCTGTTTTACCTATGGGAGGCAGCGATCGGTGGACATCCCAAGATCAACCGCCCGAAGAACATCGAGTACTGGAGCTCTGGCGGCTTCGAATGGGAACGGCGCCGCACCGGGGTGATCCACCTCGGCTTCGGGACTTTCTGGCGCGGCGCCGAGGAGGAGTGGGCCGCCGAGCGCGGCCTGGTGTACCCGCACCTGCACGTCCATTTGCTGTTTCCCACCTATGAGCTGACCACGCGCTCGGGCGAGCGATTCACCCTGATCCGAGACGGCCGACTCAGCGCCATGGACGACCCCGAGATCAGAATGCTCGCCGAACGGTATGGCGACCCGGACGAGCTGCTCAGGGAGGCCTGGGTGCCCCAGGTCCCCGGCATCACCGTGCCGGGCGAGTACGCGACCTACGCAGCAAACCCGGCCAAGCTCATCTACGGACGATAGGCGAGGGAGGGCGCAGAGCACCAGCGACGTAGCGTGGGAACAAGTGCGCTTCGCGGGGCTTGTCCCCCGCCCTGCTGCGGCTCGCCGCAGTCCGGCCCGCTCCCTTACGGTCGCGGTACCGAAGCCAGGCGCGCGGCCGGTTACGAACCGAGCAGGCGCCCGAGGTCGGTGCGTGGCTGGCTGACGCGCAGCTGGCGCAGGGCCCACCACAGGCAGGCCTGGAGGCCGTGCACGACGGGCATGCCGAGGTCCTGCTCCAGGGGCACCGCAGCCTCCTGCAGGTTGCCGCGCGCTCCCAGGAGCACGCCATCCGCCTCAGGATGCTCGGCGACGAGCTTTTTAGCCAACTCATAGTAAACTGAGCGTTCCGTGCGAGCCGCCTCCGCTGGGCTTTGGACGCTCAACCCCTCGATGCCGGCCACCCCGAACCCGGCCTCGCTCAGATAGCTCAGATCTGGCGGTTGATCGAGTCCACATACGCGGTCGCCACGACCGGCCGCCGGACGCCGAGATGGGCCAGGCCGGCTACCATAGCCGCCATGCCCGACGTGACCGGCACGCCGGCCCGCTCGGCCCAGGCGCGGTGGGCCTCCTGCTCACCTCGCAATCCGAGCCGAACGGCCAGCGGTACCCCACTCTGATACACCGCCTGAGCGCCCTCGCCGACCAGGACTTGAAGGGCGGCCTCGATCCCTTCCTGGGCGCGCTCGAAGTCGGCGTCCTGGTGAGCGCGGACGCCGAGACTAGTCGCGATCACGCCGACCCCTTCCGGCAGCATGTCCTGTAGCTCCCAGGGCAGCCGAATGGTGGACGGCGACACGAAACCGAACCGGCCACGCCAGCCGAGCATGGAACCTCCAGGGCCAGGGCCAGGGCCAGGGATCAGGGATCAGGGGCCAGGGGCCAGGGGCCAGGGGCCAGGGGCCAAAGTCTATCGCCCGCCGCTCGCGGA
Source organism: Chloroflexota bacterium (assembly GCA_035637315.1). Taxonomy (GTDB): domain Bacteria; phylum Chloroflexota; class UBA6077; order UBA6077; family JACCZL01; genus DASPXK01. Next base: position 16,899 of record DASPXK010000279.1, read on the forward strand.
CGCCAAGCTTGCCTGCGTTGTGCCCACCGTGCAGAGCAAGTAACCTTGGGAGGCCCGGATGAATCGGGGGCGCGTTCCTACCAAGTCTCGGAGGTCGTCGATGTGGTATCTGATTCAGCGCCGCGCCCTGAAGCCGCGCGAGGAGTGGACCGTCACGCTGGACCAGCACCTGGCCTGGATGAAGCAGCAACACCAGGCCGGCAGGATCCTCTTCTCAGGCCCGACGCCGGACCGCAAGCTCGGGATTTACGTGATTCGCGCCCAGTCGCGCGACGAGGCCGAGAGTATCGCCGCCGGTGACCCCTACACGGAGGCCGGCTTCTGCACGTTCGACCTGATCGAGTGGGACGTCCATCAGGTGCTCGGCGTCGGACCATTCACATCCCGTGAGCTGGGTCAGTCATAGCCCTGCGTTCATGAAAGCCATCGTCCTCCACGGCCACGGCGGTCCCGAGGCGCTCCGCTTCGAACAGGTCCCCACCCCAACGCCTGGCCCGGGCGACGTGCTCGTGCGGGTCCACGCTGTATCGGTCAATCGCAGCCTGGATCTGATGGTCCGAGCGGGCACCTACGACGCCCAGGTGAGTTTCCCACTCGTCCTCGGGGTCGACCCGTCCGGTCTCGTCGAGGCGACTGGCCCGGGCGTCGAGCGCCCGAAGGTCGGCGATCGTATCGCCGTCATCTCCCCTATTCGCTGCGGCCAGTGTGAGTTCTGTCGAGCCGGCAACGAGGAGACCTGCCGCACTAACCTCCACGTCGGGGTCCATCGCTGGGGTGGCTATGCTGAATACGTCTGCGTTCCAGCCAGCAACGTCATCCCGATTCCAGACGAGCTGTCGTTCGCGGAGGCGACGGTCATCACGCGCCATTTTCCGACCGCGTTCCATCTGCTGCTCAACATGGCCAAGCTCGAGCCAGGCGAGTGGGTCCTGATCATGGGCGCGGCCGGCGCCCTCGGGACCGCCGCAGTGCAGGTGGCGCGGCTGATTGGCGCGCGGATCATCGCCGCGGCTGGCTCAGACGAGCGAGTCGAGGCGACGCAGGCGAACGGCGCCGATTACGGCATCAATTACCGCCGCCAGGACCTCGCCGGCGAGGTGATGCGGATCACCGACGGCCGGGGAGTCGACGTGGTGTGCGAGAACATCGCCGATCCGACGCTCTGGCCTGGGGCCTTCAACAGCCTGGCGTTTCGCGGCCGACTGGTAACCGCCGGGGCGCATGGTGGAGGCCAGGTGACCCTGGACGTGC
>DASPXK010000280.1:0-35695 GCA_035637315.1 Chloroflexota bacterium
CGAGCCGTCGTACTCGTAGAGTGTCAGGTCATACGCCTGCCAGAGCACGCCGTCTGGCCCGAGGATGCGCTCGAGCCGTTCGATCAGCTCGGTCTTCGTTTCGGAGCCTACCTGCGTCGCCATTGGCCTTTCCCGACCCCGCGAAGCTCGGGAAGGATCCCATCCCCGTCTCCTTTTCGGGCGGGGTAAGGGAGAGGGGGTCTTTCGATATCGATTGTAGCAGCATCGTGCGCCGCGCCGGGCGCGTTCATTCCTGGTAGAGGTGGGCCGGAATCGGCTACAATCAAAACCGTGACACCGAGTTAGGGCTGTCGTAAGGGCGCACGCGGTGCGCCCTTTTTCGCGCCAACGTTGGGAGCGAGCGAGTCAGATGGAGATCGGCATCGTCAGGCAGGTCACCCTCGAGGAGGAGATGCGTAACTCCTACCTCGATTACGCGATGAGCGTCATCGTCGCACGGGCCTTGCCGGACGTGCGCGACGGGCTGAAGCCATCGCAGCGCCGCATCCTGGTGGCGATGCACGACCTCAACCTGGCGCCAGGGCGCCCCTACCGCAAGTGCGCCAAGATCTGCGGCGATACGTCGGGCAACTACCACCCCCACGGTGAGGCCGTCATCTACCCGACCCTGGTCCGCCTGGCCCAGACGTTCAACATGCGCTACCCACTGGTGGACGGGCAGGGCAACTTCGGCTCGGTCGACAACGACCCGCCAGCGGCGATGCGCTACACCGAGTCGAGGCTGACGCCGATCGCCGTCGAGATGCTGGCCGATATCGACAAGGAGACCGTCGACTGGCAGCCGAACTACGACGGGACCCGCAACGAGCCGACCGTCCTGCCGGGCCGCTTCCCGAACCTGATCTGCAACGGCTCGGCCGGGATCGCGGTCGGGATGGCCACGAACATGCCGCCCCATAACCTGACCGAGGTCGTCGGCGCGCTGCTCGAGCTGATCGAGAACCCGGACGCGACGGTCGACGACCTGTGTAAGCACATCACTGGGCCCGACTTCCCGACCGGCGGCATCCTGATCACCCGCGAGAAGGACAGCAAGACCGGGCTGATCGTCGACAATCTCAAACACGCCTACGCGACCGGGCACGGGCGGGTCCTGATCCGCGCCAAGGCGCGGATCGAGGAGCGGCGGGCCGGGCTCTTCCAAATCGTCATCACCGAGCTGCCTTACCAGATCAACAAGGCCGCGCTTCAGGAGAAGATCGCCGACCTGGTGCGCGAGAAGCGAATCGACGGCATCGCCGACATGCGTGACGAGTCCGACCGCCAGGGCATGCGACTGGTGATCGAGCTCAAGCGCGAGTCCAGCCCGCGCACGGTCCTCAACCAGCTCTACAAGTACACCGCGATGCAGTCGTCATTCGGGATCAACATGCTGGCGCTGGTCGTGGAGCGCGACGAGCAGGGCAATGTCCAGGCGCCCCAGCCGCGCGTGCTGACCCTCAAGCGGATGCTCCAGTACTTCCTGGACTACCGCCACGAGGTCCTTACCCGCCGAACCCAGTTCGAGCTGGAGAAGGCCCAGGCCCGAGCCCACATTCTGGAAGGCCTGAAGATCGCGTTGGACCAGCTGGACGCGGTCATTCGGACGATCCGCCAGTCCGAGTCGGCTGAGGTGGCGCTGGTTACCCTTCAGAGCCGCTTCAAGCTGACCGAGATCCAGGCCCGCGCCATCCTCGACATGCAGCTTCGGCGTCTGGCTGCGCTCGAGCGCAAGCAGATCCTGGACGAATACGCCGAAGTGCTCAAGACCATCGCCCGCCTCGAAGACCTGCTCGCCAATCCACGCAAGATCCTGTATCTCGTGCGCGACGACCTGACCGAGCTTAAGAAGAAGTTCGGCGACGCGCGCCGCACTCAGGTTGCGACGGACATCGGCGGCGAGCTATCGGAGGAGGACCTGGTCCCCAACGACGAGGTCCTCGTCACGATCTCCGGGCGCGGCTACGTCAAGCGGCTGCGCTCCGACACGTACCGCGTCCAGCGTCGAGGCGGCAAGGGTATCCGCGGTCAAGTGCTGCGCGAGGAGGACGCCCTTCGCCACATGGTCGTCGCCAACGCCCGCGACAACATCCTGTTCTTCACCAATCGAGGCAAGGTCTATCAGACCAAGGCGTACCAGGTCCCCGAGTTCGATCGTACCGCCCGTGGCGTGCCGCTGATCAACGTGATCGACCTCGACCCCAAGGAGACGGTGACCGCCGTCCTGGCCGCCCCGGACTTCGAGAACAACGAGTTTCTGATCATGGCCACCCGCTTCGGCGAGATCAAGAAGACGTCGCTCCACGACTTCGCAACGGTCCGTCGAAATGGGCTGATCGCCATGGACCTCGAGCCCGACGACGAGCTGTGCTGGGTCAAACACTGTCCATCCGGCCGCGAAGTGATCCTCGTAAGCGGGCAGGGCCAGGCGCTTCGATTCTCAGTCGACGTGCTGCGGACGGCCTCGCGAGCCAGCGGCGGCGTGCGGGGGATGAGGCTAGCGAAGGGTGACTACCTGGCCGGCATGGACACCGTCGAGCCGAACGGCCAGCTTCTGGTGGTCACCGTCAACGGCTACGGCAAGCGGACGCTGCTCAAGCATTACACCCCGCACGGGCGTGCGACTGGCGGCCAGAAGACGCTTCGGGTCACCAGGAAGACCGGCCCGGTCGCCTCAGCCCAGGTCGTCCACGGCGACGAGGAGCTGATGCTGATCTCGGCCAGCGGGATCGTCATCCGGACCGAGCTGAGCACCGTCAGGCAGACCGGTCGCGACGCGCAGGGTGTGGTCGTGATGAACCTCAACCCGGGTGACCGGGTCGCCTGCATCGAGCTTCTCAACGGCCGCAACGGCGATCAGACTGAGGACCCGGGCGCCCCGGCCGATCGGTAGAGGCGCACGGCGTGCGTCCTCAGCTACTACCCACCCCTACGACGGAGGCACCGGTGGCGGGGTAGGCGGCGGGGCGTAGGGCGGTGGCGGCTGGCCTCCCTGGAACGCCAGCTTGACCTCCTCGTCGCTCAGCACCACCATCGACCAGATCCCAATCGGTAGCCCCAACAGGCAGCACGGGCTGAGGCAGGGGATCATCGCCAGCACCGACCCGGACATGGCCAGCCCCCACGCCTGGGCGCGGCGCATCTGCAAGCCGGCGAACACGATGAGGATCGAGATCAGAGTCTCGAGCAGGCCAGCGACGATCAGGGCCCCGCTGGCCACCAGCGTAGCCAGCCGGTCGTCGCCGCTCAGTGCCAGCGCGGCGACCCCGACGGGGGTGCCCAGGACCGCGACCGTAAGGCCAGCCAGGATGCCGAGGACTCCTGTGATGATGAGCCCAACCGCGGGCGCCGCCAGCCGCGAGATCGGGTCTGGTCGCATGGCGTCTCTCCCTACCGAGCCGAATGGGCCGGACCGGATACAGAGGATAGCCGACGGCCACCGCTCCGTCTAGCGCGAAGGGCGGCCCAGGATAGAGTCAGCTCGCCACCGCCTGGCGCGGTGGGCCCGTCCGTCTCAGTGGGCGGTCTCGTGGGGCGGGCTGCCTGGCTGCCAGCTCGAGCATCGTTTGAGCCATCAAGATAACGGCCCCGGCCGCCCAGGCCTGCGGACCGTTCGCGTTCGGGTACTCGACCGGCGCGCTATTGAGCCGACGCGGGTAGCCGGCGAACAGCTCAGGCAGCCGAAACTCGGGAAAGCGCTCGGCAGCGGCGAGTAGCCCCTGAATAATCTGGCTCGCCTCGTTTTCGAACCCATGCGCAGCCAACCCGGCCGCGATCAGCGAGTTGTCATGCGGCCAGATACTGCCGTTGTGATACGAGATCGGGTTATAGGCGGCCATCCGGGTCGACAGGGTCCGGATTCCCCACCCGCTCCACAGGTCCTCTTCAAATAGCCGCTGCGCCAACTGGCCGGCCCGCTCGGGTAGGACGATGCCGCTCCAAAGACACTGGCCCGCGTTCGAACTGACCGCATCGACCTGCCGCTTGGCGCCGTCGAGAGCAAGGGCGTAGCAGCGCTCGTCGGGCATCCAGAAGGCGGCGTCGAAGCGGTGTCGCAGCTCCTCGGCCTGCCGGCGCAGCGTGCCCGCCTTGGCCGTCTGACCGAGCGCTTCATAGAGCTGCGCCATGCCGACCTTCGCCCGATAGACGTACGCCTGGACCTCGCACAGCGCGATCGGACCCCCTGCCGGACGGCCGTCGGCAAAGCGTACCGAGTCGTGTGAGTCCTTCCAGCCCTGGTTCTCCAGCCCGTGTGGGGAGCGACGTCGATACTCGAGGAAGCCGTCGCCGTCGAGGTCGCCGCGCTGGTCGATCCAGTCGAGCGCCGCCCTCGCCGCCGGCAGCAGCTTGCGCACCAGAGACGGATCGTTGGTCCAGCGCCAGGTTTCCGCCAGCAAGACCAGGAAGAGCGGGGTAGCGTCGATCGTCCCGTAGTAGCAGGCATGAGGCACGTGGCCCGCTCGCGCCAGGACGCCGTGCCGGATCTCGTGCGGGATCTTGCCCGGCTCGGCGTCGCGAAAGTCGTCGAACTCGTGGGCCTGTTCGGCCGCGAGCGTGTGAAGTGCGCCCAGCGCCAGCTCCGGCCCGAGCGACAGTGTCTGCAGACCCGCGATCAGTGAGTCACGTCCGAAGACGGCCATGAACCAGGGCAGCCCGGCGGCGAGGAGCGGATAGTTGTGTGGACCTGGCATCCGCAAGGCGGCCAGGTCCTGAATCGCCCGCTCCCAGGCGTGTCGCAGCAGCGGGTCAGTCGTCTCCAGGGACGGCAAGCCTGGGGCGGGCTCTTCTGGAGCGGGCATACCGGCCAGGTCCCAAAATGCATGATCCGTCGTCCACCCGGACTCAAGCGGGGTGACTCCCGCGCGCGGCGTGGGTCCGGCTGGCTCGGCCAGGGCGTGGTGCACGTCGAGCGTCAGCCGCCAATCCTGGCGCGGAGCGAGGGTGATCGAGAATTCGAGCCGGTCGCCCCAGATGGCCGCGGGCTCCGACGAGTGGATCAGCGTGCGGCATTCGAGGCCATCGCGGAGCAACCGATACTCCACGTCGTGTCCATCGACCGAGCTGCAGGCCAGGGCCGGCGGCCTGCCTGGCTCGGACCGGCGGACCTCGAAGACGTCGGCGAAATCGACCGCGAGCTGGAGGCTCAGCGTGACCGAAGTCGGCCGGTCGCCGTGATTGGCCAACGTGAGCTCGTCGCGCAGGCGGCCGTTGATCGAGCGCTCGCGGACCACGCTCAGGGTCCCGCCGGGCGCAATCCCCTCGGCGGCGTTCGTGGCGTAGAAGTAGGCACTGCGGTGTGACGGGTTGCCGGCTCCCAGCGGCACGCAGCGGGCGCCGTTTAGCTCCAGCGTGTAGGTGGATAAGAACCGGGTATCGTCTACGAAAAGGCCGTGTGCCGAGCCGGGCAGTACGTCGCCCAGCTCGTCGGAGAGCATGAACGCGCGGCCGTCGACAACCGCGACCTCGTCCTTCCGCATCCTAGCAAGCACCTCGTCGTGCTTCTCGTGTGCCCGGCGGCGTCACCATTGGCGCCGCGCGGCACGCTATCGCAGTCGGCCCCCGCCGTCAAGAGGTTTCACGCCTCGATAGACGCATGGCCTCTGACTGTAATAACGTTGTAACGCGGCAAAAGGGCGCTATTTCATTTTCGCCTCGGCGTGCTCGGGTTGCGCTCGCTCGCGGACCGCGTCCGCTCCCGCAACCGTCAAGCTGAACGTCCGTTCCCGGGAGTGTGGGCAGCGGGCTGCTCCGGGTCGACGAGGGGAGCCACGAGTCTGATGTTGGGAATTCGGATCCTCGCACGCCTTCAGCTCGCCTGGCCCGCGATCCTCCTGGCCGCCGGGCTCCTCGTGCTGGAGGCTGGGTCGGCCTCGGCCGCCGACGTCCAGGTCACGATCGTCCAGCCGGCCGATCCTCTGAGCTGGCGCTACGAGCCGGCGAGCCTAACAGTCCCGGTCGGCAGCACGGTGACGTGGACCAACCAGGGCTCCATGCCGGTGACGGTTACGTCGCCCGACGGCCTGTTCGACTCCGAGCTGCTCGCTCCGGGCGCCAGCTTCAGCGTGACGTTCGACACGCCCGGCACGTTTCGCTACTTCTGCGTCCCCTATCCTCACATGAAGGGGACCGTGATCGTCACGCACTCGGCGGGCAGCTGACTCAGTCCAGCCTGGTGATTCGGCCCTCGACGACTGACCTCAGCGGCTGAGGCTGCTCCTGGACGTACTCCACGAGGGCGTCCAGATCGAGCGGGCCGCCAACCGGGTTGCTGCCCTCGGTCAAGACCGTGAACCCGTCCCCGCCGGCTGCCAGGAAGCTGTTGACCGCGACGCGGTAGGTGGCCGCGGGATCTAGCGGGCGGTCGTCGAGGAAAGCCGACACGACGCGGTCGCCGATCGGGCGCCGGGCGTCCCAGACGTATCGAAAGCCCCGTGAGACCTGCAGCAGCCGGGCCCGGTCCGCGAGCTGCCACTGCTGTTCGAGTAGACGAAGTAGCTGCTCACCGGTCAAGTCCAGGCTGACCAGCGAGTTGCCGAAAGGCTGGACGGTGAACAGCTGGCCGTAGGTGAGCTGGCCGGCCGGAAGGTCGTCGCGGATGCCGCCCGGATTCATGAACGCGATCCGCGCGTTGTCGCTCTTGGCGCGCTGGGCGTCGGCGATGAGATTGCCCAGCGGCGACTCGCCGGCCGCGTTCTGTTCACGCCTTATTGGGGCGGCCGCGGCGCCAAGCACTCGGCTCACCACTGGCGCCACGGCGGCGGCGTAGCCCGAGACCATCTCGGCGACGGTCGGATCAGGCGTGATCACGTCGGCAAACGTCGTCACGATCTCGGCCCGTTTATCGACTACGTCGCCGCTCGCTCGGTCTATGTCCAGGTCAATGTCGGCGAAGGCGGTTCCGAAAGAGAAGGCCTGGGTCAGCAGTTTGTTACCGGTGAGCGCGCGGTAGCCCCGATGTGTGTGGCCGCTGACGACCAGGTCAACCTCGTCATCCAGGCCCGCGGCGATTCGCACGATCGGGCCCTCGACTCGGTCGGAAGGACTACCGGGCGCGACACGCTCGCCTCCCTGGTGGATCAAGACAACAATGGTGCGCACACCTTGCCGCTTGAGCTCTGCCACGGCCCGATTGCCCGCCTCCACCTCGTCCTCGAAGCGCAGGCCGGCTACTCGGGTCGGCACGACGATCGTCGGCGTCTCTTGCAGGACGAGCCCGATCAGCCCGAAACGAACGCCGTCGACTGCCAGTACGGTGTAGGCGGGAAACAGCGTCTGGCCGCTTGCCGTGTCCACCACGTTGGCAGCCAGATACTTGAAGGCGGCGCCGCCGAATCCCGACGGCAGCGCACAGCCGGCCGGGTGACAACCACCGTTCTGCAAACGCAGCAGCTCTTCGACGCCTTGATCGAACTCATGGTTGCCAACCGCGCCCGCCGCGAAACCGAGCACGTTCAGGACCTCGATACTCGGCTCATCGTGGAGCAGGGCCGAGATCGGCGGACTTGCGCCGACGATATCGCCGGCGTGGACGAGGAAGGTCCGATCCGGATTGGCTGCCTTCCGCTGCCTCAGATAGCTCGCCAGAACGGCTGCCCCGCCGACCGGCCGATTGCCCACCCGAGCCGTGGTCTCCAGGTGGCCGTGCAGGTCGTTGAGCGCGAGCAGCTTGAGCGTGAGGATGCCCTCCTGGCGGCTGTTCGTGGTGGCGCTGACCAGCAGCGGAGCCGCCGCGACGACGATCAGCACAATCGCCAGGGCTCGCTGTGCGCTCACGTTATCGCCACCGAGACCTCTCGGAAGACGCGCTGGTCACCGCTGCCGACCACGACGAGATAGCGCCAGACGCCCGGATAGGCGTCACCAGGAACCGTCCACGACCATGAGCACTCTCCGCTTGGATCGGCGGTCCTTGGCTCGAGGCCCTTCGTCGGGGCGTACTCCGGTCCGAACAGGAGCACCCTGACCTCGCAGCGCGTGCCGGGTCGCGTCTTGATCGTCAGTGTGGCCACTTGGCCGCGCGCCACCGGCGAAGCGATCTCAGTGACCTCGAGCGGCGGCGGCGAGGGCGTCGACGTCGGGCGCGGGCCGGCAACAGGCTCCTCGACCAGGAACTCGCTCAGAATCCAGCCCCGGTCCCCAGCCTCGTCCTGAACGTGTCGCCAGGTCCGTCCTTCTGCGACCTGATCCGGGCCGACCAGATCCAGCTCGGCGCCGTCGGGCAGGACCGTGATGCGCTGGCTGGAGGCACTCGGCGCGCGTCGCAGATTGGCTCCCAGGCTCTCCGTGTTGGCAACCCGGACCACCCGCGCCGGATTAGACGCCGGCGTGGAGGTGGACGCGGCTATCGGGCTGGCTTGGAGTGTTGGCGTAGAAGCCGGCGGACCAGCGCTCGGGCTGGGTGCGCTGGCCAGCTCGGCGGCAGACGGGTCTTGAGGCCTCGCACTCGCCAACGCCGGCGACTCTATAGGCGAGGCCGGGCTCGATGACGCCGGCCCCTCCCTCGACCCAAACTCACTCGACTGTGTGAGCAGCAGCGCCCACACCACGACGAGAAGGGTGAACAGGGCTGGGATGCCCAAGAAGAGCGCTCGGTCGCCCAGCGAGTGGGCCATGAAGCGCCGCCAGAGGTCGCGCAGTTGCTCCCGCACCTGTCTCCCGGAACCGCGGTTCGCTGCCCTGGTCAGACGTGCGGAAACTCAGAATTCTAGGTGGTAACGGCTGGGCGTCGGGTCGGTGTCGCCCTGGTACTTGCTCGCCAGCCTCCCCATGCCGTACGGGCTGTCGACGGGGGTCGTCAGCCTGATGAACGAGAGCTGGCCGATCTTCATTCCGCGCCACAAGGTGATCGGCAGCCCAGCCAGGTTCATGAGCTCGAGCGTCAGCCTGCCCTCCCAGCCGGGATCGACCAGGCCAGCGGTCGCGTGAATGAGCAGGCCGAGTCGTCCCAGGGAGCTCTTGCCGTCGAGTCGCGCAACCAGGTCGTCGGGTACAACGATCAGCTCGTGCGTGACACCCAGGGCAAACTCGCCCGGCTGGAGGAAGAACGGCTGGCCTTCCTCGAGTTGGATCACCTCGGTCAGGCTGGCCGTATCGACCCGCACGTCGATGTGCGAGATGTGATTGTTTCGGAAGACCCGGATCTTGTCGCCGAGCCGTAGATCGATACTGGAAGGCTGGATCGCGTCTTCCCCGAGCGGCTCGATCCGGATCCGACCCCGTTCGATCAGCTCACGCAGCGTGTGGTCACTGAGGATCACGGTCTCACCCGGCCCTTTCACAGACGGCGATGATGTGGCGGCGCTTTGTCCGCCGCTCAGCGTGGCACACAACCGCTCCCCCGTTCAAGACGATCGGCCGCGATCAGTGGCCGAGCATGCCAAAGAAGTCGCGCTCTCGCAACAGGCGTCGCTTCCACGGACTAAAGGCGGGCACTGCGTGCGGCAGCAGGCGCAGCGTGTAGTAGGGGGTAGAACCGGAATGCCTAGCAGGTCGCCGAACGTGACGAGCAAGAACACGTTCTCGAGCTGGGCTCGCGAGCGCATGGCGTACAGCTCGAACTCGTACACCAGCATCCCGTAGGTGAGCTCGCCCAATACCTTGCGGGCTGCCCGCGCGCGAGATCGCAGTTGGCCCAGGTCCATGCGGCAAGCGTATGAACGAAGCAGCCCAGCCGTCAAGGGGATGCCTGGCCCAATGGCTCCGGTCGCGCGTATACCCAGGCCCACGTCCTCTTGTCAGTGCCGCAGCCTAGCAGGTCGACTTGAGCCCTGACTCGCTCATACGTCGCGTCGCCGATGTCTTCGTACTCGTCGAGCAGCGCGTAATCGGCCTCGGTCAGGCCGACGATTAGCATACCGTCAACCGCGTCTTCCTCTGCTCGGACCAGGAACGGGTAGCCGAAGCCGGATTCCGTCGAGCGCCGATAGCCCGGCAATCGGGCCCGCAACGTCTCGAGATCGGGACGTCTGCCAAGCACGAATGCGCGGACCTCCGGATCGAGGAGTGTGCCGTAGACGAACAGCGGCATCGGACTTGCCACGTGGTCCTCAATGAGCAGCGCGCGTCGCGGGAGCCAATGCCTCCAGCAGCGCGTCGTGCAGCCGGCCGTTGCTGGCGACGATCTGGCCCGCGTCGACGGCAAACGGCACGCCCGCCAGGTCGGTTATGCGGGCGCCCGCTTCGGCTGCGATCAGCCAGCCGGCCGCCACGTCCCACGGCGAGACGACAGTTTCCCAGTACCCGTCGAAGCGGCCGGCTGCGAGCCAGGCCAGGTCCAGCGCGGCCGATCCGATCCGGCGGACGGCCTGGGAACGCTGGCTGAGGGCCCCGAACTGCGCCAGGGCCGGCCCGAGCCGATTCCGGTCGTAGGGGAAGCCGGTCGTCAGCAGCGCTCGACCAAGCTCAACGGTCCCGGAGACGGCGAGCGGCTGGCCGTTCAGGGTGGCGCCTCGGCCAGCCTCGGCCACGAACAGCTCCTCCAGGTTCGGATCGTAGATCACGCCAACCGCCATCCGCCCTTCCAGCTCGTAGCCGACAGAGACGCAGAAGGCGGGCACGCCGTGGGCGTAATTGGTCGTCCCATCCAGGGGATCGATCAGCCAGCGATGAGCGGGGTCGTCGCCGCCGAGAGTACCCTCTTCGGCCAGGATGCGGTGGCGTGGGAAGCGGTCGCGAATCAGGTCCGTGATCGACCGCTCGGCGCGCACGTCGACCTCGGTGACCAGGTCGAACTCGGCCTTGAACCGCACCGCAGGAACCCGCCCATACGACTCCCGTAGGACCTCACCTCCGGCCCGAGCGGCCGCCACGGCCAGATCGCGGACGACTGCCAGATGTTCAGCCATCGGCTCAGTCAAGAGTCGAAAGTCGGCGGGGGTTCGAATCTTCGATTTTTGACCTGCGACCTTAGACCCGCGCCTTACTGGAAGCGGGCTGCCGCCGCCGGGGCCACGTTCTCGGGTGGCATCAGGACGATCGCGCCCTTGTCACAGGCCGCCTCGCAGAGGTAGCAGGAGACGCAGGCCTTCGAGTTGGTGAGGCGCGCGACCGCCGTCCACGGCTGTCCCTCGACATCCTCCAGGCTGAGGCATTCGAAGGGGCAAATGTCGATGCAGTACTTGCAGCCGGAGCAGATCTCGTCGAAAACGACCGGCTTCGGCCACTCGGTCCGCCGCACCTTGACCGCCAGGTCGCCGTACGTATCCAGGATGGCGTCGTATGGGCACGCACGACCGCATGCCCCACAGTCGATGCAGATCTTAGGATCGATGAAGTACAGCTCTTTCTTGACGCCTGTGATCGCGTCGACGGGGCAAACGACCTCACATGCGCTGCACCCGACGCACTTGTCGATGATGAAAAAAGCCATCCAAGACACACCCTGGTGTGGTATCGGCAGTATACCAGACCCCCGTCGGCCGAGACGTTTGGCGGGTTGCTATGATCTCCTGGCCGCAGCTCGGCCGTGCTGACAGGATGACCGTTCTCGACAAGACGCCGGGTTCCCCTTCGCGCGCTCGGCTGGGTGCTCACATCGCCGGCGGCGGGGGGCTCGCCAAGATCGCCGCCCGAGCGCGCGAGATCGGCTGCGAGGCGGTCCAGATCTTCGCCAGCTCGCCGCAGATGTGGCGTCCACCCGCGACGAAGCCAGATGACGCCGCCGCCTTTCAGGCCGCCTGCACTGAGTGGGGCCTGGCGCCGGTCGCCGTCCACGCGATCTATCTGGTCAATCCGGCCAGCGAAAACCCGGAGTTCCGTGCCAAGACGACTGGCTCGCTGATCGCGACGCTGAAGGCGGCCGACTTGCTTGGCGCAGGTATGGTGATCACACATCTGGGCAGCGCCCTGGGCTCCGCCCGCCACGGGGCCGTCGAGCGGGCCTGCGGCGTGTTCGCCGAAGTGCTCGACGCCCACAACGGCCAGGCAAGGCTGATGTTCGAGACGAGCGCGGGGGCTGGCGCCACCCTCGGTGGCACGTTTGAGGAGCTTGGCCAGATGATCCATCGCCTCGGGTCGCCCGAGAACCTCGGGGTCTGCATCGACACAGCCCACATCTTCACCGCCGGCTACGACTTGCGCACAGCCGATGGCCTCGAGGCGACGCTCGAGCAGCTCGACCACCACGTCGGCCTGGACCGTCTGGCTGCCGCCCATCTGAACGACTCGAAGGCGCCGTTCGGCTCGAATCGAGATCGCCACGAGAACCTCGGCGACGGTGAGATCGGGGCCGAAGCGTTAGCCCGCTTCGTCAACCACCCGGTCCTCGAGGACTGTCCGGTCTACCTGGAAGTGCCCGGCTACGCGAAACAGGGCCCCGACCGCCCGAACATGGAGCGCCTGTACGCCTTCGCCGGGCGGCCGTTTCCGATCGTCGGCTGAACGTTGGGGCGGCGGCATGAGACCGGCACACGATCCTCCTTCAGGATGTCTGCGTGAACAGCGATGGCCGGAGGGCTACTGCAAAACTCCGACGGACGGCCGCCAGCTGCGAGTGAGGCTCAATAGCTCTTGAAGGCTCCTGCGAACGCGGCGGCGCGCGCCGCGTCGCCGAAAGCTCGCCAGCGACCCGCCGCCTCGAACTGAGATGCCGGGCGGCGATTTGTCATAACCAGGCCGAAGGCAGCCGGGTCACTCTGGATCGTGAAGTCGGCTGGAGCCACGCCGTCCGCCGCCTCCACCTCGACACGGCCGTCACCGACTCGGGCGAGCAGGACCAGCGGCGCCTCGCACGCCAGCTCGATCCGGAAGCGCCCCGCCAGGGCGGGGTCGTCGGCGCCGCCGAAGCCGCGCGCGAGCCTGGCCGGCAACGTCCTTGCGAAGGCTGGCTGGCACCCAGCGCGAAGGTCAGCGGAGGGGTCGGCGGCCACCCGGAAGTCCCAGTCATGCAGCGCCAATTCAAACAGCCACTGGGCCACGAACCAGTCGAGCGGCCGCGGGCCGGCCGGGTGCCACGCCTGGGCCGCGGGTGGGGCGGCCGCGATCGCATCGAATTCGCGTTCGAGCTGCGCCGCGCTCACCTGATATTCGTCGAGTAGCTCGGCGGGCGCCTGGGCAGCCCGTCGCGCAAGCTCGCCCGCTCGCCAGGCACGCCAGCCCTGAACTCCCTCGGCAGCCGCTCGAGCGGGCGGTCCCGGGTCGCCAGACCTCCCGCGTGCAAGGCTGTCTTGGAGCAGCTCAGCCACCTGGGTCACATGCACGAACAGAGCCGCCACGCTCCAGCCGGCGCAATCACTCGGCCCACTCCAAGCCTCGGCCGGCAGCGCACGCAGGTCGGCCACGAAGGCGGCGCTCAGATCGGCGATTGCGCGCTGGCTATCTACCGAATCCATCCCACACCTCCAGCGCAGCATGATAGTAGGACGACATTCTCTTGACCCACCGCGGGCTGGACACTAGCATCCGCCGGGCGTCGTAGCCGCCACCGCGCGGTTTGGAGCCGCCGTGTTGTTCTTCTTCGAGCTCGGGCTGTTCGTCCTGGCGATGCTGACGCTCGCGCTCGGCGAATTCGTCAACCGCGTGCTGGCGCTCAGTTTGTGGCTGGTATGCACGGCGGCCTCATTGGCTGGCTACGCCGCGGCCCTGCGCCTTCTGCCTCGCCCGAGGGAGACCCGGTCGGGGCTGGACGAGAAGTGGGCTGGTACCCTGCTCTACACCTGGCGCCGGACGAACGCGGTCTTGCTGGTGGGGGCCATCCTGGTGGGCGCCTGGTACTGGGCGGCGGGCCGGTAGGGGTACGGCGTGGCGTGCCTCGTCGCAAGGGCACGGCACATGCCGTGCCCTACTGCGTCGTGTTGTACTCGTCGGGGTCCACCAGCGCCTCGACCAGCGTGGCCTGCGGGCTGGCCAGGGCCTCCTCCAGCGCTGCGCGACAGCCCGCCCGATCGGCCACTCGGGCGTGCCTGAGTCCAAAGCCGCGAGCCAGCGCGGCATAGTCCGGGCGCGAGAAGTCGACGCCCACCGCGGGGTACTCCTTGCGGACCTGTTTGACCTTGATGCTGCTCAGGGCGTCGTCCACCATCAGCAGCACGACGATCGGCAGCCGGAGACGGGCGACGGTTTCCAGTTCGCCCGTGTACATCAGAAAGCCGCCGTCCCCCAGCACGCAGGCCACGGGGGCGTTCGGTCGCTCCAGCCGCGCCGCGATCGCGAACGGGAGGCCTGTCCCCATCGCCGATAGGCCGTTCGAGCAGATGAACGTATTCGGCCCGCCGGCCTGCCACTGCTGCGCGACCACGATCTTGTGCGAGCCGACGTCCACGGTCAGGATCCCCTCTACCGGCAAGGCTCTCCTCAGCTCCTCGATCGCTACCTGTGGCGGCATCCGCTGGCCGTCGCCGTCTGGCGCGGTCGCGAGCCTTGGGCTGACCGTCTTGGCGATCCCGCGGCGGGCCGCTTCCGCGCGCCCGGTCGACCACTCTGAGGGTTTGGCCGCTTCGCAGGCTCGCCGCAGCTGGGTCGCCAGATCGCCATCTGAGGCGATCTTGGGCTGAAACGCCGAGTCATCGGCCCCGCCTTCGGCCAGGCTGATGATGGGCGGCGTGGCAAGCCAGCGTTTGAAGAAATCCACCCCGTCCAGCCCCACGCCGACTATCAAGTCGGCCTCGTCCATCAGGGCGTGGAGTGGCTCGTCGCGGTACATGCCGAACGTGCCCGCGAACAGTGGGTGGCGCTCTGGAAACCAGCCTTTTACCTGAGTCGTCACCATCGCCGGGCAGGCCAGCCGATCGACCAGCCTGACGAGCGGAGCCGGGACGTCGAGTTGCGCGGCGCCGATCCCGGCGATGACCAGCGGTCGGCGGGCCGCCGCGAGGCGCTCGAGCGCCGCATCCAGGGCCGGCCCCGGGGGGTGGCTGGGCCGTGGGAGAGATGCGTCTGGTGACGGCACGCTGGCTGCCACCTCTCGTTCTGCCTCACTGGACGGAAACGACCAGTAGGCCGGGCCAGGGCGCCCCTCGAGCACAGCTTGCCAGGACCAAGGCAGCGTCTCGGCCATCTCGGCGGCGGTGATTCGGCCAACCCACTTCGTGATCGGCGCGTAGAGGTCGGTCAGCGGCAGGCGCTGGTGGGTGTCGCGCGGTCTGTTCGACGGCGGGTGGTCGCCACTGATCGCGACCACCGGACGACGGTCCAGGAACGCAGTGGCGATGGCCGGATACAGGTTCGTGGCGCCCGGCCCGCGGGTGACGATGCACACCCCGGGAACGCGGCTGGGTTGGGCCGTCGCCGCGGCCATGTGCCCCGCTGCAGCCTCGTGATGGGCCAGGACGTAGGTGACGTCGACTCGCCTGAGCGCCTCGATCAAGTCGACGTTTTCGCCGCCCGGGATGCCGAACACTCGCCGCACCCCGCGTGCCCGAAGGAACGCCGCGCAGTAGTCCGCCGCTCGCATCGCCAGCATGGTAGTTCTTTCACCACAGAGGACGCAGAGGGCACAGAGGAGGGACCAAGTCCCTTTCGTCTTCGTCTTCTTCTGCGTGCTCGGCGCCTCTGCGGTGAATAACGGGACTCACCCGCCCAGTAGGGTGAGGTTGCCGGCCAGGGCGCCGGCGAGGACGATCGCGACGGTGATGTACAGCAGGCCCGTCGCGGCCTGGATGGCCCGCCCGCGAGGCCAATCCTGGCAACAGACCCGCGCGGCGATGGTCACCCCGACTGGGAAGATCGTGATCGCCGCCAAGCCACCCCATCGGAAGAGCGCGTCGTTTGGACCCAACGTCGGCGCCTCGGGATGCGTCCCCACGAACCACAGTCCAAAGCAGCTCAGGACCAGCAGCGACCCGATCGCCAGATCGCACAGGCGGCGCAGAGGTCGGGCTGAGAGCCGCGGTGTGACCAGGTACCAGTGTCCCAGCAGCAGCGCCATCGTCGCTGCGCCGAGCGCGATGGCCGAGGCCAGCCCGGCGAGCGCGGTCCAGCCCGCACCGAGCGTCGGGCTAGGCCTCGACCAGGCCGCCAACACGAGTCCGACGATCCCGACGAGCGCGCTGAGCACACCCACGCCCAGCCTCAGCGTGCCCCGCCCGCCAAGCTGCAACGCGCCAAACGCCGCCGCGAGGATGAGCAGGCTGAGCGTGGCTACCCGCTCGCCGAGCTCAGCCCCAGCTGACAGCGCGTACACGAGAGCAGCGCCGGCGAGCGTCGTGAGAGCCGCGAGCCGCAGGAAGCCGGGCGTCACCTCCCCTCGCCAGTCGCTCATCGCGGTCGCGAGCATCGAGCCGGCTGCGAACTGGAGTACGGTGGCGTAGAGGGCCGCGATCAGCGGATGCATGGGCGAGACGCCGGAGGTCTGATCATCCCTCAGTCCGTCTTCGCACAGGCCACCGAGGTCATCCAGCAGAGTTGGCGATGCGCTATCCCTACGCGCGGTCGTCGTGCCAGAAGGGCTCCGGGGCGTGGGCGCACGAAGCGCACAGGCGGAGTGTGCCTGTGAGGGGGCTTTCGGGGTCTTCACGCGCGGTCAGGACCGTAAGGCGGCCGCACTCTTGGCAGACGCCTCGGAGAGGTGGACTTGTCGTCTTCCCTGGCCGCTCCTCCATCACACCCTCCCGAATCGTGGCCCGCGCCAGTTTGAGTCGAAAGAAAAGATAGCAGGCCAGCCTTGAGGGCGCCCCAACACCCCGCCATACAATCAGGCCGTGGCCAATCTCGCAGCGCGCCGGCCGCGCAAGGCCGTCTGGCTAGCGCGGCTGGCGGTCCTACCACTGCTTGGACTGCTCCTGCCGCTGCTCGCGCTCGAGGGGGCGCTGCGGGCGTTTGGACCGTTCCTGCCCGGCCAGTATCAGCTCGGAGTGCTGATGGTCCCCGATCCGGAGTATGGCCACTTCCATCTGCCCGGCGCCTCGGTCTGGTATCACTCGTCCGAGTTCGTCGCGCACGTCCGAACGAACCGCTACGGTCTGCGCGGGCCGGAGCTGGTCGAACCGCGTCCGCCGCGCCTCGGCCGGATCCTGGTCGCCGGTGACTCGTTCGTAGAAGCCCGCCAGATGCCCGAGGAGGCCACCGCCGTAGCCGTCCTTGCCGCAGCCCTCGACGCTCCCGGTCCCGCCCGGTCCTCGGCGCGCAGCCCCGAGTCCTCGTCCTGTGAGGTGGTCAACGGCGGGGTCGCCGGCTGGGGAACCGGCGAGGAGTACGTCTTCCTGCGCCAGGCCGGGGTTCACCTCCAGCCAGACCTGGTCGTGCTGGTGTTCTTCCTGGGCAACGATGTCAGCAACAACGTCCGCCGCGAGGATCCGAGCGGAGGCTGGCACCGCGGGCCCGGCTTTCGCCTGGAGCAAGACGGCACCCTCCAGGAGCTGGCCTTCACGCTCGGGCCGGACGAGCCGCCGCTGGCCAAGTCGCTGCGGAGCCGGTCGCTGGCCTACACCTACCTGGACAGCGGCGTCCTGGGCAAGCTCGACGAGGATGACACCGAGGGGCGCCAGCCGAGCATCGGCAAGCAGGACCTGTTCGCCCCGCGCGAGTCGGCCGATGTCCGCCGGGCCTGGCGACTGACCGAGGCGCTGCTTGGCGCGATCGAGCAGGCCATCGAGCGGGCCGGCAGCCGCCTGCTGCTGGTGGCCGCCCCGACGAGCTACCAGGTGTACCGGGAGGAGTGGGCGCGGACGGTACGCTCGGCAGCCGCGCGCGAAAGCTTCGACCCGCTGGTCCCCAATCGGCGTCTGGCGCAGGCTGCCGAGCGACTCGGCGTGCCGCTGTTGGACTTGCTGCCAGCGTTCCAGGCCGCCGCGTCGAGCAGCGAACGCCTCTACTTCCGGCAGGACGCCCACTGGACCACGGCTGGCAATCGTCTGGCCGCGAGCGAGTTGGCCAGCTTCCTCGGCCAGCACCCAGCGCTCATGCCGCCCGGCTGCGGCGCGCTTTAGTATCGCGACGTGAGTAGCGAGCTATGGGTAACGAGTAGTGACTCATGACTCGCTGCTCGCTGCCGCTACTCACAACTCGCTGCTCGCTGCCGCTACTCACAACTCGCTACTCGCTACTCGCGGTGCCGGAAGGTCTCGCATCTCGATCTTCCGACCGGCCCAGCCTGTCATGGTAAAAGGCATCGAGCGCCCGGTCGTAGAAGAGCCAGCCCTTCTGGTTCGGGTGCGACCGGTCGTCGGCCGTAAAGTACGCGTCGGCGTCATGGTCCTCGAAGTCCAGCAGTGGCACGTCGTACGGTGCAACGACCGACCGCAGCTTCCTGTAGAAAGCCTCGCGAGCCCTGGCCGAGACGCCCCAGTAGTCGTAATAGACGCCCTTGATCGGCACGCTCAGGAGCAGCGGCTGCGCGCCAAGCTCCCGCAGCCCCCTCAGCAGCAACTCCAGGTCAGTCCAGTCCGTCTCTTGCGACAACTGCTGAAGGAAGAGCCGGTCGCTGTTGCGGCCTCGCTGGCTAGTCAAGCGCTGGCCGTTCTCGACCCAGTATTGGTTGTCGAATCCGAACGGGTTGCTATCGGAGCGCTGCTGTGCCTCGCGCTCGGCGTCGACCTGAAGCGAGCTCCAGTCTGGCCTGAGCGGCCGGCGCGGAACCTCGATCCCCAGCTCCGGGTGGAGCCGAATAAGCGCCAGTGTCTCCCAGTGGTCCTGGAGCCGCAGGATGAGATTCTGGAGCTTGCCGAGCGGGAAGACCGCGTAATACAGCGCCCGGTTGATCGGCGAGTTTTCCGCCAGCCTCTCCAGGCTGAATCTGAGCAGCGGGCTGCGCTCGAGCGTGCTCGGATACCGCACCATGCGGCGCGCGACCTCTTGCTTGAGCCCGAAGCTTAGCTCGCTGCTGAAAGCGAGCAAGTTGGCCTGAATGACCGAAAAGTTGCCTCCGTAGTAGCTCTGCCTCACGCGATCGTCGCCGTGGAAGAAGGTCGGCGAAAGGCAGATGGCGATCTTCTTGCCCTGGAGCTCCGAGCCGATCGCGGCCATCCGCTGGAGGACGATGAGCGGGGTGGTCCCGCCGGCGCCGACCAGGAAGACAGCGAAGCCGGTCGGGAAGGTCTGAAACAACTCGCTGGCGTGGTACGGGCCGACGAAGCTGTCGAACTCAGAGCTGCCGTATAGCGGCAGCAGATCTTGTTGCCGAAACGCCTCGGCCTGCAAGGCGATGCCCTGCATCTTGATCGGAAAGAGCTGTGCCGCCAGGGCGTGAACGTAGCGGCCTTCAACGCTCCGCGCGTACAGAGTCCATCCGAACAGGGCGGCCGCCACCAGTCCGCTGGCTAGCAGCGCCGACACCAGATGGGGCGCTCTCATGCCCGGAGCAGGCCGCCCGCCGGGCGTCTCACTGGCAGCGTGAGACCTAACAAGTCGACCATGGCTTTTAGTTCATACAATGCATAGCAGTGGCGCAACATTGCACCCTTCCAGAGTATAATGGCCTCCCGCGACCGGAGTGGGAATGCGCCGTTAGATGCAGACGGAGCGAGAGAAGAGCCGTGTCGACCGCGGACCGGGTGCTGGCCGTCCTTGCCGACGTGGTGGAGACCGACGAGGTCCGCCAGAACCTGGATCTACCCTTGTATGAGCTGCAGATGCTCGACTCGCTCGGCACCGTCCACTTGATGGTCGCCTTCTCTGAGGAGTTCGGGCTAGAGATCTCGCCGGCTGAGTTCGA
This sequence comes from Chloroflexota bacterium, assembly GCA_035637315.1. Lineage (GTDB taxonomy): Bacteria > Chloroflexota > UBA6077 > UBA6077 > JACCZL01 > DASPXK01. Next base: position 19,586 of record DASPXK010000280.1, read on the forward strand.
GCGTGACGAGTGGGCCACGCCTGGCAAGATCGTCGAGTACGTCGAGAGCAAGGTCCGACACTAGTCGGCAGGCAGGTTGCGATGCTGAGCCGCAGGCGTCCTTCGCCCACGCTTGCCGCTAACGGGCCGGTCCGAGCCATCCTTCTGACGCTCTATTACTTGACGATCCTGGTGGGGCTGATCCTGCTGTACGGGCGTGGCGATTTCTCGACACCCAGCTTTGTCTATCAAGGGTTCTAGGACCTGGCCGGTGGACCTGCTCGATCGGATCGACCGCTGGGCACGGCTGGCTCCCAACCGCTTGGCCCACGTCAGCGCCGATCGCAGCCTGACGTACGCCGAGCTCGTGCGCCGCTCAGATGGTCTCGCCGCCCACCTGGCTGAGGCCCTTCCCGACGACAGATCACCGGTCGCCGTCCTCGGCCACAAGGAGCCAGACATGCTGGTCGCGTTCCTTGGAGCGGCCAAGGCCGGCCATCCCTACATCCCTCTGGATACGGCCCTGCCGCCTCACCGCGTCGAACGGATCGTGTCCGCGGCTGGCGCCCGCCTCACGTTGACCCCCAGCAGCGTGGCCGCCTTGAGAGCCCGGCCCTCCGGCCTGCGTTCGCGCCGGCTTGGCCCCCACGATCCCTACTACGTCATGTTCACCTCGGGGAGCACGGGTGAACCCAAGGGTGTCGTGATCACGCTGAAGTGCCTGGCGAGCTTCGTGAACTGGATGCTGGCCGAACAAGGCCTGGCGGAGAGAAGCGAGACGTTCCTCAATCAGGTCCCCTACTCGTTCGACGTCTCACTGATGGACACCTATCTGGGGCTGGTGACCGGTAGCACCGTCGTCAGCGTGACGGCGGAACAGATCGCCAACCCGAACCTGCTCTACCGGGCACTCGCCGCCTCAGGCGTGACCATCTGGGTGTCGACGCCCTCATTCGCCGAGATGTGCGTGGTGGAGCGAGGCTTTGGCGCGAGCATGCTTCCGCGCCTGCGCAAATTCCTCTTCTGCGGTGAGACCCTGGCCCCGGAGCTGGCCGCCGAGCTGCTCGATCGCTTCCCAGGTGCTGAGGTCTGGAACACGTACGGTCCGACCGAGGCCACGGTGGCCACGACGTCGGTCCGCGTCGACCGCGACCTCCTGGCCGACTACTCTCCGCTGCCGATCGGCTACCCGATGCCCGGAGCTCGAGTCCTGGTCTTCGACGAGCGCGGGCAGGCCGTCGAGGATGGCCAGCGCGGGGAGATCGTGATTGCCGGCCCGAATGTCAGCCCGGGCTATCTCGGCAGACCCGATCTTACGGAGCGCGCTTTCTTCGAGCTTGATGGGCAGCGGGCGTACCGGACTGGAGACTGGGGCCGCTGCCGCGATGGGATGCTCTTCTTTGAAGGGCGAATGGACAACCAGATCAAGCTGCACGGTTACCGAATCGAGCTAGCGGACGTGGAGGCCAACCTGCGGACGCTGCCCGGCGTCCGCGACGCGGTCGTCGTCCCGGTTCTCAGGCAGCGCCGCCCTCACGCTCTGCGCGCGTTCGTCATCCTGGCTAATCGCTCGCCCGGCTCCGATTTCGAGATCTCGAACGCTCTCAGGGCCCAGCTAGCCGAGCGTCTGCCGGCGTACATGCTGCCCCGCAAGTTCTCCTTCCTCGAAGCGTTCCCGATGACCGTCAACGGCAAGGCGGACCGGCGCCAGCTCGCGGAATCCATCGCGTGACCCCGTACGCCAACTTCACGTATTTCGGCGTCGTCCTGTTTCCAGTCCTGCCTACCCTGGTCCTGGGCCTGGTCGGACGGCTGTCGCGGTTCTGGATCCTGGCCGCGACGGTCATCATGCTGGTTGTCCAGTACGGTGGCAGCCTGAGTCTCTGGTCTGGGACGCCTGTTCCCGACACCTGGATCGTCGTCGGCTGGGCCGCGTTCGAGTGGGGCGTGGCGATGAGCTTCCTCTTGGCGCGCGCTCGCGCCAGCCATCGCCTGACGTTCTACGCCGCCCTGGCCGTCGCTCTTCTTCCCCTAGCTCTGGCCAAGTACTTGCCGGTCTTCTCGACCGCCTTTCCGCTCGGTTTTCTTGGCATCTCGTATGTAACCTTTCGCAGCCTGGAGGTGATCATCGGCATCCAGGACGGCCTGATCGATAGTCTGCGGCCCGAACAGTACTTCGCATTCCTGTTTTTCTTCCCGACCGTCTCATCCGGGCCGATCGACCGGTATCGGCGCTTCGAGCGAGACTGGAAGCGCCAGCGCACTCGGGCCAAGTTTCTGGAGCACCTCGACGCGGCTATCCACCGCATTTTCACCGGCTTCCTCTACAAGTTCATCGTTGCCGCGCTCGTCAAGCAGTACTGGATGGATCCCGCCGCGAGCGCCGATGGGGCGCTCAACACGCTCTCCTACATGTACGCCTACAGCCTGTATCTGTTTTTCGATTTCGCCGGCTATAGCGCCTTCGCGATCGGCTTGAGCTACCTGTTTGGCGTCCAGACGCCTGAGAACTTCGATCGACCGTTCCTGGCGCGCAACATCCGCGACTTCTGGAATCGCTGGCACATCAGCCTGTCGTGGTGGCTTCGCGATCACGTCTACATGCGGTTCGTCATGGCGGCCACCAAGGGCCACTGGTTCAAGGACAAGTACCTCGCCTCGTATCTTGGCCTCTTTCTCTCGATGGGCCTGATGGGGCTGTGGCACGGGGCGGCCCTCCACTACATCCTGTACGGCCTCTACCATGGGGCTCTGCTGGTGGGCCACGAGGTCTTTGGGCGCTGGAACCGGCGTCGCGTCCTGTGGGGCGAAGGGCCGTTCTGGCGAGCGGCGGGTGTCGTGCTTACGTTCCAGTTGGTCTGCTTCGGCTTTTTATTGTTCTCCGGACGACTGACGACCCCGCGCGCGTCCGCCAGCGGCACGGCCTACGAGGGCAGTCTGGAGCGCGCCCAATGCGGTGGGTTGAGCGGCTGGGCCTGGAACGGCAAGCAGCCGGACACATCGATCGGGGTGGAGATCTTCGACGGCGACATCCTCGTAGCGACGGTCCCGGCCGACCACCTACGCCAGGACCTGGTTGCGGCCGGCAAGGGCAACGGCTATCACGGCTTCGCGCACGTGGTCCCGTCGAGCCTGAAGGACGGCCGGCCCCACACCGTCTGGGCCAAGTTCGCCGGTACCGACCTGAAGCTAAAGGGCTCGCCTCAGACCATCACCTGCGGTGGAGGATAACCAGAGCGCACCCCGCGCGCCGCTACCGTCGGTGCGCCCGTTGAATCGCCTCGAGGCGCTCGATGAGGCGATCTATTGACCCATCGTCGAGGAGCTGGCGCTGTTGGTCAAGCGCATCGGCAAAGGTGGTCGCCAGGTCGTTGGCCCGTTCATCGACGCCGCGGCCGACCGATTGGGCGGCGTGGTAGGCGACGACCCGATCGTTGACGTCGCCATAGACCGACACTAGCCTGGCCAGCGGTGGGCGGAGGTCCGCGGCGCCGTCGCGGGTGGCGGGGAACAACTCGTCGAGCACCAGGACCGAGCGGATCGCTTTGCGAATGTCGTGAAAGCGAGCCTCTTGCTCGACGTCGAAGATATCGCCTATTACCAGGCCCTGGCTCGCCAGGTTCCTCAGCACGCGTTGGCCGACCAGGGCTAGGTTGCCGACCGAGTCATACGCCTCATCCGGGCCAGCCGCGGCCAGTGCCCACAGCCGTGGCAGTTGCCCGGCCTTGAGCGCGCTTGGCGAGGCCGCTGGCGCGGCGAAGAAGGCCGCCATCGAGTCGCGAACCTCGCTCGACCGAAGCGGCGCGAGGGCGACGATCATCTTGACGAGCCGCTGGTTGACGACATCTGGAGGCAGCTCCTCTCCGAGCAGCGCCTGCGTCTCCCAAGCGTCCTTGTAGAAGCCGATGCTCTCGTACGCGTCGTCGACTGCATCACGGAAGGTCTGCATCAACTCGGGCTCGTAGGCGTAGGCGTTGAAGTCCATCAGCAGCCGAAGCTCCAGCAGGCGTCGCCGTAGAGCGCCGCCCTTGACCTCTTCGAGGCTGGGGCGGGTCGGGAAGACGTCCAGCTCCGCGGTGGCCCGCCCCAAGCCTCCGAGGAGCTGCGCCGGGGCTGCCTCCAGGTATGCGCCGCTTCCGTCGCCGACGACAGAGGCGGGTGCGCCCGGCTCGAGTTGGCCCCTGGCCACTTCCAGCGGCGACAAGGCTAGCGCCAACACCAGCCCTGCCGACACCAGTACGCGTCGCATCTACGCCACCCAGGCCAATCCCGTCTCGATTGTACGTCGAGCCCGACCCCTCCCCCAGCCCCGCGAAGCGCACTCGTTCCTCCCCGACTCGGAGAGGGGAGCGGCTCCCCTTCCCCTTTGGAGAAGAGCAGGGAACAAGTGCGCTTGGCGAGGTTAGGTTATTCTCACGCCGAGGTGACCGAGATGCGCGTTACGGACGTCAAGACGTTTCTGGTCCATCCGGGGCGGGGCAAGAACTGGCTGTTCGTCAAGGTCGAGACAGACGAGGGGATCCACGGCTGGGGTGAGGCCTATACCCAGTCCGACCGCGATCGTGCGATCGAGGTGTTCGTACACGAGATGAAGCGTTACGTGGTGGGTCGCGACCCGTTCGCCATCAAGCACTTCACGCATGTCATGTACACCGACTTCGCGGGCAAGCGGGGGGCGATGGAGTTCTACTCCGCCCTGAGCGGCATCGAGCAGGCCCTCTGGGACGTCCTCGGAAAGGCGCTCGGCCAGCCTGTCTATAACCTCCTGGGTGGGCCGTGTCGCGAGCGGATCAGGGTGTACGCCAACGGATGGTCGGAAGGTGAAAAGACGCCCGAGGGGCTGGCCCGGCGCGCCGAAGAGGTCGTGGCGATGGGCTTCAACGCGCTCAAGTGGGACCCGTTCCCCAACCCGTGGCGGACCCACATCAGCCTCGAACAGGAGCGCATCGTGGTTGAGAGCGTTCGGCTGATGCGAGAGCGGCTGGGGTCCGACATCGATCTGCTGGTTGAGGCGCACCGCCGTCTGGCGCCCATGCACGCCGTGCGCATAGCGCACCAGATCGCCGAGTACCGGCCGTTCTGGTACGAGGAGCCGGTCTCGGCCCAGAACCTGGATGCTCTGGCCGAGGTGCGCCGAGAGATCGACATCCCGGTCGTGACCGGCGAGGAGCTGTACACGAAATCGGATTTTCGTGAGGTTTTCGAGAAGCGCGCGGCCGACATCATCAATCCCGACGTGTGCAACGTCGGCGGGATTCTCGAGCTGCGCGAGATCGCGGCGATGGCGGAGCCGTCATACGTGGCGGTCTCGCCCCACAATTACAACAGCACCACCATCGGCCTCGCCGCGACCGTGCAGGCCTCGGCCGGCATGCCGAACTTCCTGATCACCGAGTACTTCGTCAACTTCGAGCCGATCGGCCGCCAGGTCGCCCGCGACCCATTGGTCCCCAAGGACGGCTACATCCGGCTTCCCACCACCCCGGGCCTGGGCGTCGAGCTCGACGAGGAAGCGATGTCAGCTCTGCCCTACCGGCCGTTCCCGGACCGGACGATCCGCCAGTACGGCGATGAAGCGTAGGCCTGCTCACCTGCGGCCTGTTCGTATCCTTTCACCTGGTCTCAGCCCTTCGAGCGCCTCGAGGACGTCAGGAACGAGCGGCCGGAGGGACTCGATCCGGTTGGTTGGCGCTTCCAAGGTGATCACGGCAAGTCGGGGCGCCACTCGTCCTTGGCGCTCCAACCGCTGGTCAACCGTCAGGAACACGTCGTACTCACGCGCTGCCAGATGAAGCAGCTCACTGTTCCTGAGCCCCGACCAGCCGGCTTGTGTTACGGTGCGCGCGTCATGACCGACAAGTTCTTGCAACAGGCTGCGCGGCAGACATTCATCGAGGAGGATGCGCACCAGCTACCAGCGCGTCATGCGCAAGTTCAAGGGCGGCGATCGCCTGCTCTCGGCTGACCGCCGGAAAGTCATTGAGAAAGTCGTCCAGGCCGTCCCCGGCTGCGAGATAGTCGATCAAGTTACGCACGGGCACGCGAGTGCCGGCGAACACCGGGACGCCGCTGAGGATCTCTGGGTCACTGTGAACAACAGGCATCTTGATTCTCACTTGGGAACTCCATGAGGTCGCTGCTTCAGTGTAGCGCGACGCCTATTGGCATGTCGTGCCCCGAACGACCCCGCCACCAGTATACCGACGAACCTCTGGGGCTCTCGCATCGGGTGGCCTACGACTCTCTGGCAGGGGCTGGCTCAGCCGGAGCCGCTCGCGATTCCAATGCGCCACCGGACGCGTGACTTTGGACTTTGGACTTTGGACTTTGGACTCGGGCGAGCAGGGTTCCCCAGATGCCCTGGCGGAAGCTCAGCACGATCACCGCGAAGATCGCCCCGGTCACTACGCCCCAGGCGTCCGTGAACGTCGAAAGCCAGTCGCGCAGGAGCAGGAAGACCGCCGCCCCCAGGATGCTGCCCCAGAGCGTCCCGATGCCGCCTAGGATGGTCATGACGACCGCCGTGCCAGACGTCGACCAATGCACGAGCTCTAAGGCGGCGAAGCCATGGCCGAGGGCGTACAGGCCTCCGGCCAGTCCGGCCAGGAACGCTGACAGAACAAACGCCAGCAGCTTGTATCGCCCGGTCGGGTAGCCCAGCGCCTGTGCCCGCGCTTCGTTGTCGCGAATGGCCACCAGTACGTGCCCGAACGGCGAATGCACGATCCGGTAGGCCAGCCAGTAGCCGAACAGAACCAGCGGGAGCGCAGCGTAGTAGAAGGCCATTGCGTCGTGGATGGCCGAGCCGAGAAGGGTCCGCGGGACGCCCTGCAGGCCGTTTTCGCCCCCGGTGATCGGGCGCGCTTCGTTGACCACATAGAAGACCATCTGGGCGAAGGCCAGCGTGACCATGGCAAAGTAGATCCCCTTGCTGCGGATCGCGAGATATCCGGTCGGCAAGGCCAGGAGCGCCGCGGCGCAGGCGCCGATGAGGCCGGCGAGGGGGTAGTCGAAGGCGGCCGACTTGGCGAGGTAGCCGGCCGTGTAGCCGCTGAAGCCCCAGAACATGGCGTGGCCGAAGGACAGCAGGCCGACAAAGCCCAGCAGCAGGTCGACCGATATAGCGAATAGCCCCCAGAGCAGGATGTCCAACGCGAGGACCGGGTAGATCAGGCGCGGCAGGGCGAGCACTAGGATCAGACCGATGCCGTAACCGGCCAGACGCAACGGCCGATCCTTCATGCTGCCTCAGCGCTGCCGAACAGGCCGGCCGGGCGAACCAGCAACACCACGGCCATCAGAACGAACACGAGCGTGTTGGCTAGCGGCGGGACGATGGCCAGTCCGATCCCGAACACGACACCGACCAGAAGGCCAGCGACGATCGCGCCGACGATCGACCCGAGTCCGCCGATGACCACGACCGCGAAGACGGTGATGATCAGCTCGGCGCCCATCAACGGGTAGACGCTCTGCATCGGGGCCGCCAGCACCCCACCGAGCGCCGCAAGGGCGACGCCAAAGCCGAATACGGGTGTGACCCACCGATCGATGTCGACGCCTAGCGCACGGGTCAAGTCCGGTTTCTCGGTCGCCGCGCGGACGATCATGCCCAGCCGCGTCCGTTCGATCACGTACCAGACCGCCACGCAGACCCCAATCGCCAGGAGCATGGCGAACAATCGGTAGTTCGGATAGAAGAACAGGCCCAGGTTCGTGGCGCCGGCGAGTTCGCGCGGCGGGGCGTACGGCTGACCCTGCATGCCGTAGCGAAGGCGCACCGCGTCCTGGAGGATGAGCGTGATACCGAAGGTCAGCAAGAAATTGTAGAGCGGGTCGAATTGATAGAGGCGGCGGATAACGACTCGCTCCAGGAGCATGCCGAGTAACGCGACACCCAGCGGCGCGAGAATGAGGGCCGGCCAGAAGGGGAGCCCCGCGTTCTGGAAGAGGATGTAGGCCCCGAACGCGCCCAGCATGAAAAAGGCGCCGTGAGCGAAGTTCACCACCCGCAGGACGCCGAAGATTATCGCCAAGCCGAGCGACAGCAAGGCGTAGAACGTGCCTTGGACCAGGCCGTTGAAGATCTGCGGTAGGAGCGTTACGGGGTCCATTCGTCAGGGGTCAGGGGTCAGGGGTCAGAGGTCAGGGGTCAGGAGTGGCGTAATCGCCCCTTTCCCCCTTCCCCTTTCCCCCTCCCGTTACTGCATATTGCAGCCGGCCGACCTGGCCTCCGAGATGGGCCGGAAGGCCTTGTCAGCTGGGATGGTGCTGAGGATCTTCGAGTAGTCCCAGGGCTCCTTCACCTCGCTCTGGGGCTTGACCTCGGCGAGATAGGCGTCGTGGACCACGCGGTGGTCTTCGGCTCGGATCAGGCCGTTGTGGAGGAAGAAGTCGTCGATCTTCTGGCCCTCGAGCGCCTTGGCGACCGCGTCAGCGTCGTCGGTCCCGGCTCGCCTGACCGCCTCGAGGTACTGGGTCGCGGCCGAGTAGTTCCCGGCGTGGGAGAATGTGGGCCGGCTGTCGCCGCCGACGAGCTTGCGGTACTTGTCGGCCCACTCACGCGCCTTGTCGTCGAGCGTCCAGATCCAGGGCGTGGTATAGAGCGTACCGGCGAACGCGTCGGGCCCGAGGGCGTGAATATCCGTATCGAAGAGCAGCCCGATCGCCAGCTTGATGCCCTGGTCCTTCAGCCTGAACTCGTTGTACTGCTTGACCACGTTCACCAACTCGCCGCCGGCGTTCATCGTGCCCAGGACATCAGGCTTCAGCGACGGGGCCTTCAACAAGAACGACGAGAAGTCGTTGCCCGGGTTCGGGAAGGGGGTGCCATCGCTGGCCACGATCTCGCCGCCGGCCGCCTTGATGGCCGCCTGGAATGAGCGGTCCATGTCCTGGCCGTAGGCGTAGTTCGGGTAGACGATGTACCACTTCTTGCTGCCGCTCTTCGTCACCTCGGTGCCGGTCCCGTTGGCCAGCATCCAGGTGTCGTAGGTGTAGTGGAAGGTGTACTTGTTGCACTGCGGCCCGGTCAGCTCCGTCGTGGCCGCCGTAACGTTGATGTAGAGCCTCTTCTTCTCCTTGGCGACGCCGGCGATGGCCAGCGCGGCCGAGGAAGTCGGCACGTCCAGGATCACGTCGACCGAGTTGCGGTCGTAGAACTCCTGGGCCTTCGAGTTGGCCAGGTCGGGCTTGTTCTGGTGGTCGGCGCTGATCACCTCGATCGGGCCGCCGATCGAGCCCTTGCCGTATTTCGCCTCGAAGTCGTCGATAGCCATCTGAACGGCTTTGACGGCGTTCTGGCCACTCAGGTCGGCGTAGACGCCGGACATGTCGTTGATCACGCCGAAGACGATCTTGCCGTCGCTCAGCCTGGCCGGGCCAGTCTTGGGCGCCTCGCCGGCCGGCTTCGGACTGGCCGCGGGCGACGCACCCGGTGAGGCCGCCGGTGAGGCGGCGGGGCTAGCGACGGGCGCGGCGGGCTTCGGCGGCTCGGTCGGTTTGGCCGCCGGTGGGGCCGGGCTAGGGGCGCACGCGGCCAACAAGAATATGCTGACCGCCGCCAGGCGGATCCACAGTAGGCGCATTCGCGTACCTCCAGTGTGTAGGGGCACCGCATGCCGTGCCCCTCAGTTAGACGCCAAGGTGTGTGAGTAGCTCGCGTTCGCGCGCTTTCACCTCCTCGTTGGTGAGGCTCTCGACGATTCGGCCCTGGGCCAGCAAATAATGCCGCTCAGCCACTCGAGCGGCAAAGCGGAGATTCTGCTCGATTAGCAGAACGGTCGCCCCGTTCCGCTTCGCCTCGTCGATGATCGTCGCGATTTGCTGGACCAGGATTGGCGCCAGACCTTCGGTCGGCTCGTCCATCAACAGGAGCCGCGCGCCCATCCGAAGCACCCGTGCGATGGCCAGCATCTGCTGCTCGCCGCCGGAGAGCGTCGTGCCCTTGCTCCGCCGCCGCTCCTTGAGGAGTGGGAACATCTCGTAGATTCGGTCGACGCTCCAGCCCTCGGGTCCGACCGCGGGGGGCAGGAGCAGGTTCTCCTCCACCGACAGTGACGCATAGATCCCGCGGTCGTCTGGCACGTAGCCTAGCCCGAGCCGGGTGCGGCGGTCCGGCGAGAGTCCGCCGATCTCCTTGCCGTCCAACGTGATCCGGCCGCTGGCCTGCCGGTGCAGGCCCATCAGGCAGCGCAGCGCGGTCGTCTTGCCTGCCCCGTTCCGACCGACGAGGGTGACCACTTGGCCCTGCTCGACGTCCAGGTCGATTCCCCGCAGCACCTGGGCCTCGCCGTACCAGGCCGAGAGTCCCTTCACGCTAAGCACCGGCCGTCTCCGGATGAATTGAGCATTGAGGATTGAGAATTGAGAGAAGTTGGCACCTCGCATTTCTCATTGCTCGGGCCTCATTCCTCATTCCTCGTTCCTCATGCCTCGTCCGGCGCGCCGAGGTAGGCTTCTATGACGCGCGGGTCCTGGCGCACCGTCTGGTAGGGCCCCTCGGCCAGGACCCGGCCGCGCTGCATGACGGTTACCTGGTCGGCCAGTTCGGCTACGACGCCCATGTTGTGCTCCACCAGCACCACGGTACGGCCGTCGCGGACGCGCCGGATGAGCGCGATGATCCGATCCAGGTCCTCGAAGCTCATGCCGGCGGTCGGCTCGTCGAGCAGGAGCAGCGTCGGTGAGAGGGCCAGCACCAGCGCCAGCTCGAGGGCCCGCTTCTGGCCGTATGGCAGACTGTGCACCTCGCGTTCGGCCAGCTCGGCCAACCCGACCTGTGTCAGCACGTCGAGAGCGTGCTGCCGGAAGCGGCCGAGGACTCGTTCGGGTGCCCAGAAGCGGTAGCCCAGGCCGGTCGCCGACAGCAGGGCCAGGGCCGCATGCTCGAGCACCGTCAGCCGCTCGAAGAGGCTGGTGATCTGGAACGAGCGGGCGATGCCGCGGCGGGCGATCTGCTCAGGTGGCAGCCCGGTCACCTCCTGGCCCTGGAAGTTGATTCGCCCGGCGCTCGGCTGCAGGAAGCCCGTCAGCATGTTGAAGAGGGTCGTCTTTCCGGCCCCGTTCGGGCCGACCAGGGCATGGATCGCTCCCTCCTCCACGCTCAGGCTGACGCGGTCAACCGCGCGGAAGCCCCGAAAGTCCTTGGTCAAGCCTTCGGTCTCGAGGATCAATGCGTGCCCAGTAGCGAGTAGGGAGTAGGGAGTAGGGAGTAATGTATCCGCGCGCGCTAAGCCCTCGCCACTCGCGCGCCCCGAAGTCCCTGAACTCGACATCTCGATCCGACGCGCGCGGGCGTGTTGCGACTGGCAGTGCGGGACGCGGACGCCCTTCAGTACCGCGACCGTCAGGGAGCGGATTCAGAGCCTCTCGTATAATCGGCCACGCGCATGGACGCAGCGAAGACGGGGATGGGCCTGGCTGCCACCCCAGGTCCGCTGGCCTGGCCGACTCCGGTGCGCTGGGTGGCTCGTCGACGGCTGTTCGTGGTCGGGCTGGTCCTCGTCCTGGGTGGAGTCGGCCTGCTCGAGGGCTCGTCGGTCGCGGGCGGGGCGATCTCGTGGCTGGTCGGCCTGGTGCTGCTCGCCACTGCCTGCTGGGGACCGCGCGCGGGAGCCGTGGAGGTCCAGGCGAGCATCACGAGGGCGGAAGCGTGCCTGCTGGCTGCACTGTTCGCCGCCGGGCTCGGCCTTCGGGTCTGGGCGCCGGAAGCGTTCCCGAACGGGATTCACCCTGACGAGGCCGCCGTGGCGCTCATCGCGCTCGACACCTGGCAAGGTCGCGGGCCGCACCCGTTCGGGTTCGCCTTCATCGGCGATCCGGCCCCCTTCATCTATGCCGAGTCGGCCTTCATGGCCGCCCTCGGACCAGCCATCGGCGCGGTGCGGGTGATGGCCGGGCTGGCTGGCGCGCTGACGCTGGCCGCGCTCTGGCTGCTCGCACGGCCGCTTTTCGGAGCCCGCGTCGCGCTCGTGGCGGTGGGGTTGCTGGCGCTCTCCGCGGCGCATCTGCACTTTAGTCGGATGGCGCTCAACGTCGTCGAGGTCCCCCTGTTCGGGATACTAGCGCTCGGGCTGGCCTGGCGTGGGGTCCGCGACGGCCGCCCATTCTGCCATCTGTTGTCGGGGATGGCGCTCGGCTTCGGCCAGTACTTCGCCTTCGGGTCACGGGCTTTCACGCTCATCCTGGCCGCCGTCTACGGCCAACTCCTGCTAACGCGCCCTCGCGCCTGGCGCGCGGTCGTCGGAGGCGCGCTGCTGGCGCTGCTCGGGTTGAGCCTGGTGCTCGTGCCAGAGCTCGCCCACGCCCGCGATGACCCGCGTTCGCTGGTCGACAGATTTCAATTTCGTTCCGTCTTCCGTCGCTGGGACCAGGCGATCGAGCTGCACGGGACGACGGACCCGGTCTGGATCATGCTGGGCCAGGCCCGCCTCAACCTGCTGGCCTTCTGGAACGTCCCGGACCGCGGGCCGTTTTACAACTTCGCGCAGGAGCCGCTGTTGTTCGGACCGCTCGCCGGGCTCTTCTTGATCGGCCTGCTCGTTTGCTTGTTGCGTCTGCGCGATCCTCGTTTTGGGACTCTGCTGCTGTGGTGCGCTGGCGTGCTGGCGGGCGGGATCCTGAGCGCTGGCGCCCCGCAGTTCCATCGCCTGCTACCGATGCTGCCGGCCGCTTGCCTGATGGCTGCGATCGCGGCCGACTGGCTCGCGGGCTGGCTCGCAGCCCTGATAGCCAGGGCCGCGCCAGGCACGGCCGGTCCGACGGCGACAGCGCTCCTGGCCGGACTCGTCGGCCTAACGGCCGTCGACGGCCTCAGCGCTATCTTCGTGCGCCAGCCGGCCGCGTATCCCTGGCAGCCACAGACGGCCTGGGCCCGCTGGGCCGGGGCGCAGGGCTCGGAGCGCACGATACTCCTGGCAGGAGCGCCGGACGTGTTCGCCTGGGACGAGCGGGTCCGCATGCTCGCTCGCCCGGCGACGGTCCGCGACCTGCTCAACCCGACCGTCGACCTTCCCGTCGCTGTCGCGGAGGGCCGCCCGCTCATTATCGCGCTCAGCCCGAAGCTGGACGATTGGCTGCCGCTGCTCCGCCAGCAGCTGCCGGATGCTCACCTGGAGGCCGTGGGGGGTCCGCGCGGCGAGCCGCTCCTGCTAGCTTTCGACGTCCCGGCCGGCTCACGCCAGACCGCCCAACCTGGCGGTCTACGCGGCGAGCTGGCCGTTGACGACCGGGCTGGGACTCTGGTGCTGCCGCGCACGGACGCGGCGCTGGCTTTTCGCGATGCGTCGAAGCTTGGGGACGGGCATCCCTACCGCGCCCGCTGGGTAGGTGAGCTGCTCGTGGCGAGAGGCGGCGACTATCGCTTCGATCTGTATACGGATGGGGCCGCCGAAATGCTCCTGGATGGACGGACCATGATCGAGGGCCGCGCCTCCCCCGAGCCGCGCTCGCTTCGGGCCGACCTGCGGCTGAGCCCTGGCGCCCACCAGCTCGAGATCCGCTACGCGTATCTGCGCGGCGCGGGCACCCTGGAGCTGCGCTGGCGTCCGCCCGACGGCGAGCGCACTCTCGTCCCGCCGAGCGCGCTACGGCCGGGTTAGGGCTGCAGCGCTGACCTGTACCTCTGGGTCGCCCTCGGCCGGAGCCGGATCGAGGAGCGCGGCATAGCGCTCGTCGCCGGCTACGTGGCGCAGGAGAAAGGCCGCCGTCCAGCGGTTGATCAACGCGTGGGCTCGCTCCTGGGGCAGGTCGTTTGGTCCGCACCCAGCCCGATTCGGCGGGCATTGATTCGAAAACGCAAGGTGGCCGCCGCGCGGTAGCGCCACCAGCCAGTGCTCTGGGCCGTTCGCGCCGAACGTCGCGTAGAGCGCCTCGATGCCGGGGAGTGGCACGAGGTCGTCAAGCGCGCCAGCCATCAACATCACGGGCGCTTCGATGTTCGGCACGGCTGGAGCCGTGCCGGGCCTCAGCGCCGTCGCCATCGCTACGGCCGCCCGGAAGCGGTGATCGCGGGCCACCACTTGCAAGGTGGTCCAGGCGCCAAACGAGTGCCCAGCCACGCCGCTCCGGTCCCCGTCGAGTAGTCCCGCCAGAATTGGATCGCCACTCGCGCTCAGGCTGGCCGCCTGCTCGAGCGCGAACACCACGTCGTCCGGTCGATTTGGGGCCGAGTCCAGAATCGACGGGCGGGCTGCCGGGACCGAAGCTAGACACGGGGAAGGGCAGTCGGCTGATGTGTTGCCCGGATGGGGCGGTGCGACCATGACGAAGCCGTGGCTCGCAAGGTGGGTCGCGAAATACGTATAGCCCAGCGGCGAGCCGCCGCTGCCATGCGAGAATACGACCACAGGATACGGTTGGCCTCGCCTGTCCGGCTCCGCGTCGAGCGGCGCTCCGAGGCGCGGGTCTGCAGGAGGCGAGGCAGTCGCGGCGGCTGACGCCGGGTACCAGATCAACGCGTTCAGGACGCGGGGCTGGCCGGTGGTGGTCGACGGACGAGTGAAGGTCCACCGCGTCACGCCGACCGCGTACGGCCCCGGCTGGCCCGGATCGGCCAGCGTCGCGACCCGGGCGACGACTGGCCTGTCCGAGCCTCCCGACTCCGCGTAGGGCAGCCTGAGCGCCGAACATCCCAGCCCGAGGAGGAGAACGAATGAAGAATGAAGAATGAAAAATGAAGAATACTTGAGACGCGCGCCTTCATTCTTCATTCTCTGCTCTTCGTTCTTCATTCGGAGGGCATAATGGTAGTCTGGCTGCACGGGAGGCCAATGCCGGATGGCGCGAAAGTACACCCGTGACCATCAGCTGATCCGGAGCTGGGCGGAGGAGCGAGGCGGCCGGCCGGCCCGAGTTCGCGGCGCGGGCGTGCTGCGGATCGGGTTCGGGCCGCTGGCCCCCAACTGGGAGCCGCTTGACTGGCAGACGTTCTTCGCCGCCTTCGACGAGAGCAAACTGGCTTTTCTCTACGAGGAGAGCCCCGGCAGCCGCATCTGCAAGCTCGTCAAAGGAACGAGGACTGAGGACTGAGGACTGAGGACTCTCCATTCTTCACTCTTCATTCTTCACTCTTCACTCGTTAGTAGGCCGCCAGGGCGCGCAGAGCATCCAGGATCTTGTCTGGGTTCGGAAGACAGAACTCCTCCATGGCGTCGTCGTACGGCATGGCCGGGATGTCTGGCGACGCGACGCGCATGATCGGGCCGTCGAGGCAGTCGAACGCCTCGGCGCTCAGCACCGCCGCCAGCTCGGCCCCGAAGCCGGAGGTCAGGTTGGCCTCGGAGACGATCACCGCCTTGCCGGTCTGACCGACCGAGTCCAGGATGGTCTGCTTGTCGAGCGGGACCAGTGTGCGGAGGTCGACCACTTCGACGGAGACGCCCTCCGCCTCGGCCCGCTCGGCGGCGGCCAGCGAGTCGTGCAGCATCTGGCCGTACGTCAGGATGCTGATGTCTGACCCGCGGCGGGCGATGCTGGCCTTGCCGATTGGGACCGTATAGTCGCCGTCTGGCACCTCGCCCTTGACAGAGCGGTAGGTCTTCTTGTGCTCGAAGAAAATGACCGGATCGGGATCGCGGATGGCCGACTTGATGAGCCCGGCCATGTCGGCCGCCGTCGAAGGCGCCACGACCTTCAGGCCGGGGATGTGGGTGAATAACGCCTCTGGGCATTGCGAATGGTGCAGCCCGCCGTGGATCCCGCCGCCAAACGGGGCCCGAATGACGATCGGACAGCCCCAGGCGCCCCGCGACCGATAGCGCATCCGAGCGGCCTCGCTGACGATCTGGTCATAGGCTGGATAGATGAAATCCGCGAACTGGATCTCGGCGACCGGGAGCAGCCCCGCGGCGGCGGCTCCGATCGCGACTCCGACGATCGCCCCCTCGGCCAGCGGCGTATCGACGACGCGCGCCTCGCCGAAGCGCTCGTAGAAGCCCTCCGTAGCGCGGAACACGCCGCCCCGCACGCCGACGTCCTCGCCCATGATCACGACCCGCTCGTCGCGCTCCATCTCGTCCCAGAGCGCGTCGTGGAGGGCCTGGAGGACCGTCTTGATCATCGGAATGAAAAATGAAGAATGAAGAATGAGGAGTGAAGACACTCAAAACTCTTCATTCTTCATTCACAATT
>DASPXK010000281.1:0-1649 GCA_035637315.1 Chloroflexota bacterium
GCACCACCGTCAGACCAGCTTCGGAACGTCGCGCCGTTCTGCGGCGTTGGCGCGGTGAGCGTGTGTTTGGAGTTGGCGATCGAGGTCCGGGTCAGCGGCGCTGGCCCGCCGGCGCCGTCGTACACTAGTGGGTCACGCGACGAATAATTGAGAGTCCGACCAGATACGGCCATTCCCAATTGAATGCGACGTGACCCACTAGTGGGTCACGCTGCATTTCGCTGAACGTGAGTCGCGAGAGGCACACTGTATGGTAGGAGCGGAGGGTCATGGCAACGATACAGAAGGAGCGCTTGCGGCCGCTGACGCTCGCGGAGCAGCGCGAGTTGAAGACGATCACGAAGGCGAGCAGCGAACGAGTCGATCGGGTGCAGCGGGCGACGGCGCTGCTGGCGGTGGCTGGGGGACAGTCGTTCTCGGGAGCAGCCCGAGCGGCTGGCTATCGGAGTCCGGGCGCGGTCACCTACCTGGTGCGGCGGTTCAATCGGGTCGGGCTTGGGGCGCTGAAGATCGCGGCTGGGCGAGGACGGCGGCCGACCTACGATGCGCTGGCCCGCGCGCGGATCGTGGCGACGGCCCAGCGGGCTCCAGATCGGAAGCTCGATGGGACGGCCACCTGGTCGCTGAGCACGTTGGAGCGGACGGTCCGTCGGGAGGGGCTCCCGCGGGTGGGCGCGACGACGATTCGGCGGGTGCTGCGGGAGGCCGGCAGTTCGTATCAGCAAACGCGCACCTGGTGCCCGACGGGCACGGCGCAGCGCAAGCGCAAAGCAGGCGTGGTCCAGGTGGTCGATCCGAAGACGGAAGAAAAAAGGGGGCCATCGACCTGGCGTACCGGCTAGCCGAGGCGGCCGGCGTGCCCGTCTGGTGCCAGGACGAGGCCGGTCCGTACCAGGCGATTCCGCAGCCTGGGGCAACCTGGGCGCCCGTGGGCAAGCCAGCGCTCCGCCCGCATGAGTACATCCGTGGTGGGACGGCCAAGCTGCTGACCCTGTTCCGCCCCGCGACGGGCGAGGTGCGGGCGAAAGGCGTCACCAACGCGCCCAACGCGGTGCTCCATCCCTGGCTCCAGGCCGAACTGACCCAGGTGCTCGCGACACTCCCACCCGTCACCAGCCCCGAGGACGAACGCCCACCCCTGGCGCGGTGGGCGACCTGGCTCGGCCACGAGCCGACCGCGCCGTTGCCGCCGCTCCGGCTTCTCCTGATCTGGGACAACCTGGCCGGCCATCTGAGTTGGTCGATCGTCCGCTGGCTGCTCCACCACGGCGTCATGCCACTCTACACCCCGCTCAGTGGCTCCTGGCTGAATATGGCCGAGTCCGTCCAGCGTATCCTCGTGCGTCGTGCCCTTGAGGGACACCATCCCCAGTCCCAGGACGACCTGATCGCCTGGCTCAACGACACCGTCGCGGGCTGGAACGCCAACCCAACCCCGTTTGTCTGGCACGGCAAGCGGTTCGAACGTCGTCAGCGCGCCCGCCAGCGCCGCCTCGGTGGCTCACCAGCCTCCCAGGCCCAATCTCAACCAATTGCAGCGTGACCCACTAGCAAGCTTGCTCGCCTTCCTCGGGGGTATCGTGGCCTGGGTGACATGCTTGTACCCTCTGTTCATCTGGCGAGAGCTCACGTGGAATACGATCGATCTC
>DASPXK010000282.1:0-16715 GCA_035637315.1 Chloroflexota bacterium
GATTGGGCCGGCACTCGCGTGCCCACGAAGACCGGCGTACCACCAAGGATGTCGGGATCACTGTGGACGACTTGGCTGAATCGCGTCATGCTGAACGCTTGATCACCTTGGCCAAGTATACAGCGGGAAGGCGCCGTCGGATTCGTGGCGTTGCAGTCCGCGCTATTCCCTTCCTACTCGACCATACACCTCGAGCAGGGTCGCGGCCGCGGCTTGCCAGGTGAACTGGGCTGCCCGTTCGCTGCCGCGACGGCGCATGTCGTCGCGCACGTTCGGGTTCAGCGCCAACAGCTCGAGGGCCGCGGCGAGCTGCTCCGAGTCGTCCGGATCGACCTGGAGCCCGGCGTCCCCAACCACCTCGGGCAGTGAGCTGGCTCGAGAGGCGACGACCGGCGTGCCACACGCCATCGCCTCGAGAACCGGCAGGCCAAAACCCTCGTAGTGGGACGGGAAGACGAACATCTGGGCGGCTGAGTAAAGGGTCGCCAGCTCGGCCTCGGGCACGAACCCCGGGAAAATGGTGTCATCGCGGACGGGCGACCGCTCGGCGCGCTGCATGATCCCTTCCCACAACCAGCCTCTGCGGCCCACCACCACGAGCTTGTGCGGCAGGGTCTGGCGCGACTTGAGGATCCCGAACGCTTCGAGTAAGCCGTCCAGATTCTTGCGCGGCTCGATCACGCCGACGAACAGGATGAAGGGGGTTTCGTCGTCGAGGCCAATGCGCTGGCGCAGCGCGCGCTGGCGGGCCGGATCATCAACGGGACGGAAGCTGGCGTCTACTCCGCCTGGAACCACCGCCACGCGGTCAGGCGGCGCGCCCAGCAGGCAGATCACGTCGTTGCGCGTGTTCTCCGAGTCGGCCACGACGAAGTCGGCGCGGGCGACCGAGCGGGGGACCATCTTTTCCAGGTACGCCCGAAGGTGCTCGTCGGCGCACTCCGGATACAGCAGAAACGCCAGATCGTGGACGGTCAGGACCGTGCGGGCGTGCCGAATGGGTGGTAGGACGAAGTCTGGCGAGTGATAGATGTCGAGCGGCCCGGTCAGCCACTCGATCGGCAGCGGCGCGTTGAGCCGATGCCAGATGATGTTGAGCCAGCGCTCCGACAGCCGCAGCGGGCGGCGGCTGACGTTCTGCCCGCGTGGAAAGGATAGGTTAGCGCCAGGATTGGGCGCGGCATGCAACAGCAGGTAGCTATTGGTGGTGTCAAGCTCCAGCAGCGCGCCAACCAGATTCCGAACGAAGCGGCCGATGCCGGCGTTCTGGTTGACCGCGGCCGTGTAGTCGATCGCGATGCGCAGTGATCGTATCTCGACAGGGCTGGCAACCGGCATGCCGATCAGCTCCGGCGGGTGAAGAAGTAGAGTCCGAGGCCCACGAGCACCAGGCTCCAATAGCTAATGGTGCGATCCAAGATCGCCACTGAAGTGGCGACGTTCTCGTCGACGCCGGGCGCCAGGCCGAAGCCGGCCGCCAGGATCAAGATCCCGACGATCGCCGATTCGACGAAGCCCAAACCGGCCGGGGTGACCGGCAGTGTGGTCAGTAGAGCCGACGCGAGCGCGACGAACAGCACGATCGGCGGTGACAGCAGGAACAGGCCGAGTGAGAGGCAGACCAGATACAGTCGGCTCGCCTCGATGCCCCAGCCGACCAGAGAGTAGAGCAGTACCAGGGGCAGCGCCTGGAAGGAGCCGAGCGTCCCCTCCTCGAACAGACCGTACTGGTGCCGGAAGCGACGGGGCACCAGCCGGGTGATGTGGCCGCTCAGATTGCGCATCGCGAACAGGCCGACGATCACCGCGCACACCAGCACCAGTCCGACCTGCATGATCCCCAGCACGACTGACGGCAGCGCGCCATGGAAGGCTAGTAAGACCGACCCGGCCAGGAGGACGAACAGCAGCAGCATGTCGATGATGCGCTCGGCCAGGATCGTCCCGAACGTCTTGGAGAAGGACACCCCAGCCGCCCGCTTGAGCAGGTAAGCGCGGTACGCGTCGCCCAGCTTGGCCGGCACGATACAGTTGGCGAACCAGGACAGCAGCACGATCTCGGCGATCCCCAGGATGGGCGGCATCCGGACCCCCTCGCCCTCGTGGAAGCCGACGTTTTCCAGCAGCTTTCGCCACCGCAGTCCGCGCACGAGGAAGGTGGCGTAGTAGACCACCAGAGCCGCCAGGTAGTACAGCGGATTGGTCTGACTGAGACGGGCGACTATCGCCTCCACCTCGACGTTCACGCGGCTCAGGACGACCAGCAAGATGGCGATCCCCAGCCCGAACGAGAGCAGGGTGCGGACGTTCAGGAACCTTCGACTGAGCGGGTCCGGCTCGGCTGCCTCAATCGCTGGCTGGTCCGGTGCGTCATGGGCGGGCTTGTCTACCACCGAGATGGCTCGCCTCCGATCAAGCCGAGCAGCATACCCACCTGGATGCCGACGCCGTGCACCAGGAGGTTGTCAAACATGTTGTGGGTGCTGAGGACGACCAGGCTGCCGAGCAGGCCCACGAGCAGCGCGCGCGAGAACGAGGACTGAGGACTCAGGACTGAGCGATCCCTCAGTCCTGAGTCCTCAGTCCTCAGTCCTGCTCCGATCGCGCGAAAAGCGGCCCCCATCAGCAGCAGCAGAGCGACCAGGCCAGGCACCCCAGCCTCAGCCGCCATGTTTAGGTAGAAGTTGTGGGCGTGGCCCAGCGCTTCGCGCCAGCCGGGCAGCGAGTACTGATCGTACACGGCAGGGTAGTTGCCGGGCCCGACCCCGCGGAATGGGTGATCCAAAAACATCTCCCAGCCAGCTTGCCAATGCGCCATTCGCTCGACGACGGCCACGTTCTCGGGCGTCGGCTGGACCTGGCGGGCGTCGAAGATGCTGAAGTTGGCCGCGGTCGACGTTAGGCGCTCAGCAAGCGCTGGCGGCAGGGCCCCAAACGCGCCGAAGAGCCCGACCAGGAGCCCGACCGCCAGGGTTGGGACGATCAAGCGCCGCGTCCGCGGGCTCCAGACGAGCGCCATCACCGCCGCCCCAAACGCGAGCCCAAGCCAGGCCCCCCGCGACAGGCTCAGCGCGATGCCCAGGCCGGTGCAGAGGACCGTGAAGAGCGACAGCAGACGGAAGCTGGCTGGTCCGCGCACCGCGGAGAAGGCCAGCGCCAGGGGGAAGATGGTGCCGAGGTAGCCCGCGAACGGGTTCGGTTGGCCGAAGTTACCGTGCGCCCGCATGAAGTCGCCGACGGCGAAGTTCGGCGGGCCCAGACCGGCGAAGAATTGGACGACACCCATCAAGGCGTGTCCAGAGCCCGCGAGAAAGAGGACCGCCAGGACCAGCCGCGCGCGGCTCTCATCGCGGACGTGCAGCGCCGTGAACAAGAATACCAGCCCCAGGAGCAGCCACTTCAGGATCTCCTTGGTCGCCAGGGTCAGGCTGGTGGCCGAGCTGGCCGCTATCAGAAGCGTAAGCAGCAAGAAGAAGAGCGAGGTCGCGATGCCGCTCTGATGGATCTTGATCTCCTGGCGGGCCATGCCGCGAGCCAACCAGATAGACAGCATCACGAGCGCCAGTGGCTCGAAGATCGAGATCGACGGCGTGGCCGTCGTGGCGCCGGTGGTCTCCTCGAGCCCGAGGCTCGGAGAGAACGGGATCGCCACCAGCAGCGCGCACAGGCCGACCAGGGGCTCGATCAGCATGCCTACGAGAGTGGCTGCGGCCACGACGAAGGGCAGCATAAACTCGAGCGGCGCGCTGCCTATCAGGACAGCCAGCCCAAGACCCGTCGCGAGCCAGACTGGGCCCAGCGGGGGCGCAAGCCCCCCCTTCCCTTCAGGGAAAGGGGCCGGGGGATTAGGTCGTACCGCCGAGATCACGACCAGAGACTCTCGATTGGCGAATGGGCGATGAGATCACGGAACCACTCGATCGTTCGCTGTAGCCCGTCCTCCACGGAGACCCGTGGCTCCCAACCGAGAACGGTGCGCGCTTTGGAGATATCCGGCCGCCGCCGTGACGGGTCGTCCACGGGCAGCTCGGCGTGGATGATGTCAGACTCGGCTCCGCACAGGTCGCGAATCAGATGGGCAAACTCGAGCACGGTCCGCTCCTCCGGGTTGCCGAGGTTGAAGACCTCGCCGGCCTGATCCTCGGCGAGCATCACCCGCTCGAGCCCATCCACGATATCGTCGACGTAGCACAGGCTGCGGGTCTGCGAGCCATCTCCGTACACGGTCAGCGGCTTCCCCCTCAGCGCCTGCATGATGAAATTGGGCACCACCCGCCCGTCGGTCGGGTCCATCCGTGGGCCGTACGTGTTGAAGAGGCGCACGACCCGAACGTCGAGCCCGCGCTCTCGGCAATAGACCATGCTGATCGCCTCGGCGAAGCGCTTGCCCTCGTCGTAGCAAGCGCGCGGGCCGAGCGGGTTCACGTTGCCCCAGTAACCCTCTGGCTGGGGGTGAACTTCCGGCTCGCCGTAGACCTCCGAGGTTGAGGCCGTCAGGAAGCGGGCGCTCTGGCGGTGAGCAAGCTCGAGGAGATGGCTGGTGCCGACCGCGTTTGTCAGCGCCGTCTCGAGCGGATAGCGGTAGTAACCTTTCGGGCTGGCCGGGCTGGCCAGGTGGAACACTAGATCGGCTGGCGCGTCGAAGGGGCGTGTGATGTCATGCTCGACGAATTCGAAGGCCGGATTGGACGCGAGGTGCTCGACGTTGTGGCGTGCGCCCGTCAGCAGGTTGTCGACGCACAGGATTTCGAAGCCGGCCGCGAGGAGGCGGTCGCAGAGGTGTGAGCCAATGAACCCGGCCCCGCCGGTCACCAGGGCTCTCAAGCCGGGCTGCCTCCCGTGGAGCAGAGCGTGCGCCCGACGCGTCGGGGCGGGCCGCTCCTGGCCTGACCGGTGCGGCAAGGCAATATTCTATCAGGCCGAGCTCCCGGCTGTCAGCTCTGCGAATTGCCTCATAACTCCCGTTACCCGGGGGGCATACGTTGCCTCATAACCCAACTTACCAAAGGAGCTGAGGGAATGAGGGTGAGGCAAGCGAGCAAGCACGAGATGGCGGCGGAGTTGCGGGCCGCGTACCTGCGGGCAGACCGGCCCGATAAAGCTCGGATCCTGGACACGTTCATCGAGGCGACGGGCGCCCATCGGAAGTGGGCGATGCGGTTGTTGCGGCACGGACCGCCGCCGCCGCGGTCGAGTCACGGCGGCCGGCCACGGACGTACTCGTCGGAGGTGGTGGGCGCGCTACGGGTGGCCGCCGAGGCCAGCAGCTGGCTGTGCGGAACGCCTGGCCCCATTCCTTGAGGAGCTGGTGCCAGCACTGGAGGCCGAAGGCGCTACTCGCAGTGGGCCCAACGGTGCGGGCGCAGCTGGTCGGGATGTGCGCGGCGACCATCGGATCGTCGCCTGCGGCCATTTCGGCTCCAGCTGCGCCCGCACGGACTGGGGACGACGAAGCCGGGCACGCTCCTCAAGCAGCAGGTCCCGGTTCACACGTTCACGCCCTGGGAAGGCCAGCGGCCGGGCTTCGTCGAGGTCGACCTGGTGGCGCATTGCGGGACCGGTCCAGCCGGCCACTATCTGAATACCCTGGTGGCCACCGACGTGGACCGCCTGGACCGAGTGCATCGGGGTCTGGGGCAAAGGCCAGGCGGCGGTGTTCGCGGGGCTGGAACAGATCCGCGGGCGGCTGCCGTTCGCGCTGCTGGGGATCGACTCGGACAACGGCAGCGAGTTCCCTGAACGCCCACCTGGTCCAGTACTGCCAGCGGGAGCGGATCAAGTTCACGCGCAGTCGGCCGTACTGGAAAAACGACCAGCCCACGTGGAGCAGAAGAAGTGGTTGGTGGTCCGCAAGCTGCTCGGCTACGACCGCTACGAGAGCGAGGCCGCGTTGGAGCAGCTGAATCGGATCTACGCGCTGCGGCGGATCTGGACCAACCACTGGCAGCCGGTCTTGAAGCTGATCGGCAAACAGCGCGAGGGCGCCAAGGTCACCAAGCGCTACGATACGGCCCAGACGCCTATCGGCGAGTCCTGGCAGCCAGGGTGCTGGACGCGGGCGCGCGGGAGCGGCTGGAGCGGGAGCATGCGGCATCTGGGCCGGTCAGGGTGCGGCGGGAGTCGAGTTGGCTGTCGACACGCTCCATGCCCTGCACGAGCGGAGGCCTGCAGCCTGTGAATAATCGGTCCGTGCCAAGCTGGCGAGTTTTCCACAGCCCGCGAGAGGGGGTGGCTACGACGACTCCGGCGAGGGCTTAGTAACGTGGAGATATGAGGCAACGATACCCCTTCGGTAACGGGAAGTTTTGAGGCAACCCGCTCTGTGGGATCGTCGGTAGATGGTGCTGGCACGACAGCAGGTTGCCTTCGTCGACAACTGGAATTGTGTCGGCGCTGTGACTTTGCCCGGGTCCAGCATCGTCTATCCTGCACCTAGCTTTGAGGAGACCGTTCGTTGGCGTTCAGAACGGCGCCGATGGGAGCGAATCTGCTGTCTTCACCGAGGTACTAACAATTGATGACGGCAACCGAAAGTACATGATCACTAACGAGTTCCTAATTACTGCCAAGGACGCCCTCACGCTCGCGGCTGCTGTGGGTCCAGGGCCTGTGAGAGAGCTCCTGACCGTCGTGCAGCGCGCCATCGACGCCACGAACGGAACAAGGGCCCTTGCGCCGCCATTGGTCGGCCCACAGGCGTGGGCCGCGCTCGCCCATGCTGCTGGCGATGCTAACCACTTGGTCGAGCTTATTGGAAACGCGCCGGGCACCGCTGACCCCGAATTATCGCCGGCCAACGGTAGGGTCCTCGGGGCCGGGGAACTCAGTGCTGAGCCTCCGACGCTGCTTTCGACTCTCGTCTGGCTGCTGAAGGCGGAAGTGGGCGCATTTCGCTCGAGGTCGCATTTCGAGAGCGGCTTATCGCTCCACCCTGGTGCCCTCAGGATGCAGCCACCCCACCCATCGCTTGGGGAGCACGGCTGGGCCGCGGCGCTCCCACCGGCAGCCGACCGCCAGACGATGAGCCTGCCCGAGGTCGTCACAGCAGACCCGACTCTCATGGGACCCAACCAGGAGCACGTCCTGAGCTTCGCGGGCAGCCATGCCCACAACAACGTCACGAGCGTCGACCTCTCACTCTCCTCACCATCTCCGCAGCGGCTCGACCCGGCCGCCCTTCAATGCACCGGCCCTCCGGATTCTCGCGACGATCCGATCAGGGCGGATCTGATACTAGGCCCGAACGGACGTGTCGAGTATCCGGGCGTCGGTGGGTGCGGGCGAACGATCGGCCCACTTGATCTTGAGCGTGAACAGATCCGAGCCCTCGACCATGGGGGTCGATCCGACGAATGGCACATTTTCGTCTCGGCCCGCGGCGCTCTTATCTGGCTCCTCGCGGGCGCAAAGATCTTCGCGATCCTCCTGGTCCTTTCCATGCTCAATCGATAGGCGGGACCGCGCTCTCCTATCAGGGATGGGGTATTTCGCCGCAAGGCGGAAGAGCTGCGTGCTTTCATGGTCGGGTTGGATCCGCTCTCGGCATCTGGGACGGGCATCGTAACGGGCTCGACGCCAGGCCTGCTCGTCCGTGTAGCCGAGGAGGTGTGGCGTCTCGGCAAACGTGCCGACCGCGCGGCCAGGCTGACGGGAGAGAAACCGCTCAGGGGAATCCGCGAGTCCGTGTTGCGCCTGCAGGACGCGCTGGCTGACCACCGCGTCCGACTCGAAGACCACTTTGGCGAGCCCTATCGTGAGGGTATGCGGCTGGACATCCTTCACGTGGACGGTGATCCCGGGAGCGAGGGGTCTTTGTGGATCATCGAAACGGTGAAGCCAACAGTGTTGCTCGATGAGCAAGTGTTGAGCGCCGGCCAAGTAATCCTCGGGAGCAACCCGCCCCACCCGGCGATCACATGACACGCACGACGATCGACTTCGGTATTGACCTGGGGACCACCAACTCAGCCATCGCGGTTCTCGTCGATGGTCGCCCTCTGCCGATCCGCAACAACGAGCAGCAGGAGCTCACGCCATCCGCGGTCATGGTCGACAAGAATGGCGCGATATCGGTAGGCCAGCGAGCCTATCGACAGGCTGAGCATCGTCCCAGCGCCGTCGCCAGAGAGTTCAAGCGGGCCATGGGAACGGATAAGGTCATTTCACTCAGCGGCCGGAACATGACTCCTGCCGAGTTGGCCGCCCACGTCGTAAGAGCACTACGAGCCGATGCCCAGGCCCGCTACGCTGAAGATGTCCGGGCGGCGGTGATAAGTGTTCCCGCCATGTTCACGCTGGCTGCCTGCGACGCAACAAGGAGAGCCGCTCAGTTGGCCGGAATTGAGCAGTGCCTCCTGCTTCAAGAGCCGATCGCGGCCGGGATTGCCTATGGCGTCCAGGACGCCGAAGCGAACGGCTACTGGCTGGTCTACGACCTCGGGGGTGGCACCTTCGACGCCTCGCTGGTCACGATCCAGGATCGTCGTATGATGGTCGTCGACCACGCCGGTGACGAATGGCTTGGCGGAAAGAACTTCGACGACATCCTCGTCGACTACGTTGCCGACCGGCTGCGGCACACGTATCGCGTGGATGGTCCGGTTCGACCCTCCCAATCGCGCTACAGGACACTTTACGCCAGGCTCAAAGTGGCCTGTGAGGAGGCCAAAGTCCGCCTGTCCCGCGATGAGCAGGCCGTAGTTGACGTTTATGGCGCCACCGACGATAGTGGTGAACCGATCGATACGTACGTCGATGTACCACGGGCTACGTACGAAAGACTGATCCATCCATTAGTGGCCCGAACGACGAAGATCGTTGGAGATCTCCTTGAGCAAAACAGGGTCCGACCCGCGACAGTGCAAGGTGTAATCATGGTCGGCGGCCCGACGCTAACCCCGTTCATTCGAGACCGCATCACAAACGACACAGGAATCGAAATAGAAACCCGGATTGATCCGATGACCGTCGTTGCACAAGGTGCGGCGCTTTTCGCCGGCTCCGTGCTCAGAGAGAAGCCCACGCTAGTATCGGTCACCGAGGGGCGTGACATCATTGGACTCGATCTAAAGTATGAGCCGACAAGTGACGATGACGACGTGCCCGTCGGCGGCCGGCTGGCCGAGCAACCGCCACCCGGCCTGACAATTCGGGCCGAGCGGACCGACGGCGGTTGGTCGAGCGGAAGCGTGTCGGTCCAGGACGGGACTTTCGTGATGACGGTAGCCCTGCGGCCGTGGCAGGCAAATACCTTTACGCTTCGCCTCTTTGACGCCACGGGATTGGAGTTAGCGGCATCCCCGAATCAATTTACCATTCGGCATGGTCTCGTCGTAGATGATCCGCCCCTATCGCGCTCGCTCGGCGTTGCCGTTGTGGACGGCGGAGCTGATTCAAAGACGGAATTCTTGCTGAAACGGGGGACCAGGCTTCCCGCCAGCGCCCACCGAATCTTCCGGACGGTCCGGCCAATCGCGCCCAGACAACCCGCCGGGATCAATATTCACGTTGTTGAGGGTGAGGGACGGCGCGCCGATCGAAACGACCACGTCGGGTATGTCCGCCTAGATGGCACGAATATCGCGCGCCCCCTCCCGGTGGGGTCGGAGGTTGACATCAGCTTCAGACTCGACGTGTCGCGCAGGCTGAGTGTGGAAGTCTTTGTTCCGCTGCTCGAACACACATCGATGCTTCGCGTGGAGGATGTGGACCGCCCGATACCCGACGCGGAAATCTTGGAGTGTCAACTGCGTGCTGAAGAGGCCCGCCTCGCCGAAGTCGAATCGGTGGCTTCGATTGGGGAGGTGCCAGCCCTCGTGCATGAGGTGCGCCGTGCGCTCTCGGACGCTCGCGCCGGCGACCAGGACGCCGCGGTGCAGGCCCAGAGGCGTCTACGGGAGGTTCAGATCCTGCTCGACGCAGCTGTCGAGGATGCCGGCCTGCCGCTGCTGCAAGCGCGATGGCGAGACACGCTTTCCAAGACACAACGAGCGGCCGCCGCTTATGGTCAGCCGTCGGACCGCCGTCAACTCGGCGTCCTACAGCGGGAGGGCGAACAGGCCTTGGCGGCAGGGAGCCATGCCCAGTTGCGGCTGCGGATCGAAGAGCTGGCGAAGCTCTACTGGGGAGTTGTGACCACCTACGATGGCTGGTGGATTACGTTTTTCCACCACCTCCGTGCTCGGCAACGGGTGGCAACCGAGCCAGCCACGGCCCAGATCCTGATCCAGCAGGGACAAGGCGCCTTGGATCGGCGCGACTTTGACGTGTTGAGGCAGACGTGCCGGAGCCTCTGGGGTTTGCTGGCCGACATTGGCCCCCAAGGCTGGGCTGGCGGACTACCCGACGTCGGCGTCCGGAGCTAACTGCCACAACACCATTTCGGCTCTGCCAGTCATGGTGGCCCAGGCCGAAGCGCAGAGGGCAAAGCGTGTCGACACTGTGACGCGTGCCGACCGTTCGCATGGACTACCCTAGGGCATCATTCGCTGCACCAGTATGGCGGTGCCATATGCACGCGGGCGCAGAAGGGGCGGAGCAGAGCAGCGTGGAGAGGTCACCAGGTGAGTGGGTCTGGCTTTCGCCGTCCGGGGCGATCGTGGGTGTTTCGACCGATGCGGTCCGCGGCCGGACTCAGCACGGGGGTCGAGAGTCGGCAAATGGCCGAACTGGCGATAAGCCGCCCTCGGACGTCCCAGCAGATGGTGGGTACTGGATGAGACAGGAAGCAGAGACAGGTGGCGTTGTTCCTACCTCCTCGGGGTCCGTGACGAAGGCCCAGGGCGATCCAAACGGTCCAGCCGTGGTCGAGTTGGTCCGCTTGGTCGGTCGGCTACAAGAGCTAAACTCTAGTCTCGCCTGGCAAGTCGGGTGCCTGCAGGCGCAGCTTCAGCACGCCCAGGAGAAGTCCCGCGTCCTCGAGCGTCCGCAGCAGGGGCCGACCGAACTGGAGAAACGGACTCCAGGTCGGCAGGCCGCGGAGTCCACGGCTGCCGAGTGCACCGCTAACCACGGACCATCGCCTTGGCGCCGGTTCTGGCGGGGCCTCGCCGGCGCCTGACCCCCCGTAGATTGACTCGGCGTGGCTCACGCTGCGCGCGCCGACGACCCAGTTGCCAGTACGTGGACACGACCACCGAGTTCTCACTCTTGACGCCGGTGCGGCCAGGCTGACGGGGGCGTTGGGGATGCCTGTCGAAGAGGCTAGTCCTTACGCGGCCAATGCCTTTCGGACTCTCGGGCTGAGCGTCAGAGCTAGCGACCGAGACGTCAGGCGACGTGGTCAGGAACGTCGACTTCAAATCAGTTTGAATGGAAGCCACCCAGCCGACCTCGAGCGCAATCGAGCGGCGGTGGCGGCGCTAGGCCATCCAGCTCACCGCTTGCGCGAGGAGCTGTACGCGGTCCACTTGCCCTTGGACCCTGTCCCCCCAGCGATAGACTCGGCTGACACAGTCGTCGTCTCGTCAGTGGTCGCGAGGTTGGCTCGGCTGGCAGGGGGTGGATCGGACGAGGCCCTTCACGATCTTGCGGTGATTACTCACGCCTCAGTCGTCGAGTCCAATGACCTCGACGTTGGCCGGTGGAGCTCTGCGCTCTCGCGCTGGCGAGAGGTATGGAGGAACGATGCATTCTGGTTGCGAGTGCGGCTTCGTGCAGAGGCTCTGGTAGACGACGGAGCGGTCGACGCAATCGTCGGCGCGCTCCACGATGAATTGCCCGCTCGCGTGCTCGCGCCGAGTGCTGCCATGGTAGCGGGCTTGCTTGACTCCGGGCGGGACTCCGAAGCTGTTGAACACTACGCAGCCATCCTGGAATCGGGATTCCCCGCCGACGCAGTCGAGCAGGCGTGCTCGACGGCGATGGCCGGCCTGAGATCTCAGGCGAACATCGCGATCTACGATGCCCGCCAGCTGCTGGAGACCGCCAGGACAGACATGGTGGGCGACTCGTCGCGGCTGAGCCTTGCCTTACGCCGAGCCTGGGCGAGGGCACGAAACGACGCGATACCACCCATCGACCGGATGCGCCGTGTCGATCAGGATCGTGCCGAGGTGAGGGCCTTGTCCGACGAACTGGCCGAGCTCCTCCGGTCGCTGGGTGTGCGCCTGTACAACGCGCTGGAGGACGGCGAGGCAGCTCTCGCTGCGCTGTTGGCCGCCGAGCGGCTGGCGACCTCCGACTTCGTGCGCCAGCACGTGGCCGAAAATCTTCGGGCATTTCGCTCCAACCTGGCTCCTGCGTGGGTCGACGCCCGGGCTGGAGTAGAACGCCCGGATCCCGCCAGCACGGTTTCGGCGAGTCGAGGAGAGTCCCTGAATACCCAGGGAACTGGCGCGTGGCAAGGGCTTGCGAATCCTGACGTGCGGGGGCTTATCTGGCTCTTACTACCGACTGTGGTAGTCATCTTTTTGGCCGCGCGCTCAATTTTGGGGAACATGAGCCCCCAACAACAGCCCTCGGCGGCCACAACTGTGATCGACGCTGTCGGCACCTCATCGGCTCGCCCCGGACCCCTGGCGCCCACTGCGACGGCGACTGGAAGCCTGGTCACTGCTGCCGCGGCCGAGCCAGTGGCTTCGCAACCACCCAGCACGCAAGATGTCGTGGCCGGGGCCTCCGCGGCCGCTGCTCGAGCGGCCGACAAAAGCGATTCCAACAACGTACCGACCAGTAAGGCCGCTAGCTGCGGGGGAGAGCAAAACGAGGCCGACAGCGCTACCGAGTTCGCCATCAAGCAGGCGATTCTCGAGTACGATCAGTTGGAGGAGCAGGCCTACCTCCAGTTGGAAGCTTCGGTCGTGCGCGTCCGTGCGACGGAAGCGATCGTCGCCCATGTGGCATCAGAGGTCGCCTATTGGAAGGCGCAAGGGCTCCGACCCGAGTCCCGACTCATCGAAGCGAAATTCACAAGTTTCCTGCGTGACTGCTCCGGGCGCGTCCAAGCCGAGGTAACGGAGATTTGGAAGGTGCGGCATCTCGATCGAGCTGGACGAGTGGTGCGCGACATGGGTGAGCTGGTTATTCCGCAGACGATCACGTTGGTGCGCGAAGACGGGCGGTGGATGCTCGATCGTGTCCATTTTCACGAGGACGGCAAGTCGGTCGGCCATGCTTCATCGAATTAGCTTCTCGACGGCTCCGGAGCTCGTACGCGCGCTCCGGGCTGACATCTGACTCACCACCGATGTGCGCGGCGATTGTGCTGGCGCCGTCACGCTTCGGCTGACGTGACGGGAGATCCGCGCCCCTACGCCTGCAAGAGATGTTCGGGATCAGGGGGCGAAGTCGTGCTGGTCCCAGCCGCGCGTCCGTTGGGTCGTCCAGCAGCTACGGGAGCGGGTGCGGTTGCTGGCGGTCGACTGCCGATAGCTGACAACTGATGGCCACTGTCAGCCAGAAGATGAATGCCATGTCGACGAGGAAATAACTGTTGTCAATCAGGCCGTGAACGACGAAATCGACCATGCTGGCCAACGCGCCGGCTGCCAGGCCGCGCTCCAGTCGTGGTGTGCCGGGGGTGGTGCGGGGCAGTGTTTGTCGAACGAAGAGCGCGAGCAGCCAGAGCACGGCGACCAGGCCCGGCAGTCCAAGCTGAAGCCAGAACTGGAGAACCAGGTTGTGGGGATGTGAGAGATTGGGCTCGACCACCGTCCCAGGTGCAAGGTATGAGGGGTAGCGGTAGAGGAAATTGTCCATTCCGAGCCCGAGCACCGGCTGCTCAGCCAGCATCGCCAGAGACGCCTTCCAGAGCTCCAGCCGCGCGACGGTCGTGCTATAGCCAGGGTCAAGCCGGGCCAAGGCGCTCCGACCCGTCGGGGTCCACAACGCGACGATGGTGACCGTCGCGGCTGCCAGTGTCCCGATCGCCAGGGCGCGCCGCCCGCCCAGGATCGTCGCCAGCGCCAGCAGCGCCGCCAGCGTCCCGAGCCAGGCGCCTAGCGAGAAGGTGAGCACCAGAGCCGCGGCGCAGACGAGCGCCCCGGCCATGCGTGGCAGCCGGTGCTCGGCTCGTAGCCAGCCACCGGCGACCAGAAAGGGCACAGCTCGCCCGAGCAGCAGGCCGAGATGGTTTGGCGAGTTGTAAGTGCCCTGCACTCGGCGCACGCCCTGGACATCGGTCGCCGCTCCTCCTAGAAAGTATTGGCCAACCGCTATCAGCGCCACGACGACGGCCGCCAGCAGCAGAACGTCTACTAGCTGGGCGGCGCCGCTGACCGACCCAAAAACGTGCCTGGCCAGGAAGAAAAACAGAAGCGGCTCGACGACGAGCGTGCGCAGCTCACGCAGGCTGAGCCGGAGGTACTCCGTAACGAGCAGTGACAGCAGGGCGGCTGCGAGAAAGAGGGCAATTGGCGCGTCGAGTGGGCCGGGCTGTTCGAATGTAACTCGGGTCCACCCCTGAGCCCCGCTCCGTATGCCTCGCAGCGCTACTGCCAGTGCCAGGATTAGGAGGCTCGCCTCGGTGGCCGATATTGCCAGACCCGCGAAGGAAATCGGCAGCAGGTAAAACGGCAGCGTCGCAACCACGACACACGCCAGCACCCGTTCAACGTTCAACGTTCCGCTTTCACGTTAGCAGGCTGTGCCTGACCGCTTTCGCGCCGAGAGCTTGAACGGTACCGCGCGCAGCTTACGGCGCGATTATCGGCAGGGTAAAGCGGATCGTGGCGCCGTGGCCTTCCAGACTTTCGGCCCAGATGCGACCGCCGTGCTGCTCGACGATTCGCTGGCAGATCGCCAATCCAAGACCGGAGCCCGGGTGTTCGGTGACCGTGAACGGAGCACGAAAATGGCGCTCGAATATCCGTTCTAGAGCCCATTCGGGGATGCCCAGCCCCTCATCGGAAACCGCGCACTGGAGCCAGCCGTCGGTCGCTTCTGCATCGAGCCAGACGCGGCCGCCTGGCTGGGAAAACTTGACGGCGTTGTCGAGCAGGTTCTCCAGCACCCGAGCGAACTGGAACGGGTCCGCCTGGGCCCACGGCAGATTCTCGGGGATGCGGCTTTCCAGGGTGACGCCCTTGCTGGCAGCTACGCCCTGGAGGCGGGAGAAGACAGCGCTGGCCACCTCGACCAACGCGGTTGGCTGCAGGGCTGGAGTCTCGTCGCCGCGGCTGGGCGTCTGGTCCAGGATACGTTCGATAGTGTCGCGCAGCCGTTCGGTCGCGGCCTGGGCATGCTCGAGCAAATCGCGCTGCGCGGCCGTTATCGGGCCTCCTGACTCCTTCATCAACAAGGTGACGAGGCCCCGAATCGAGCTGAGCGGGCTCTTGAGGTCGTGAGCCAGGTCGAGTGCAGTGTCGCTCCAGCCGGCCGGCTCTAGTCCTTCGCCCCGCGGGCCGGGGATGATCGCGGCCGCCCCCAGTGAGCGCCCGTCGGGACCCAAAAGCGGCGTCACCCGCGCGGCCTGTTCCGAAGCCTCGTCAGTCGAGGCGGGCAGAGCCACCGCTGACGTCGCTTGACCGTCGCGCACCGCACCGTTCATGGCTGATCGGAGCAGATCAAGCGGGTGGGGCCACGCTTCGGCTGGCGTCCCCAGGGCGACGCGCAAACCTAGAGCGGTGGCGGCGGCTCGGTTGAAGGCGACTAGCCGCAAGTCGATGTCGCAGACGATGATCCCTTCTGGAGCCGCGCCGATCGCCAACTCCAGACAAGCGGCGCGAGCGCCGTCGCTGGCGCCGCGGCGGGCACCAACGATCAACGAGGCGGCCTGGGTGGCGAACAAGCCGAGTACACGCAGGTCATCTTCGTCGAAGGCGTCCTTGCGGGTGCTCGTGACGGTCAGGGTGCCGATCAGGTCGTCGTTCCAGAGCAACGGTACGCTGAGGACAGAGCTCGTGCGCGGGTAGTCCAGGATGACGTAGCGTTGGTCACTCGCTACATCCGAGATGACGGCTGGGCGTCGGGTGCTGGCGACCCAGCCGGCCACGCCCTGGCCGGGCGCAAAGCGTGCGCCCTCGGGAGGTCGCCGCCGATCGGCGTGGGCGCAGATCACGATCTCGCCGCTTTCAGGTTCCCACAGGCCAAGCGAGCAGGCGTCCGCCCGAAGCCCCGACACGGTCGTGTCCACGATCGTGGCCAGCACCTCAGCCATCGGTCGGTCGGTGCCGACTCGGCAGAGCTCCTCGAACAGCGCCATCCAGTCGGCGCGGGTCCCCGGGTCGGAGGCGCTCGACTCACTGTGACCGTGCACGGTGACCCGCGGCAATTCGGCGAGCATCGAAGGTAACACTCCTTCGGGCCGCTGGCCGGGAGAGCGGCCGACTGTTAGCGGGCAGCAGAACTCCCACACTCAGCACCGGAAGCATACACTGCTCCGCCGGCTTGACAGTTTCAGCAATATAGCGAACCCGTCACAGTGCCGTCGAGGCAGCCGAAAGCGCGTGTGCCCCGCCGACGTTGGCACCAACGGCTGCGGCGTCTTCGGCTACGTGAGCAGCATGGGCAGCACGAGCGCGACCGCCTTCGACATCCGCGAACAGAGCGGCGCGACCAACAACCTTGACCGTCAACTACTGCGTCGCGGCTAGGCGCAAGGACATTCGCGGCCCACGCCTGCAAAAGATCGAGCTGCCCGGGCCGATCAAGGGCCTGGAGAAATCTCCGGTGCCGCCCAAACAGTTGTACCTCTGGCGCGTGGGAGGGCGGGCGCCGGGCCCGTCTGACCCGCGGGCTGGACGCCCGCGCTGCGACGATGGCCCTCGTCACCAGCG
>DASPXK010000283.1:0-2557 GCA_035637315.1 Chloroflexota bacterium
CCGCACGCGACCGATGAGTTGTTTCCAGAACAACGCCAGTTGCGAACGCATCATCTACGCGAGGTTCCGCCATCTCAACGAGCGCTGGAGCAAACCGAAAGCCCTTCCGGTTGCTTTTACACAAGCTTCTTGACACTACCGCGGCCCGCGAGGAATTTGACATCGTCGCCGGCCCGCGGTAGGCTTGACCGCACCCGTAATCAGGAGGAGCCAAAGTGGGACTCTTCGAGGAAAACCCCTGGCTGCTGATCCCGATCATCATCCTTACGGTCGAGGGCTGGAACGCGCTGAAGGTTGTCGTCAGGGATCGAACCAGATCTCATCGGCACCGCCGGTGGTCGCGGCCGGGCCGATGATGCTGACCTTGCCACTGTTGGCGTCGATCAACGCCGCTCCGTTGTCGCACGCGCCGAGGAGCTCATCGGCCGCGTTGATTGCCAGACCGCTCGGCCCGCCGTCGCAGCCGGGCACGGCGATGCTCCGCAGGAGGACCAGCTTGCCGGGCTTCGGGTTGAAGACATCGACGCGACCCACAGTGGTGTCCTGGGGGAGCGCCTGGTAGAAGAAGCCCTGCTGCGGATCCCAGACCGGCTGCTCGATGCCGGTGATAAAGCCAGGCAGTCACCTCGCCCTCAATCGGAAAGACCACGGTGACCTCGTCCGAGTTCTCGCCGAGCTGGGTCAAGTAGCGGGCATCTTGCTGGCCTCGGTCGTGATTGTTCGTGCACGGGAGACAGACGATCACGTCTATGCCTTCGCGTGCCATCAAATCCCGGACCCTCTTCCACCTGCGATCACGCTCCGCGATCGAGAAGACCGCGTTGCTCCACTATCGGTCAACAATTCCTCGATCTCGTCGACCAGAGCCTCCAAGTCGCCAGCCAGGACTGATGGTCCACGCCGGGCAGCTCGACCAGCTTCGCGCCCGGGATGCGCTCGGCCATGAAGCCGGCGCCCTCGACCGGTATGACGCGCTCGCGCGTTCGGTGGAGGATGAGGGTCGGCATGCGGACGGCCGGCAGGATGTCCCTGACGGCCCGGTGTGCCCGGCCTCGGCCGGCTAGAGGCTGCACGGCGTGGCCGTTGTGATACAGTTAGCATGGACGCCGGTAACTCCGGCTACACAACACTTTCCAAGACAACCCAGCCTAACCCTTCCCTCACCACCCCAGACTGACGCCTGCGATCGGTGTTTAGTAAATCAGGGGAGGCGAGTGATGGGTGATGTTTCTTCTGTGCCGCTTGCAAGCCTTGTGGTGCGCGAGCGGAAGCGTAGTTATGTCCCCGGCAACGTCGCGGCGTTAGCCGACTCGATTCGCGAGGGCGGGCTGCTTAACCCGATCACCGTTCGGCCCGTCGGTGACGAGTTCGAGCTAGTGACCGGGTTCCACCGCCTAGAGGCGGCTCGGCGGTTGGGCTGGCAAAGCATCCCTGCGCTCGTCCAGGACATGGACGACCTGGCCGCCGAACTGGCCGAGATCGACGAGAACCTCGTTCGATCCGAGCTTTCGTACCTGGAACGGTGCGAGCATTTGGCCCGCCGCGACGAGATTCTGAAGCTCAAGGGCGAACGGGCCGAGCGCGGCCAGAACCGCTTCACTCAGCACGATAGACGCGCTAACTTGGCGCGTCTACCCACGACCACGGCCGAGCTGGGCGAGGAGTCGGGCATGAGCGCACGGGCGGTCCAGCGGAGCCTCCAGATCGTGCGGGGCATCTCGCCCAAGGTCCGAGACCTCATCCGCAGCACGCCCTTGGCCAGGAATGGCTCCGAACTCGACGCACTGGCAAGGATCGACGACCCGGTCCACCAGCTCGCGATCGCTCAGGCAGTCATCGGCGGCAGGATCCCGGGCGGCGTCCGGTTCGCTGTCGGATTCGGCTACCAGAAGTGCGGGGACTGCGAGGCGATGATCCCGCGCGACAGCTGGCATTGCCAGCGTTGCGGGGCACACTCGTTGACTCGCGACTCGTTCTGCCGGGCGTGCCGACCACTGGTCGCGCCGACCAGCCCGCGCGATCAGCCCCGGGTGACGACCACTCCACCAATACGGTTCCTGTCGACCCCGGTCCCGCGGGTGGTGCCTACCCCAAGCCTATGGCAACGGCCCCCGCGCGATGCGCAAGCGCGGCAACGCGCTCGGGCGCGGCCCACACAGGACCACGGGGTCAAATTCGAGCACTATTGGACGAGCTTCGAGAGCCTGGCCACCTTGTCGCTGGGTCAAAGTCCGGCGGCTGTGGCCGAAACGCTCAGGGGCGAAGAGCTTCTCCGCAAGCGCGAGCTCATCGCAGCTTGGCGGGATTGGCTTGGCCGGCTCGAGCGCGAGATCGATCAGGGCCAGCTTCCCACGCGAGACGACATCGACTCGCCGCACTGACCGGTCCCCTGGCGGGTAGGCGTAGCGCCACCAGGATGCGCGATTGCCCTATCGCCAACCCGTTTTTATCGGGTTGGCCATCGACCGCTTCCACCGGATATGGATGGTGAGGCGCAGGTCAAGGTCTTCAGCCCCGCTCACTTCGTGGAAGTTTACGTCGGCCGTGCGGCGGGCCA
>DASPXK010000284.1:0-16387 GCA_035637315.1 Chloroflexota bacterium
CTGCCGACAGGCCGGCGCCAAGGCGGTCGCCCGCTCGGCCAACGACGAAGCAGTGGCGTACTTCGAGCAAGCGCTAAACGCTCTGGCGCGTCTTCCAGAACGTCGTGACACGCTCGAGCTGGCCATCGACATCCGCTTCGATCTGCGCGATGCGCTCCAGCCCCTGGGGCAATTCAAGCGGGTGTTTGACTATCTTCGCGAGGCCGAGCCCATCGCCGACAACCTAGCCGATCAGCATCGGCTGGCCTGGATCCTCTCCTACATGACCTTCTATTTTCGAGTGACCGGCCAGCACGACCAGGCCATAGAACACGGCCGGCGCACCCTTGCCCTGCCTGCAACCCGCGGGGACGTCGCCCTGCAGGTCGAGACGAACCTCCATATGGGCCCGGCCTACCACGCCCTGGGCGACTATCGCCGCGCGATTGAGGCTTTCACGAACACCCTGGACGCTCTCGAACGCAACCCACTGCCTGAGCTGCTCGGTCACGCAGGCCTCCTCTCGGTCATGTCGCGGAGCTACCCGGTCTGGTCTCTCGCCGAGGTCGGGCGTTTCGGCGACGCACTCGTTTTGGGAGACGAGGCGCTCCGTATTGCCGAGGCGGCCGACCATCCACTGAGCCTCGCCACAGCCTACTGTGTCACGGGCCACGTCCACCTCCGTAGAGGGGATCTCGAGAAGGCGATAGCCGCGCTCGAGCGCGGCCTGGCCGTCTGCCAGACCCGCGACGTCCCGGCCTGGCTTCCTGGCATCTTCTCGCACCTGGGCTATGCCCATACGTTGTCCGGCCGCATCGCCCAGGGCCTCGATCTTCTGGAACAGGGGATGCCGATTTCGACGCGGACCACCGGCGGCCATCCGCTGTGGATCGGCTGGCTCGGCGAGGCGCATCTCTTGTCGGGCCATCGAGACGAGGCGACTGAGATCGCGCAGCGGGCGTCGGAGCTATCGCGCGAGCGCAAGGAGCGGGGCCACGAGGCCTGGGCCCGGCGGCTGGACGGCGAAATCGCCGCGCATACCGATCCTCCAGTAGTCGAGCAAGCCGAACGCTCCTACCGGCAGGCCCTCGCGCTGGCGGACGAGCTGGGGATGGGCCCGCTCCAGGCCCACTGCCATCTTGCCCTGGGCGCCCTCTACCGGGGCGCGGGTCGATCGGAGCAGGCCACAACCGAGCTGTCGGCCGCCATCGAACTGTTCCGTTCGATGGACATGCAGTTCTGGCTAGGGCGAGCCGAGGCCGAACTGGCAGAAGCCACCGCGTCGCTCCGGGCACGGAGTCCGCACAGCGGACCGTCCGAGCCGCTCGCCAGCTGAGGCCGCCTCGCCAGCTTGGTTGTGACTAGCTGTGTGGCGCGATCAGCTCCAGTTGGATGTTGTCCGGGTCGCGAAAGAAGAGCGAGTAGAACTCCAGCCCGTAAATCGGTTTGAAATCGGTGATCTGCCCGTGCGCCACACCCCGTTCGTCGAGGACCCGCACGGCCCGCTCCAGCTCGTCGCGACTGGCCACGCTGAAGGCGAGATGATCGAGTCCTACCCGATTCTCGTCGAAGCGGTCCCCGCTCGTGGCACGACTCGGGTCCGGGGCCGGGCCGAGCGCGAGCAGCCCGGTGCCGTTGCTGAGCAAGACAATGGGCGGGATCTCCATCGCGACCTGAAACCCAAGCACGCTGGTATAGAACTCGCGGGCACGGTCCATGTCGCTGACCGTGAGGCGTAGGTGATGGACCGCGCCTGTCGCGATCTGAGCTGCCATTCGATGTCCCTCCCGAAGCGAGACGGTTTGCGCCGCCAACGTGTCCTGCTGGGCAGGCTACATGAGGTAGGAGTGGACCACCTCCGTGTCGACGAATTCGGGCTCGCCGTCGATGAGCTTCAGCAGGTCCTGATAGAACTGGTTGGTCTCCGGGCGGTTCGAGTTCTGCTGGGCGAGCTGCGCGTTCTCGAACAAGACCACCATGATGCAGTCGTTCGGCGAACGGCTGCCTCGCAGCATGTACTCGCCCTTGAAGCCCGGCGCCTTCGGCGCCTGGTCGGCTTGCCAGCGGCGGCTCAGCTCCTCCAGTCTCGGCCAGCTGTCCGGCTTGACCTTGCAGCGAATTACCTGGACGAACATGCACCACCTCCTCGACATTGTGGCTGCCATTCAGCCCACACCATCACTATGCTCGCCTCGCCTGCGCCTGTCAAACCCAACAACACGCCCAGGCGGCGCGTGCTCAAGGAGTGCGGTCTGGCCCGAGGCCCGTGCTACAATCGGGATAATTCGTACAACGAACTAGGTCGCATATGGCGCGTCGGTCGCTCGCCCAGTCAGCGCTAATAGAGGACGAGGCCCCGCCGGAGGCGGTGGCTGCAGAACTGGTCGGGCTGCTCCCCAAGCTGGTCCGCCTGGTGGTGGCCGAGATGCACGCGGCCCCGCACACGGCTGGCATGACCCTGGCCCAGTTCCGCGTCCTGGCGCGCCTGAGCGAGCGCGAATACCGCGCCGCCGAGCTGGCCGCCGCTCTCGAGATCGGTCGGCCCACCCTCACCGTCACCGCCGATTGTCTGGTGCGGCGGGCCCTCGTCGATCGAGTTCGGGAGCTGCCCGGCGACCGGCGGGGCGTCTTGCTCCGCCTGACGCCGACCGGCCGGGCGCTCTATCGGGCATTGGAGGCCCGCGCGGCGTCCGCCCTGGCCAGACTGCTGGGGACTGCCAGCGCTACCGAGCGGACGGCCCTCGCGATCGGGTTGGCGGCCCTACAGCGCGGCCTCCAGGCCGATCGGATGGTGGCCAGATGACCACGCCAAGGATCGAGCGCCCGCTGCAGCCGGACCCGGGCGCCGAGCGGGCACCGGCCACCGAGCAGCAGCCGGGCGACGGGAACGGACGCGGCGCGCCTGGCGACGACCAGGTCACGGCCACCACCGCCACTGTGGCGGCCGAGAGCCGCGTGCCGACGACCGAGCCGTCTACGAGGGTAGCTGTCGAGCCTCGGGCGACGCGCCGGCGAGGGCGCCTGCTGTGGCTCGTTCCGATCCTGTTGATCGTAGCCGGGATCAGCCTTACGGTCGGCTATCGCTACTGGTACGAGTCGACCTACTTCGTGATCACCGACAACGCCCAGGTGAACGGTGACCTGGTCCAGGTTGGATCGCTCAACGCGGGCCGCATCGTCGCCACCCACGTCGAGGTTGGGACGCAAGTCCGAAAGGACCAGGAGCTGGCGGTGGTAGCGATGCCCCAGCAGGTCACCACCCCACTTGGCGCCCAGCCCAGAATCGACGTTACCGGTAGCAGCGACACGCTGGTCTCGGTGCGCTCACCGCTCAGCGGGGTGGTGGCGGCGCGAATGGGCTACATCGGCGGCACCGTCGCGGCCGGGCAGGCCATGTACATGCTGGTCGACCCGCGCCAGGTCTGGATCAAGGCCAACATCGACGAGACCAAGATAGCCCGGGTCCATCCCGGCCAGTCGGTCGAGGTCCACGTCGACGCGCTCGACCGAACGTTTGCCGGGCGGGTCGAGGCGGTCACGCCGGCCAGCGCGGCGACCTTCTCGCTGCTGCCCGCCCAGAACGCCTCCGGCAACTTCATCAAGGTCACCCAATACGTGCCGGTCAAGATCGTCGTCGACACTGAGGGCGCGGTTTTGCCGCTCGGGACCTCGGTCGAGGTCAGGATTCAGGTCCAGCAGCCCACCGGCCCGCTGCCGTGGTAGCCGTCGCGCTGCCCGCCAGCCGCCTGCGAGGCCACTTCAGCGGCCTCGCGTATCACTGGCAGGCGTTGGTCGTGGTGGTCCTGGGCTCGTTCATGGTGATCCTGGACACGACCATCGTCAACATCGCCCTGCCACGCATCATCCAGGTCTTCCAGGCCAGCGTGAACGAGGGCCAGCTTGTCGTCACCGCCTACATGCTGGCGCTGGCTGTCGTGATGCCGGCGACCGGCTACCTGTCGGACAGGTTTGGAGCGAAACGGCTCTATCTGGCCACGATCGCCCTCTTCACCATTGGCTCGGCGCTGTGCGGGCTGGCTCCGAATATCGAGGGGCTGATCGTGTTCCGTATCCTCCAGGGGCTGGGCGGCGGGATGACCATGCCACTCGGGATGAGCCTGCTGTTCCAGGTCGCCCCGCCCCGCCAGCGAGGCACGATTATGGGCATGTTCGGGCTGCCCATCCTGGTGGCGCCCGTGCTCGGACCCACGCTGGGCGGTTACCTGGTGGAGTATGTCGACTGGCGACCGATCTTCACTCTCAACATCCCGATCGGGGTGCTCGCGGTCGCGGCGGGCAGCCTGATCCTGCGCGAGACTCCCACACGTGGCGGGGCGCGGTTCGACTGGGCTGGCTTCACGCTCTCGGCGGTCGGTTTTTCCGCCGCCATGCTGGCCCTCGAGAAGGCTCCCGAGGACGGCTGGACGGCCCCCCATGTGGTGGTGCTGTGGCTGATCACGGCCGCGGCCATACCAAGCTGGATCGTCGTGGAGCTGGCCCAGGACCAGCCGCTGCTCGATCTCGGCGTCCTGCGCGACCGGACCTACCTCGTTGCGATGATTGTCAGCTTCATCCAGACGATCGCGATGTTCTCGTCGATGCTCCTGCTGCCCCTGTTCTTACAGAACGTGCGCGGCCTGGGTGCGATGGAGACAGGAATCTTGCTGCTCCCGCAGGGTCTCGCCGCGGCCGTCATGATGCCGATCTCCGGACGACTGCTGGACAAGATCGGCCCGCGACCGCTGGTGATTCCCGGCATGCTGGCGCTGGCGTACGCGACCTGGCTGCTGTCGTCGATCGACCTGAACACCCCGGACAGCGCGCTGTTCACGATCATGGTGGTGCGGGGCTTCTCGATGGGGATCATGATGATGCCGGTCATGACCGTGGCGATGGACACCATCCCGCCGCCGCAGATCCCGCGCGCCACCGCGCTCGCCAACGTCACGCGTCAGCTGTTCGGCGCGTTCGGGACCGGCGTCTTCGCCAGTATCCTTCTGGACCGCCAGCACTTCCACCAGGCGATCCTGGCTCAGACGGTCACCCCCACCAACGGCGCCGCTGTGCAGGTCCTGTCCGCCACGACGAGCGCGATGCTCCAGCAGGGCCTGCCCGACGCGGCGGCCCAGATGATGGGGCTGGCCGCGCTCGGCCGCTACGTCGGTCTGGCGGCCAGCGTACGCGCCTTCGACGACTGCTTCTACCTGTCCGCGTGGCTCGCCCTGGCTGGCCTGATCCCGACCATCTGGCTCACCCGCGGAAAGCGAATGGGCCGCCACTCCGGCTCCGCGGCGCTGATCGACTGAGCGGGGGCACCGCCCAACTGCGGCCGCTCCGTCGGGCCCATCGTACGTATCACGGTCTCGGGTCTCGTCGGCGAGCTCGCGCACGATAACGGCCAGCGAGTGGACGTCCCTGACCGCGCCAAACAACTCGCCTGC
Source organism: Chloroflexota bacterium (assembly GCA_035637315.1). Taxonomy (GTDB): domain Bacteria; phylum Chloroflexota; class UBA6077; order UBA6077; family JACCZL01; genus DASPXK01. The sequence continues at coordinate 5,421 of DASPXK010000284.1, forward strand.
GTTTACCGAACAGTGGTCGCCTCGGTGATCAGGGTCAGGCCCTCTACCCCGACGTAGTCCTCGGCGTTGTGGGTGACCAGCGGTATCTGGTGGACACGGGCCGTGGCGGCGATCCAGGCGTCGCTCGTAGTGATCGGGCGCCCGCGGCGGCGCGCTCCGTCACTCACTTCGGCCCACCCTCGGCAGAGCGCGCGGTCGAACGGATAGATGACGAAGCTCCGCAGGTGCCGCTCCAGCGCGCGACGTCGATCCTCTCCCCAATTCCGAGCAAGTGTCCAACGATCGAGTTCAGCGACGGTCATGAACGAGATGACAAGCAGCCTGGCGGACAGGTGCGGCCGGTACAGTTCGGCGCGCGAGTCACGCCTGAAGAGGAACGAGATGACATCGGTATCGACGACGACCGGGTCAGTCGTTGGCCGGAGACTCATCCTGCGTCTCGCCGCCAGACGCGGACGGCGGCGATTGCGCTATCAGCATTCTCGTCCGGTGGCCAGAAGTCGCCGAGCAGAGCCTCGAAGTCCGCAGCCGGCGCCACGCTTTGCCTCGCGGCAAGCAAGTCCAGATCATGCCTGCCGTAGAACGAAGGCGCATCGGCCTCGTCCGGCGCGATACCTTCGCCTCGCTCGAGGATCTCGATGTCCTCAACTTCCACGAGGCGAACCTGACTCTGATCACGGTCAGACTGGCCACGCGTGAGTGCGTCACGGACGACCTCGACCGCCGATTCGGCCAAGGATCCCTCGATAGTCACCGTGACGCGAGCGCGAAGCCGCCCAGCGGGAGTCTCACCCATCTCGTCTCCCTTCCTTGCCGAAGACGCAACCCGTCACTCCGCCTAACGAGGAGGATACGGCAGCGCGCGCCCCGGCTGCATACCCAACCGACGGGTCAGGGAGAAGTTGGGGCGGTCGGCTGCCTGGCCCACGAGCGTCGTCGCGGGTTACCCGCCGCCGGGCTCGCTCCCGTGCTTGTTGCCCGCCGTCTGGCTCACGCGCGGCCGGCGAGACGTCCGCCACGCGAAGACGGTCGCGCCGCTCGGGCTGTAGCGTCGCAAGACGTCTAGCGCGATCTAAGTTTGTCGGCCTCCGCACGAGCCGCCTCTGCAAGCTTCAACGTCGAACGTCCAGGGAGCTTCGCTTTCGACTCTCGGCCTTCGACTTTCGACTCAGGTTCAGCTCCAGCGTCGCAGCAGCCGCTCCGCCTCGTCCGCGAGCTCGCGCACGATGCTCGCCGCGGGTTGAGCGCCCCGAACCGCACCCACCGACTCGCCGGCGTACAGCGCCATCGCCTCGACGGCGCCAGTCGTCTCGCGGGTCGGCGGTCCGGACGAGAAGCGAGGGACCGGCATCTTGACCCCACCCAACGACGTCTCCCCCACGACCTCGCCCTCGAACCGCTCCACCGCCTCGACAGCCGACCGCAGCACCCGATGGGGCGCGTCCGGCCACATAGCCGAGAACGTCTCGGTGAGGATGGTGTCCTGGCCGCTGGCGGCGGCCAGCGCGTCGACGTAAAACGGATGGTACTCGGCCTCTTCGGCCGCGACGAAGCGCGTTCCGACCCGCACGCCTGACGCCCCGGCAGCCAGTGCGGCTGCCATGGCTCGACCCGTCCCGATGCCACCGGCCGCCAGGACCGGCACCTGGACCAAGTCGAGCACCTCGGTCAGGAGCACCATCAGCCCGATGTGGCCGCGCACGTGGCCGCCGGCCTCGACGCCCTGCGCGACAATGAAATCGCAGCCCGCATTTTCCGCAGCGATCGCTTCCTCCCGCGAACCGACCTGCCAACTCGCGAGCGCACCACACGAGTGGACCTCTTGGACAAGTGATGGCTCCGGCGCTCCATAGAAGAACTCGACCACCCTGGCCCGAGTCGCGGCCACCTCGACGCAGTCCCGATTCAGGAAAGGCATCAGGAAATTGACGCCGAACGAGCGCGAGGTCTGCGAACGCAGCCAGTCCAGCATGTCGGCCAGGACGTCCTTCGGGTAGATGATCGCGGCCACCATTCCCAGTGCACCCGCCTCGCTGACCGCGGCCGCCAGCCGAGGCGAGCCCCCTCCCATCGCCGCCTGCTGAAGCGGCACCGAACAGCCAACCAGCTCGGTGAATCTCGTCGCGAGCACTGTGGTCTCCATTGTCCGGCAGTCCTCAACACGATTGTCGCCGGTCCGCCGGCGCTCGCCTAGCGGAGCAGCCGCAAGGCGTTGCCGCTGTAGATCATCTCGCGCTGCTCGGCCGTGACGTCGAGCGCCTCGATGCACTCGATTCCGCGCTCCATGCTGCCCAGGGCGAACGGGTAGTCGCTGCCGTACATGAGCTTCTCCGCGCCGATGGTCTGGACCGCGCAGCTCCAGGCTGGGGGGTGGAAGTTGACGCTGTCGTAGTACAGCCGCTTCAGATAATGGCTGGGCGGCTGCTGGACGTGCAGTCTAGCCTCCGGCCTGGTCTGGTACGAGTTCTCGACGCGGTCCCAGACGTACGGCAGCAGCGCCCCGAGGTGGGGGACGATGAAGTTGAGGTCGCGGTTCTCCTCGAACACGCCCCGATAGACCAGTCTAAGCACGGCCAGCGTGCTGTCCAGCATGAAACCGACCGCTGCCGACAGATCGTAGTCGGCCATCTGTTCTTGGGCTGGAGGGATCATCGGGTGCAGGAAGATCGTGAGCCTCTGGCGATTGATCTCGCGATACAGGGGTAAAAAGCTCTCGTCGTCCAGGCGGCGGCCCTTGACGTTCGCGCCCAGTGTGACGCCGTGGAGGCCCAGGTCGCCGATCGCTCGGTCGAGCTCCTTGATCGCCGCCTCGACGTGCGGCAGGGGGAGCACGACGAAGCCCTTGAATCGCTTCGGATGGCAGGCGCAGATGTCGGCTAGTGAGTCGTTAGTGATCCTGGCCAGCTCGACCGCGATGCGCTCGTCGTCGAAGTAGACCTGCGGGATCGAGAGCGACAGGGCCTGGACGTCCACCCCCGCCCGGTCCATGTCCTCGAGGTGGGCGTCGATCTCGACCATCCGGCGGTCCGGTGCGATCTTGGTGGTCAGCAGCTTGCGCACGCCCAGGGTCCAGGGCGAGGTGTCGCCCTGCGTGAGGCGATCGAGCGCCTCGAGGTACGGCTTTGGATAGAAATGTGAGTGGACGTCTATCTTCACAACGCGGTCCTTTCCGGCTTACGCGGCCTGCTCGCTTTAGAATGGGTCGGAGGTGGTGCCATGGCAGTCCGCGATCGCACCCGAATCAACGGTTGTGCCTGACTTCATGCGGCTGCACGAGTGGATCGCCCTGGAGGAGGGATACTACCAGGCCGAGGGCCTCGAGCCCGAGACGCTGACCGACGTGATGCACCGCGTCTCCATCCAGGGCCCCACCCGCTACTTGGCCTCGGCGAGCTGCTCTTCTTCGAGCCGTACGGAGAGTCGCAATTCGAGGCCACGCTCCAGTTCGCCCGCAAGTGGGGGCTGGACAAGAACATCCGCAACGAAAGCTACGAGAACCTGATCGCCCCAGTGTCGGTCTAGCGCGCCTTGTCGGGCAGGCCCCGCGCCTGCGCCCAGTCCGACGGGTCGCTCAGCTGCTCTGTTCCAGGTGGGAGACCACCTCCCGGTACCAGCGCGCTCGCTCCTGTTCCATAAACAGGCCATGGCCGGCATTGGGAACGACCACCAGCTTCTTGTCGCTCGCCGCCAGGTCGCGAAAGAACGGGTACACGTTGGACCCAGAGAGTGGCGTTCGATCGTCGTCTGCGCCGTAGATGACCAGGGTCGGCATGGCAAGCTGGTGAGGGTCGATTTTCATCGGGTCCGTTCGCCAGTCCACGAGCACGCCGTTGGGCGACTGGGCGTCGACCTCGAGCGCTGCCTGGAGATAGGCTTGGACTGCCTCCGGCACCCGCGCCGTCGGATGGAAGAATCCGGTGAGCGCCGCCTCGTTATTGGTCCGGAATTCATCCGTGGGCGGTGGCGGTCCCTGGAGATCGAGGAGCGGCGCATAGAGCACCAGCCGGTTCACACGATCCGGGTGGCGCTGCGCGAAGAGGCCGCCCGTCTGGGCGCCCAACGACCAGCCGATGAGATGGAGACGTTCCGCCTTACGGAGCCCAAGGATAAATTCGGCCACCGCCTCGACGTCCCGGGCGGCAGCCTCAGTGGTCACACACAGCCCGCAGTCGTGGTGATCGGAACGACCGTAGTTCTGGTAGTCGAGCGTCCAGACGTCGTAACCGCGCGCGGAAAGCTGGTCCATGAGCGAGAAGCTCCGCTCCAGGGGCACTCCGGGCACCTGGACGTCGTAGTTCACTCGACCTGAGGTAGTGGCGCCGTGCAGCACCAGGACGATTCGCCCACCGGCCGCCAGTTCGTTCGGATCGATCCCCAGGCCGTGCTTCTCGTACGCGTAGAGCATCAACGGGCTGCCGTCTTTGGCGGACACGCCCGGAACCCGATAGTCCTGGCCGATGGGATGTGCCGGCTGAGCGTTGGCCGGGCTCCAACTTGCCACCAGGGCGGGCACGAACAGGATGAGCATCCGGAGGACCCGCGGCATGCCAGTCATGGCGCGTGACTCGTGACTCGAGCTACATCTGCGCGATGCCGGCCAACTGCAGCTCCGACGCCCGGTGGCAGCGCACGAAGTGGCCCGGCGTGATCTGCTCCCAGGCGGGCGGCTCGGTCCTGCACACGTCCACCGCGTACGGACAGCGCGGGTGAAAGTAGCAGCCGCTCGGGGGCGCGGCCGGGTTGGCCACTTCACCTTGAGGCGGGATGCGCTCCGATCGAGCGCGTGGGTCCGGCTTCGGCACGGCTGACAGCAGGGCTGAAGTGTACGGATGCTTGGGGTTGTCGAACAGCTCATCCCGCTCCGCAAGCTCGACGATCTTGCCCACGTACATCACGGCGACGCGGTCGCTGATGTGCTTCACGACGCTGAGGTCATGGGCCACGAACAGATAGGTCAGCCCGAGCTCGGCCTGGAGATCGAGGAGCAGGTTGAGGATCTGCGCCTGGACCGACACGTCAAGGGCAGAGACGGGCTCGTCGGCGACGATGAGCCTCGGGTTCAGGGCGAGCGCGCGAGCGATGCCGATCCGCTGCCGCTGGCCGCCGCTGAACGCGTGCGGGAAGCGGCGCATATACTCCGGCCGCAGCCCCACCACTCGCAGGAGCTCCTCGACTCGGTCGATCCGTTCCTGGCGGCTGGCCACGCCGTTCACCAGGAGTGGCTCGCCGACGATATCCAGCAAGGTCATACGCGGGTTGAGCGACGAGTACGGGTCCTGGAAGATCATTTGCATCTGGCGGCGCAGCGGTCGCAGCCTCTTCCTTGGCAGGGCCGCCACGTCGACGACGGTCCCGTCTTCGGTGCGGAACAGGATCTGGCCGGCGGTCGGCGTGATGGCGCGCAGGATGCAGCGGGCGGTGGTGGTCTTGCCGCAACCGCTCTCGCCGACCAGCGCAAACGTCTCGCCAGATCTGATCCCGAAGTCCACGTCGTCCACCGCCCGTACCTGGCCGGCAATCTTGCGCAAGAAGCCCTTGCGGATGGGGAAGAACTTTCGCAGCCGCTTGACCTCGAGCAGCGCCTGCCCGTCCAAGCCACCTGTTGAACGCCCGTTCCCGTGCTGCTGCATCGGAAGCTGGAGGCGCTGGTTCATCGCGCCCTCACCCCAACCCCTCTCCCGCGCCCGGGTGAGGATGATACAAAAAGCAGCTGACCTCTTGGTGGTCGCCCACCTCGAGCAGCTGCGGCTCCCGCTGGTCGCAGGTGCCGGGCATGAAGTCCGGACAGCGCGGGTGGAACGGGCAGCCGGACGGACGGTTGTACGGGTGCGGGATCGAGCCGCTGATTGTCGGCAGCTTCACGCGCGCGGTCGACTGAACGCTTGGAATCGAGCGCAGGAGGGCCCGCGTGTACGGGTGCTTGGGCGCATGGAAGATGTCGTCCACCGACCCCTTCTCCACCACCCGCCCCAGGTACATCACGACCACGTCGTCGGCCATCTCGGCGATCACTCCGAGATCGTGGGTGATTAGCATGATCGCCATCCCGGTCCGCTGCTGGAGCTGGCGTAGGAGGTCCAGGATCTGGGCCTGGGTTGTCACGTCCAGCGCGGTCGTGGGCTCGTCGGCGATCAACAACTGCGGGTCGGCCGCCAGGGCCATGGCGATCATGGCGCGCTGCCGCAGACCCCCGCTGAGCTGGTACGAGTATTCGTGAATCCGCTCCTCGGCTCTGGGCACGCCGACCATCTTGAGCAGCTCAATCGCCCGCTTCTCAGCCTCCCGCGCGCTCATCTTGCGATGAAGCTGGATGGCCTCGACGATCTGGTTGCCGATGGTGTGGACCGGGCTAAATGAGGTCATCGGTTCCTGGAAGACGAGCGCGATGTCAGCACCCCGGATCGCTCGCATGCCCGGGCTGTCGGGTTTCATCCGCGTCAGATCGATTTGGCTCGCGTGACCGTTCCCCGAGGCCCGGCGCAGCACGATCTCGCCCTCCACAATCCGCCCCGGCCGCTCGACGATCCGCAAGATGGACCTGGCCGTGACGCTCTTGCCGCACCCGCTCTCGCCGACGAGCCCGACCGTCTGCCCGGCGTAGACGTCAAAGCTGGCCCCGTCCACCGCCTTGACCAGGCCCTCGTCCTGGAAGAAGTAGGTCTTCAGGTTGCGGACTGACAGGAGCGGGGCGTCAGCCATCGTGCTACCGCAGGGGCGGACCCGCGTGTCCGCCCATGTATCCGCGCATCAGTTATACGGATCCGCCGCGTCGCGGAGGCCGTCACCCAGGAAATTGAACGCTAGGATGACCACGATGACCGGGATGGCCGGCAGCAGCAGCCAGGGCGAGATGGCGACCGTCTGGACGTTCTGGGCCTGCTGGAGCAGCACCCCCCAGCTTATGGCCGGCGGTCGCAGCCCCAGGCCGAGGAAGCTGAGCGACGTCTCGCTAATGATCATCGCCGGCAGGGCGAGCGTGGTCGCGGCGATGATGTGGCTCAGGAAGAGCGGCACCATGTGCACGAAGATGATCCGAGCCCGGCTGCAGCCGGCCAGATCGGCCGCCATTACGAAGTCTTCCTCGCGCAGCGACAGGAACCGGCCCCGCACCACCCGCGCGAGCTCGGTCCAGCCGATGAGCGAGATGATGATGGTAATCGTGAAGTAGACCTGCAGCACCGTCCAGTCAGGCGGCATCGCGGCCGCCAGCCCCATCCAGAGTGGGATTGTCGGGATCGAGCGCAGGATCTCGATGACGCGCTGGATCAGGGTGTCGGCCAACCCCCCGTAGAATCCCGACAGTCCACCCAACAGGACGCCGAGGAAGAGGCTGAGCGCGACGCTGACCAGCCCAATCGTCAGCGAGATCCGCGTACCGTACATCAGCCGCGACCAGACGTCGCGCCCCTGCAGGTCGGTCCCGAGCAGAAAAAGGGACTGCTCCGCCTCGGCCCCCTCCACGCCGAACAGGTGGCGGCTGGCCGGGAACACGCCGAGCAGCTTGTACTCGAAGCCCGGCACGAACAGTCGGACCCGCAGCTTCTCATTCGGGTCTGGCGTGTAGACACGTTTGAAAGTGATCGGATCGCGGCGACCCTTCAGGGCGAACACGTACGGGTTAAAGCCCCCCTCGTCGAAGAACTGGATCGACTGCGGTGAGATCAGCCCGCGCTGGGCATCGGACGCCTCCGGATCGGCGTAGGCCAGGAAGTCGGCAACGACCACCACGCTGTAGAAAACGATCACCACGACGGCGCCCACCAGCGCCAGCTTGTGGCGGCGGAACCGCCACCACATCAACTGCCACTGGCTGGCGACCGAGATTCGCTCCTCGGCGACCGACGTGAGCAGCGGCTGATGGGAAAGCGGCGGCGCCGCGACCACCTGCCCGGTGGCGGTGATGACGTCGGCCATTACTGCCCTTCCAGCCGGATGCGCGGGTCGACCCAGAGCAGGATCAGGTCCGACAGCAGCGTCCCGATGACCGTCATGACGCCAAGCATCAGGACGATGGTGCCGGCCAGGAACATATCCTGGGCGATCAGCGCTTTGAGGAGCAGCGGACCGACCGTCGGCAAGCTCAGCACGAGCGAAACGATGATGCTGCCGGACACGATGTAGGGCAGGGTGTAGCCGACGGTGCTGGCGAATGGGTTGAGAGCGACTCGGACGGGGTACTTCATGATCACCCGCCACTCGGGTAATCCCTTGGCGCGAGCCGTGACCACATACGGTTTACCCAGTTCGTCCAGCAAGTTTGCGCGCATGATCCTGATCGCCTGGGCGGTGCCAGCCAGGCCCAGGATGATGGCCGGGACTGGCAGATGCCCGAGCAGGTCGCGGACTTTCCCAAGGCTCCAGGATGCTTCGAGGTATTCCGACGAGAACAGCCCGCCGATGTTGGCGTTGAACAAGGTGAACCCAAAATAAAGTACCAGGAGCGCGAGCAAGAAGCCCGGCACGGCTAAGCCAATGAAGCCAACGAAGGTAAACACGTAATCCGGGATCGAGTACTGCCTGACAGCCGAGAAGATCCCGATCGGCAAGGCCAGGCCCCAGGTCAAGATCAGGGCGAAGATGGACACGACCATGGTCAGCGCGAGCCGGTCGCCGATCACCTCAGTCACGGGCCGGTTCCACTCCATGGCCATCCCGAAGTTGCCGCGGAAGCACTGCCCCATCCACTTGAAGTACTGGACGTAGATCGGCTGGTCCAGGCCGTACTGGGTCCGCAGGTTCTCCGCCTCCTGCTGCGAGACGATACTGCCCGAGGCGGCGAGCTGGGCGATGTAGGCGTCGACGTAGTCGCCCGGGGGAAGCTGGATGATGGCGAAAGACAGGATCGAGATGGCCCAGACCGTGAAGACCGCCAGCATTAGCCGCCGCGCTAGGTAGCTCAGCATGTGATCACCTTCGAACCTACCCCTGGCCCTGCGTCTCGGCCCTCACCCCCTGCCCCCTCTCCCAAACTTGGGAGGGGGGTTGGGAACAAGTGCGCTTCGCGGGGTGAGGGCCGGGCCAGGGGGGTTAGGTCATCTAGTTCTTGAAGAACAACGTCGTGGGGTGCGACGTACAAGGAGTGCGGCCATGCTGGCCGTTGAACTGCCGCTGCGGCACGTTGCCGACGTTGTTCTTGACAATCCGCACGCCCATGACGGCCGGCGACAGGCCGACCGTACCGATGCTGTAGGTCTCCTCGGCCAGGATCTTCCAGATCTCCTGGGCCGTCTTGATCCGCTCCTGCTCGTCCTGGCCGGACGCGGACCGATACATCTCCAGGATCTTGAGGAGCTGGGGGTCCTCGGGCTTGGTCCCCTGCGTGCCGCCGCTGGTGTACCACTTGCCGACGAGCGGGCCGATCATCGAATCCGGCTGGACCGGCAGGGCGTGGACCGGGAAGGCGTAGAGCAGCTCTGAGCCGTCGTTGACCCACATAGCCAACTGCAGCTCGTTGCCGTCGCGCCGCTTGAATGCCAGGCTCCGCTCCTGCTCGATCACGTCGGCCTGGATGCCGATCTTCTTCCACTGCTGGCCGACCATCTCGCCGACTCTTGGCCACGGCACGAAGGCCCCACCGACCGTCACCATCTCGAGCCGCAGCCGACCCTTGCCATCGGTGCGAAGTCGGAAGCCCTCCGAGTCCTTCTTATCCAGCCCGATCTTGTCGAGCATCTCGTTAGCCTGCTTCAGGTCGAGCGTCGCCCACTTGGTCCGCCACTCGGGACCGGGATTGTAGGGCGAGTCCTCGATTGGCACGACCGAGCCGGGCGTGCCCACGCCCAGCCAGAACGTCTCGTTGAGCTGGTCGCGGTCGATCCCCAGCGCTAGCGCGTGGCGAAAGTCGCGGTTGTGGAACCATTTCGCGACCTCGGGATCGCCATCGTAGCTCTGGTTGAAGTGGATCGCCGCGTCGGTCCCGTTCGCGGCTGGGTCGAGGCGGACCGTGTAGTTGCCTTTCTGCTGGTTCTCGAGGATCACCGGCAGCTTGCCGAGGTCGATGTGGCGCTCCTGCCAATCGAACTCGCCCGCGATCGCACGCAGGTTGAGCACCTCCAGGTTCTCGGCCAGCGTCATCTGGATTTTGTCCCAGTACGGGAGTTGGTTCCCGGCCGGATCGACGGCGTAGTAGTAGGGGTTGCGCTCGAGTATCCACGTCGGGGTGTTGATCGGAGAGGTCGTCTTCCATGGCCCGATCATCGGCAGGTCGACGTTCACGCGCCAGTTGGCCTTGAACTTGAACAGGTTGACCCAATTGTCGAACTTGGCGTCCTGGGCCATCCTGTCTAGGTCCGCCTGCGGCGCGTACTTGGGGTGGAACTGCTTGAGGTAGTGGGCCGGCGCGATCGGGCCGCGAAGCTGCGGGTCGGAGCCCTGGTTCTGGGACGAGCCAATGTACGTGCTGCCGCCCAGGATGTCCATGAACAGCGGGTACGGCTCCGGGAACTTGAAGCGAATGGTCGTCTCGTCGACCTTCTCCATCGTGCCCGGCTTGCCGTTGATCGAGAGCTCGGCGGTCGGCGTCGGGGTGAGGTCCTTGTTCTGGTAGACGTCCTCGTACCAGAACATGAAGTCGTCGGCGGTCAGCGGCGCGCCGTCGGACCACTTGTGACCCTTACGTAGGAAGAAGGTGAACGTCCGCCCACCATCGCCGATCTCCCACGCCTTGGCCACAGATGGCTTCTGCTTGGCGGCGGCGTAGTCCCAGAAGATCAGCTTGTCCGTGGAGATGATCCGGTTGCCGTTTTCGCCGTCAGCGGGGCCCGTGAAGCCGCGCCGCCAGGTGCCCCCATACTTGCCGATCTCCTGGAGCGGCTTGACGACCATCGGCTCGAGCGGGACGCGCTGGTCGACCGGCGGCAGTTTGCCGGCCTTGACCAGATCGGCCAGCATCGGTGCCTCGCTGAGCTTCGCTGGCCGGATGGCATTCGCCAGGATCTCCGGCCCCTCCAGCTTCCCGATCATGTGGC
>DASPXK010000285.1:0-4290 GCA_035637315.1 Chloroflexota bacterium
TCGCGAGCCGGGAAGCCGGGCCTGGCGAACCGCCAGGTCGAGCTCGACATGCTCGCGCGGCTTCTCCTGACGGAGCGGCGAAAGCCCAGCCTCGTGGCCGTGGCAGAACAGCTCGGGCTGAACCATCCACGCCCGGGCTACCCACCCGCCGACGCCGAGGCCATCGCGCGGGTGACGCTCGCACTGGTCCGGATCGCCAGACAACGTGGGGGCGGTGAGCTACTCGACGTCCAGCGAGCACTCCTGGGCGTGCCCGCCCCGCCCCCGGAGCCGCTCGATCACCGGTGGCTGGCCGGGGTGCCCGGCGGGCCAGGCGTGTACCTCGTCAGGGGGCACGACGGGGCCGTGCTCTATGTCGGCAAAGGGATCGATCTGCGGCGACGCCTCGCCGCCTACCTGGGTCGGTCCTTCGCTCTGCACCGTCGGCTGGAGGGGCTCAGCGCGCGGGCCGCCCGCGTGGAGACCATCCCTACCGACTCGGACCTGGAGGCGCGCGTGCTCGAGGCCAGGCTCATTAGACGCCACCGGCCGCCATTCAACGTCCAGCGCCGCCAGCGCCAGCGGCGAACCATCATTCGAGCCGCCGCCAATGATCCAGTCCCGCGGGCCCAGCTTGTGGCCGACGTCGCTGCCGACGGCGCGTTGTATCTCGGTCCGTTTCGGAGCGAGCGGGCCGCCCGGGCCAGCCTTGCGCTCGCGAAGACGGTGTATCCGCCGGCTTGCATGCGCCGACTCGTCGACCTGCAGACTCAACGAGAAGCCGTTCAGGCCGCCGTCCGCCTGCTGTCGGGAAATCGGGCTGACGCGCTGGACCTCCTCCAGCAGCAGATGCGCACCGAGAGCGGGGCCGGCGATCGAGCCGCCGCCGAGCGGACCCGCGCGCTGATCCGTCGAGTGCTCGACTTCGTTTGCTCGCCGTCGCCGCTGCTCGGCATCTCCCTGAGCGAGCCATTCCTGGCCGTCGAGCCTCCCGACCAGGGTGGCAGGCGACGCGCTCACCTGCTTGGGCACGGCCATCTGCTAGCCTCGACCAGCCTGGCACCCGACATCCCGCTGAGCAGCCCCACCGCCCTGGCGCGAATTGTGGACGAGCTCCGACGAGAAAGCCGCCCGCCTGACCACGAGGAGGACGCCCACATCGTCACCCAATGGCTCGGCGACGCCGGCTCCCGCCTCGCGATCGTGCGGCTCAGCCCCTCATCCGCTCGTGCGCCTGGGCAACCACCTTCGCCACCCTTGGAGCCAGGCCAGTTGTCTCGCTGACGAGTCGCTGGCGCAGGTCCGCCACGAGCTGCTCATCGCTGATCGACACCAGGTTGATCTCGACGTTGGCTGCGGCCGCGTCCGCTCCAGCGCCAGCCAGCAGCACCGCCACGCTGATGTCGCTTACCGCGTTTGGATTGGTGATAAGCACGGCCCGCTCGCACAGGCCGATCACCGCCGCGCATGCCTCGGCGACCTCGAGCGGGACGCGAGCGGCCTGGGCGCTTGCCGATTGGATCGCCTCGGCCCGCGCCGTCTTCTGGGCGCCGGTCCCGCGTGGCAGTCGAAACGCGGCGATCACGGTCTCATAGGCGTCGGCATCGGCCTGGATCGCGGTCTGCATCTGCTGGCGGATGCTCTCGGCGGCCTGGAGGATCGCCCGCACCTCTCGTTCGACGTCCGCGAACCTCTCGCGCCCCGCCGTCAGGTTGCAGACCATGCTGATCAGAGCGCCGGCCAGCGCGGCGACCAGAGCTGCCACGCTGCCACCGCCCGGCGCCGGGCTGGCGGAGGCCAGGCGGTCGAGGAACCCCGTTACGCTGAGCTCGGCCAGGTCCGGGCGAGCCATTCGTCCCCCAGCAGTCGAAGACGTCAGGTCCTGGGTGGCTCAGTATAATCGGCCCGGAGCTCAGCCCAGCACGTGCAGCTCGTCGAGTGCGTTCCCAACTTCAGCGAGGGCCGCCGCCAGGCGATCATCGACTCGATTCGCGACGCCGCGGCCGCCGTCGCCAACATCAGCGTCCTAGACGTGCACGCTGACGCGGCCCACAACCGGATGGTCCTGACGCTCGTCGGGGGCCCGCGGGCGGCGGTCGAGGCGGCCTTCTGCTGCGCCGAGCGGGCCGCCCAGCTCATCGACATGCGCCAGCACGTGGGCGAGCACCCGCGGATCGGGGCCACTGACGTAGTGCCCTTCGTGCCTGTATCTGGAGTCACGATGCTGGACTGTGTCGCGCTCGCCAACGAGCTCGGGCAGCGCCTGGCGGACGAGCTGGAGATCCCCGTCTACCTGTACGCCGAGGCCGCCCGGCGACCCGGGCGAAGATGGCTGCCCGACATCCGCAAGGGGGAGTTCGAGGCGCTCCAGGCCGAGATCGAGACGGACCCAGACCGAGCGCCTGACTTCGGGCCGAAGCGGCTCGGGCCCGCTGGGGCGACCGCGGTGGGGGCGCGGCTGTTTCTCGTCGCCTACAACATCAACCTGGCGACGCCCGAGGTCGAGGTCGCGCGTGAGATCGCGAGACGCGTCCGCCAGTCGAGCGGCGGGCTGACCGCCGTCCAGGCGCGGGGGATGGCAACCGCCGACCCGGGCCTGGTCCAGGTTTCAATGAACCTGTTGGACACCGACCAGACGCCGCTCCACGTCGTGTATGAAGCGGTCCGTGGCCAGGCCGAGGAGCGGAGAGTGGAGATCGCCGGCAGCGAGATCGTCGGGCTGGCGCCGCTGCGCGTACTGGAGGCGGCCGCTCGATATTACGTCAAGGCCTCGGGCCTCGCGGCAAGCCAGGTGCTGGAGGCCCGCCTCCTCGACGCCTGGCGCTCGACGCCGACCCGGAGCCGGGAGTGAGGCGCCCGCGTCGACGGATGCGCTACCATGACTGCGTCTGGGAGCGGCAGACCAGGTGGAGGTGTTGATGGCCAAAGGACAGGCCGTCGAAGTTGAGGGGACTGTGGTCGAGGCCCTTCCCAACGCGACGTTTCGGGTAGAGATGGACAACGGCCACCGAGTCATGGCCCACGTCAGCGGCAAGATGCGCAAGTTCTTCATCCGCATCCTGCCGGGCGATCGGGTCAAGATGGAGCTGTCCCCCTACGACCTGACGCGCGGCCGGATCACCTACCGCTTCAAATAGCCCGTTCTCGTCATCCTGATCTGATGCTTAGTCCCTCCGCCGCCGGCGGTGAATAGCGACTCCCCCCGCGGCGAGCGTGACGCCCAGCGCTCCGACTAGCCCGGCCAACTCGAGCGCCGAGCCGGTCCGTGGCAGGGCGCGCGGGACCTGGGCTGGTTGGACAGCCGGGGCCGGGGACGGGGCCGCAAACGGGGACGGCTGAGCCTGAGGTGGCGGAGCCGGTGGACCAGGCGGCTGGGCGACGTTGCTAATTGGCGGGATGCTCCTCAGATAGGCCGTGATCGCCTGAGCATCCGAGTCCGTGAGCTGGTTGAGACCGCCAAGCGGCGGCTCCTCGATCACCAGCTTCATCAGCCCCTTGACCGGCGGAAGGCCGAACGGCCGCTCGCCAGTCTTCAGTAGATGGATGATGTCCTCGCTCGACCAGCGGCCGATGCCGGTCGTCGGGTCGGGCGTGATGTTCGGGGCAATCTCGAACCGACCCTCGGCTCGAGGCACGAACCAGCCAGCCAACTGCCGGCTGCGGTCCGGCGCTCCGCTCGTCGACAGCGGAGTGTGGCAGTCGCCACAGCCCACGACGGCGTTCGCCAGATAGCCGCCACGGTCCAGGCCGCTCGTCGGCGCCTGGGCCGGCGAGGGCGGCAGGGGCGGCAGCGGCGGGAGCGGCCCGGTCAGGTTGCGCTCCGGGACACGGTTGCCCACTGGCGGCACCGTTCGCAGGAACGCGACCAGGTCCGAGACGTCCTGGTCGCTCATGAAATGGAAGGTCAGGTAGGGCATGATCGGGAACAGTTGGCTGCCCTTCGGCTCGCGGCCGTTGCGAATCGCCTCGATCAGCTGCTCGTCAGTCCACGAGCCGACGCCCGTCTCGCGATCCGGGGTGATGTTTCGTGCTGGTGCTGTGCCAAACGGGCCGGCGAACAGCTCGCCAAACGGCGCCGATTCTGGCTGCTCGGGTGGGCCGCCCGCTCGCCAACCGGCCAGGTTCTGGCCGTGGCAGCCGGCGCACTGACCGAGCTCCAAGACGTATTTCCCACGCTGCGGATCGCCAGGCGCCAGGTTCGGCGCGCCCTCGGCGGCAACCAGCCGCGCAGGGCCCGCCAGCTGGCAGAGGCCGAGCAGGCCGAGGCCTACCACGATCGCTACGACGCCAAACCGCATCTCTCTGACCCCA
>DASPXK010000286.1:0-6492 GCA_035637315.1 Chloroflexota bacterium
GAGGTAGCGCACCCAGATGAGCGGGCAGGCAAGGTGTAAGAAGGCGCGGACGGTGGCCAAGTCTTGACAGCACCTGCCGCCCCTGCTAGATTGGATGCCGGCGAGCCAAAACGTTTTGGCTCCACCTCAATGCCGAGCCAGGTGGCTGCTTCGGGCTCCTGGCGGGAGGGGTCGCGGCGCGTGGCGCGGACTCGGATCTGCTTTGTGGGTGGGGGCAGCTACAACTGGACCCCCAAACTGCTCACCGACATCGCGCTGAGCGGTGACCTGGCCGGGACCGTGGTCCTGCACGACATCGACCCGTCCGCGCTCGAGGACCTGCAGCGGCTCGGACGCAAGATCATGGCCGCGGCTGACGCCGACATCGCCGTCGAGGCCAGCATGGACCTGGCCGAAGCGCTGCGCGACGCCGAGTATGTCGCCGTCACCATCACGACCGGTGGCCTCGAAGCGATGCGCCGCGACCTGGATATTCCTCTTAAGTACGGCATCTGCCAGTCGGTGGGCGACACGGTCGGGCCCGGCGGGCTGTCGAGGGCGCTGCGCAACACTCCGGTCCTGGTCGACATCGCGCGAACAGTAGAACGGGTCTGTCCCGACGCCTGGCTGCTGAACCTGACCAACCCGCTGACCACCCTGACCCGAGCTGTGACTAAGGTGACGCGCGTCAAGACCATGGGCCTGTGCCACGAGCTGCTGGGGGTTCGCGGGGCGATGATGCGGATGTTCGACGCGACGGTCGAGGACTTCGAGATGCGCGTCGGCGGGATCAACCACTTGATCTGGCTGCTCGAGCTGAAGATCAGGGGCCAGGACGGCTTCCGGATGATTCGGGAGCACATGGCACGCGGGCGCGACATCCCACTCAAGCCGGGCGGGGGCTACCGCGAGCCGTTTCTGGATCGCTGGCGACTCAAGCTCGCGCTGCTCGACGTGTACGGCTACCTGCCGGCCGCCGGCGATCGCCACGTGGCCGAGTTCTTCCCCCACTTCTTGACGGATGCCACCCACCAGGGCGCGGACTACGGAGTGCTGCTAACCCTGATCGAACACCGTGAGGAGATGGTCCGCGCGGCGCAGGCCAGCGTCCGAGCCTGGCTGGACGGCCGCGAGCCGCTTCCGCTCGTTCGGTCCCCCGAGGAGCTGGCGGGCATTATCGCGGCGATCGCCAATGGTCGCTCAACGCGGGCGATTGTCAACCTGCCGAACCGGGGCCAGATTGACAACCTGCCGCGCGGGGCCGTGGTGGAGACGCTCGCCGAAGTGGGCGCGGCCGGAGCCGAGCCGATCTGTGTCGGACCGCTCCCGCCAGGGGTTCTCAGCACCATGGCCCAGCACGTGGTCAATCAGGAGATGATCGTCGACGCGGCCCTGACGGGTGATCGCCAGCTGGCCCTCCAGGCCCTGCTCGGTGACCCGCTCGTGCGCGACTTCCGCTCGGCGCCGCGCATGCTCGACGAGCTGCTACAGGCCCACAGCCAGTACCTGCCCCAGTTCTGAGGTGCAGAAGGAGGAGGCGAAAATGCGTCGCAAGTCGGGTCCTGCATGGCTGAGTGTGCTCACGCTCTCGTGTGTGTCGTTAGCCGCGTGCGGCCAACCGGCCGGGCCAGCACCGGCAGCCAAGGCGACAAGTCCGCCGGAAGCGGCGGCAAAGCCGACAGCCGCCCCGGCCCAGCCCGCCGCCCAGGCGCCGGCCACCCCCGCCGCGAAGGCCTCTGCCGCGGGCCAGCCACCAGTCGAGCTCCGCTTCGCCTGGTGGGGCTCGCAGGATCGCCACGACCGAACGATCAAGGCGATTCAGCTCTTCCAGCAGAAGAATCCCGGGATCACGATCAGCTACGAGTTCGCGGGCTTCCAGGACTACTTCACCAAGATGACCACCCAGGCGACCGGCGGGAACCTACCGGACCTGATGCAGCAGGATTACGCGACCCTGTCGAATTGGGTGGGCAATAGCCAGTTGTTGGCGCTCGACAGCTTTGTCAGCGACAACACCATCAACTTATCGAGCGTCGCCAAGAACTCGATCGACGGCGGCCGGATCGGCGGCAAGCTGTACGCGGTGAACCTGGGCAACAATTCGCAGACGGTCGTCCTCGACGTGGCGGCCTTCGACAAGGCCGGTGTGCCGTTGCCGGCCCCCAACTGGACCTGGGCCGACTTCGAGAAGACGGTGCTCGACATTCATACGAAGCTCGGGACCTATGGAGCCGGTCCCACCCTTTCGGACCAGCAGCTCTGGAAGTCGTTGTACCTGGGCTACGGCAAGTGGGGCTTCAGCCAGGACGGCAAGGCCCTCGGGTACACTGACGACCAGCCGCTCGTCGACTACTTCAAGCTGCTCCTTCGCCTCCAGGAGGCCGGGGCGATCCCCAGCGTTCAGGACGAGATCGCCCAGTGGCGCACCGCCTCGGTCGAGGCGCGCCCGATCGTCGCGGCCAAATCGGCCATGGACTACATGTGGAGCAACCAGCTCGTCGCCGTCTGGACGGCGGCCGGCGCGGATCGAAAACTGAGGCTGCAGCCGCTGCCGCGGCCCGTGGGCGGCCAGTCGGAGAACTACTTCAAGCCGTCCCAGTTCATCTCGATCACGGCGGGCTCGAAACACCCCAAGGAAGCGGCGATGTTCGTCGATTTCATCACCAATGACGTCGACGCGAATAAGATCCTGCTGGGCGAGCGCGGCGTCCCGATCGCGCCGGCCGTCCTGGAGGCGATCAAGCCCCTCTCGACACCGGCCCAGGTCGAGGTGCTCGACTATCTGTCGCGCCTCGAAAAAGACAACAGCCCGCTCCCGCCGCCGGATCCAGCGGCGCAGCCCAAGCTGATCGACAATATCTACTTACCGCAGCTCGTCGATCCGGTCCTGTTTGGCAGGATCTCGCCTGAGGCGGCCGTCACCAGCTTCAGGAAGGATGCTACCGCGCTGCTGCAGTCGCAGTAGCGGCGGTCGGCGCTCAGCAGATAGGGAAGGTAGCGCGGTGAGCGCGGCTTAGTGCGCGCTCACCGCGGGAGGCCAGAGATGGCCGGCGTCGCGCCGGATAGCGTTTCCAGGCAGATGGGGCTGGGGGCGAGCGCCAGGCCGGCGGCCGCCACCGCCGCGAGACCGCGGGCCTGGCAGAGGAACCTGACCGGCTACCTGTTCATCGCGCCCTGGCTGTTTGGCTTCCTATCGTTTACGGCCTTGCCGATGATCGGGTCGGCTTTCCTGGCGTTCACCGATTACAACGTGCTCTCTCCAACGCTGCGCTGGGTCGGCCTGGACAATTTCCAGCGCATGTTCTTCAACGACTCGCGCTACTGGCGGGCCGTGTCGGCAACGTTCTCCTTCGCCCTGGCGGCGGTTCCGCTCAAGCTCGCCTTTGCCCTTGCGCTGGCGATGCTCTTCAACAACTCTCGCCGGCTCGTCTACGGGTACCGGGCGGCGTACTACGCGCCCTCGATCGTGGGCGCGAGCGTCGCGGTGGCCGTCGTCTGGCGCGAGATGTTCGGGCGCAGTGGGTTGATCAATAACGCGCTCGCCGCGGTCGGCGTGACCGGCCACGCCTGGCTGGGAGACCCGTCGACGGCGCTCTGGACGGTGATTCTCCTGTCCGTCTGGGAATTCGGCTCGCCGATGCTCATCTTCTTGGCCGGCCTCCGCCAGATCCCCAGCCAGTTCTACGAGGCGGCCGCGATCGACGGAGCCGGGCGGTGGGTCCGCTTCCTCCGGATCACTGTCCCGCTCCTCACCCCGCTCATCTTCTTCAACCTGGTCTTGCAGATGATCTTTGGCTTTACCGTGTTCACGTCGGCGTTCATCATCTCCGGCGGCACGGGTGCGCCGCTGGATAGCCTGCTGCTCTACTCCCTCTACCTGTACCAGAAGGGCTTCAAGGACTCGCAGATGGGCTACGCGGCGGCGATGGCGTGGGTTCTGCTGGCCGTGATCGCGTGCTTTACAGCCCTGATCTTCCGCTCGTCGTCGCGCTGGGTGTACTACGAATCGGAGTCGGAGGGTGAGCGGTGATCGCGGTGAGCCGTCCGGCCCGGCCGAGGCTTTCGTCGACCGCGATCACGTCGATCGTCTTCCACACCGGCGTTTGCGGGCTCGGGTTCCTGATGCTCTATCCGCTCCTCTGGGTGGCCGCGAGCTCGTTCAAGCCGCCGGACCAGATCTTTACGGACGTCACGTCGCTTGTGCCGACGACCTTCACGCTCGACAACTACGCACAGGGCTGGGCCGGGTTCGGCGGCATCTCGTTCACCATCTTCTTCCGAAACTCGCTGATCTACGCCGGCTTCGGGACCGTCCTGACGGTGTGCGCATCCGCGCTCACGGCCTATGGGTTCGCCAGGCTCCGCTTCGCGGGCCAGCGCGTCTGGTTTACGCTGATGATCATGACCCTGATGCTGCCCGTGCAGGTGCAGGTGATACCCGAGTACATCTTGTTCGCCAAGCTGGGATGGCTCAACACGTTCTGGCCGCTGCTCCTGCCGCGGATCGGGGGCCAGGCCTTCTTCATCTTCATGATCATGCAGTTTATCCGCGGCATTCCGCGCGAGCTCGACGACGCGGCTGCGATCGATGGCTGCGGCGAGTTCGGGACCTTCTTCCGGATCATCGTGCCGCTGATCACGCCAGCCCTGGTCACGGCGGCGATTTTCTCGTTCTACTTCACGTGGGGTGACTTCCTGCACCCGCTGATCTACCTGAACGACCCGAAGCTGTACACGATCTCGGTCGCCCTCCGCACCTTTGCTGATCCGTCGACGGTGACCAACTGGGGCGCCATCTTCGCGATGTCCACGCTGGCGCTGGTGCCCGTCTTCGCGGTGTTCATCTTCTTCCAGCGGTACCTGGTCGAAGGCATCAGCACGGCGGGCCTGCACGGCAGATGAGCAGAGACGGCGATCGAAGTAGCGAGGCACTGACGACCGCACGGCCTGCCACCATACGAGAAGTTGCTCGCCTCGCCGGCGTATCGATGAGCACGGTGTCCCAGGTGCTCAACGGGCGATCAGGATGGGCAAGCCCCGAGACGAGCGAGCGGATCGTCGCCGCCGCCCGCGCTTTGAACTATCGCCCGAACGCGATCGCGCGCGGCCTCATCCTGGCACGGACGAGTACGCTCGGCGTCGTGATCACGAGCATCGTGCATCCGCTCTTCCACCGCCTGGTGGAGGGTATCGAGCAGGTGGCGCGCGAGGCGGGCTACTCGGTCGTCCTGGCCTGCGCCGAAGACTACGAGCGCGAGCGAGCCGCCTTCGAAACTCTCAGCGATAAGCGTGTCGACGGCATCATTTTCATGGGGAATACCTTCGACAGACCATCAAACCACGTTGCCTGGTTGGCCGCGCAGGGTATACCGGTCGTCGTCATCAACCGTCCAGTCAGGGGCCTCCAGGTGCACCACATCGTCTGGGACGACGTGACGGTTGGTCGGCTGGCGACGAACCACCTGATCGAGCTGGGCCATCGTCGGATCGCGCACGTGGCCGGGACCCTCGACGAGCCTCGCCGGCAGTCCGCGGTCGCGCGGCTAGCCGGCTATCGGTCGATGATGGGTGAAGCGGGCCTGAGCATCGACGACCGCCTCGTGCTCCAGGCCGGTTTTTCCTACGAGCGCGCCTTCGAGGCTACGAATCGGCTGATCGAGCTCCCTGAGCGGCCGACGGCGATCTTCGCGGCGAGCGACTCGATGGCCATCGCCGTGATCAACGCGCTCACGCGGGCCCGGGTCTGGGTCCCCGACGAGGTGAGCGTCATCGGCGCCAACGACGACCTGCACGCGAGGCTGACCGAACCGCCGCTGACGACGGTCCGGCTGCCCATCGCCCAGGCCGGACGGAGAGCGGCCGAGATCGTCCTCGAGGGCATCGGCGACGGGCGGCAGCCGCCCCGCCACGAGGTCCTGGCGCCCGAGCTCGTGATCCGCGCGTCGACTGGCCCGCCGAACTGAATCTGGTCGCCGTAGGCAATTCCTGGCGTAACGCGGTAGCGTAATCGGGCCGCAATAGGCTACGGTGCCCAGCGGCCACAGCTGGACCCACGGCCGCCCAGCACGACGAAGGAGGACTCGACCAGTGGCCACTACGCTGACAGGCTCTCTTGCAGGCTTTCGACCAAGACAACGACCGTCCGCCTCCGGCAGGGCCCTGCTAGCTCCGCTTTCAGAGTTTCTCGCGCGCTACAAGCAGGCCGCGCAAGCTTCGCTGAGTGAGCCGTTCACAGGGATCACAACAGACGGAAGCGTCGTTCCTGGCCTCTTCCCGATCCAGAAAACCGGCATCCCGACCCGGCCAATCAAAGACGCGGCCGACGCCTTCCTCGCCTTGTTTGGCTCGACGCAGAGGGCAAAGGCGCTCGTGCCTGTCGACAGCGACGCGTGGCGGCGGTGGAGCAACATCCACCCCTTCGTGATGCGACACGGCGTGTCCTTTGACGAGCTGAGTCCTGCTCCGCGGGACCAAGGTTTGGCGCTGCTCAGGGAGAGCTTGAGCCCAGCGGGG
>DASPXK010000287.1:0-5204 GCA_035637315.1 Chloroflexota bacterium
CGCCGATCTGGGCGCGTATCACCAGCTCCTGACGCCAGCCATCCCCACCTTGACCGGCCTCATGTTGCCGGGCCCGTACAAGATCCCGAACGTGGCGATCGAGGTGATCGCTGTCTTCACCAACAAGATGGCCACCGACGCCTATCGTGGAGCCGGACGGCCTGAGGCGACGTACTACCTGGAGCGAGTCGTGGATATTGTCGCCGCGGAGCTCAAAATGGACCCGGCCGAGGTCAGGCGCAAGAACCTCATCGGCGCTGACCAATTCCCCTTCACAACGGCAACCGGGCTGGCGTACGACAGCGGCGACTACGAGCCGGCGCTCCAGAAGGCGCTCGACACAGTCGGCTACCAGCAGCTTCGCGAGGAGCAGCGCCGAATGGCCCAGAGCGGCACGAAGCGGCTTGGAGTCGGCCTTTCCACGTACGTCGAAGTCTGCGGCATGGGTCCCTCGGCCGCGATGCCGGCCGGCGGCTGGGAAAGCTCCACCGTACGAGTCGAGCCGACCGGCAGCGTGACCGTGTTGACGGGTGCCCATCCGCATGGACAGGGCGAGGAGACCACGTTCGCGCAGATCGTGGGTGACCGCCTGGGCGTCCCGATGGACGACATCCGAGTCGTCCACGGCGACACCTCCACGGTCCAATACGGGCTCGGCATCTTCGGCAGCCGCGGGCTGGCGGTTGGTGGCAGCGCGGTGGCGCGCGCGACCGATCGGGTGAAGGAGAAGGCGCTCAAGATCGCGGCCCACGTCCTGGAAGCCTCGATCGACGACCTGACCTATGAGAGCGGGACGATCACGGTCAAGGGCGCGCCCGATCGCAAGATGACGATTCAGGAGGCTACGACGATCGCGTACCTGGCCGCCAAGCTGCCGCCAGAGATCGAGCCGGGGATGGAGGGCGTCGCATTCTTCGAGCCGCCGAATTTCGTCTTTCCATTCGGCACTCACATCGCCGTAGTCGAGGTCGATACGGAGACTGGTAAGGTCAAGCTGCGACGGTATGTCGGGGTCGACGACTGTGGTCGGGTCATAAATCCGATGATCGTGGACGGCCAGCTGCACGGCGGGTTGGCGCAAGGAATCGCACAGGCGTTGCTCGAGGAAGTCATCTACGACGAGAACGGCCAACTCGTCACCGGCACGCTCAACGACTATGCCATTCCCAAAGCGGGCGATTTCCCGATGTTCGAGATGTCTCGCACCGTGACGCCGTCGCCGGTCAATCCGCTCGGAGTCAAGGGGATCGGCGAGGCGGCCACGATCGGCTCTACGCCGGCCATAGTCAACGCCGTCTGCGATGCTCTGGGGATGAAGCATATCGACATGCCGCTCAGAGCTGAGCGAGTCTGGCGCGCCGCCCAGGGCGGGAACGGGAGGTAAGCGGGATGTACCCAGCGAAATTCGACTACGTGGCGCCAAGCACGCTTGACGAGGCGCTCAAGCTCCTGGCTGAGGGTGGCGGGGACGCCAAGCTGCTGGCCGGCGGACACAGCCTGCTGCCAATGATGAAACTGCGGCTCGCCGAGCCAGCCAAACTGATCGATCTTCGACGAGTGCCGGGCTTGAATGAGATCAAGGTCGAGCCGAGCGGCATCACAATCGGCGCGATGGTGACGCATGCTCAAGTCGCCTCTTCGCCGGAGATCAAACGGGCCCTGCCCTTGCTGGCCGAGGCGGAGGAGAGAGTGGGCGACCTGCAGGTCCGCAACCGCGGCACGGTTGGCGGCAGCCTGGCCCACGCCGATCCAGCCGGCGACCTGCCGGCTGTGTTCCTTGCGCTGGAGGGCGAGGTGGTAGCCCGCGGCCCGAGGGGCGAGCGGACGATCAAGGCCGCGGACTTTTTCGTCGACATCCTGACCACGGCACTGGCCGAGGAGGAGATCATTACCCAGGTCCGCTTCCCCGCCCTTGCACCCAGGACCGGCACGTCCTACCAGAAGTTCGATCATCCGGCCTCGCACTACGCTCTAACCGGTGTCGCGGCGGTCGCGACGCTCGGCAGCGGCGGCTCGATCGAGCGCGTTCGGGTTGGCGTGACCGGCGTCGGCCCAAAGGCGTACCGAGCCGAAGGAGTCGAGCAGGCGCTGGCCGGCAAGGGGGGCGACGCCGTCCGCGCCGCGGCCGACAAGGCTGCCGACGGCATCGACTGCAACGACGATATTCACGCCTCGGCGGAGTACCGTGCCCATCTGGCGCGCGTCTTCACCCGACGAGCGCTCGAGGAGGCCATCCAGCGCGCGGGAGGCTGATTTAGCCGTCGGGCGTCACAGTAGGGCACGGCATGCCGTGCCCCTACGGGTTGGGCTCCACTACGAAACCGCCCCAGCCGGAACTAGCTCGGCCGCGGGCATCGGGATCTGCCCGCAGAAGTCCTCACGGCACCAGGTCCGGTGATGGCATTCGCCAGGGGTATCGTGCCCGCAGGCCGTGCACTGCCACCCCCAGCAGTGCATGTCCTCGTCCAGCGCGTCGATCTGCTCGGCTCCGCGGTCGTGTCGACAGATCTCCATCGCGCCTCCCACGATCCCGGCCCTATCGGGCCGGTACAGACACCCTGAAGGGACACCCGGTTTCCCAGGATAGCGCATTTCGCCAGGGTTGTCACACCTGGCCCTGGGGTGGACGGGAAGTTAGGCCTTCCTGGTCGCTCGGGGCTTGGCAGGGGCGCGTGAGGATCGGGCAGCCGACGCGCCGGTTTTGGTGGTCCGAGTCGTCTTAGCCGTAGTGCTGGCCTTCTTTGCCGTCGTGCGCGTGCTGCCGCGCCGTTTGGGCGCGGCGGCCTCGACGGGAGCTGCCGCGGTCGAAAGGGCCACGTTCAGCTTCTTCATGAGCCGGGACTTGCGCCGGGCCGCGTTTCTCGCGTGAAGGACCCCCTTCGTCGCGGCCTTGTCGAGCGATCGGACCGCCTGGACCACGAGTGACTGGGCGTCGTCGGCAACGGCCGCGATACCCCGCTCGGCTTTGCGGATGTACGTCTTGACCGCGGATTTGACCGCACGGTTGCGCAAGTGCCGCTGGGCGGCCACTCGCATCATCTTTTCGGCGGACCGGGTGGTCGGCACGCAGCACTCCTCGTTCGGCTCAGGCCGCCCTGGTCGTTGGGGGCGCGCCTCGGGGATACTCCCTTGGCCGGCCGCCGAAGTATACCCGACTCACCGGGTGGTCAACTATCAGGCAATGGCGCCCTCGCCCCCAGCCCCTCTCCCTCCCAGGAGGGAAAGGGGAGCCGGGTTCCCCCTCACCCCCCGGAAGGGAGAGGGGCCAGGGGGTGAGGGCCGGGAGAGCGCGGAGCCCTGATGGCTGAGGGCTGACGGCTCAACAGGAGGAGACAGGATGGCGAGCGAGCTAATCGGCCGCGCCCGTTCCGAGGGGCGCAGGGCGCTGGGCGAGATCGAGGCGAAAGAGCTCGTCGCTATCTGGGGCATCCCGGTGGCCCCGACTCGACTCGCAACGTCGGCCGCCGAGGCGCGGGAGCGCGCACGCGAGCTTGGCCTGCCGGCTGTGCTCAAGCTCGTCTCGCCCGATGTCGTACACAAGAGCGACGTCGACGGAGTCCGATTGGCCCTGGACCACGAGGACGCTGTCGAGCGAGCTTTCGAGGAGCTGAAGGCCAGCGCCAACGCCGCCCGGCCAGCCGTCAGGTTCGAGGGGGTAGCGGTCCAGCCGATGGCGCCGCCAGGACTCGAGCTGCTGCTCGGCGCACATCGCGATCCGCAATTCGGGCCAGTCGTTACGTTCGGGCTAGGAGGCGTGCTAGTCGAGGTGTACGAAGACATCGCGCTGAGGGTTGCCCCTCTGGACGAGATCGACGCGGCCGAGATGGTGGACGAGATTCGCGCGGCCCGCCTGCTGGGTCCGTTTCGGGGACGGCCCGCGATCGACCGCGACGCAATCGAGCGGGCCCTCCTGAGCCTTTCTGAGCTGATGGTCGCGACGCCCGAAGTCGCCGAGCTCGATCTGAACCCGGTCTTCGCATACCCCACTGGGCTTCTGGCCGTCGACGCCAGGGTCATCCTCGCATAGAGCCCTCACCCCCCGCCCCCCTCCCAAGCGTGGGCGAGGGGAGAGGGGCCGGGGGTGAGGACCACAGCGAGCGGGTGTCGAAGACGCGGTAGTTTCCCAGCCCCGTCATGCGGACGCCCTCCGTCGCAAAGGCTTCCAGGTCATCCTGGTAGACGCGACGATCTCGGTCACGGGTGTCCAGCAGCACGTAGGCTACGCGGTAGTCCACCAGGAAGCCACGCAGCCGTTCGGGAGTGAGCTTGATGGGCAGCAGCGTCGCCGGCCGCTCGGTGAAGAATGTGAAAGGCCAAGGCTGGCCATGCGCCAGCACATCATCGCGGTCCGTCCGGGCGTTGATCCAGTCAATGATTCTGGAGAGGTCATTGTCCTGGACCCAACGGGGAGGACCTGTCCACCTCAGGCCGCGGTCGACACGGGTGAAAGTGGGCTCCTCACCATACCTGAACTCGCCACGATACTCGCGCACCAGCGTGACCGACCAGAACAGCGCGATGCCAGCGACGGCGATGTGCAGCAGGTCTACTCGTCGCCCAAGCGCGAGGCTCAGCCTCGAAAGCCCGAGCCGCTCCAGCCCGTCGACCGCGAACGGCAGTAGGAGCAGGAGGGTAAGGAGCTGATAGCGCTCCTGATAATTCGCCCACGTCAGAGCGTAGGTAAAGAAGTTGGCTGCCGCGAGCAGCAGGACCGGGCAGGCCGCGCGCGGATATCTGCCGCGGACCAGCGCCGCGATGGCAAACGGCCAGACGGGCAGTAGAAGTAGGAGCCAGTCGCCGTCCAGGAACACCAGCTTGGCGTAGTCGGAAATATTGTCGAGGACTGCCGCGGCGACAAAGTCCGGGTTCGCCGTGACGAATTCGGCCGTCGTCGGCAGCGGCCGCCCGTACCCGTTTCGCAGGACGTCGGCGTCCTTCTGGACGGCGTATAGGTAGGTCTGCCCTGAGTATGAAAGGGATCCACGCGTGGCCAGGCTGTAGATCGTGATTGGGAACACGAAGATAGTCATCCCGACCAGCAGGGCGCCGATCGGAGCGACGAGCCGGCGCCTGTTACGCCCGGCAGCGGCGACGCCGAGCAGGAGGGCCAACGCCAGGCCGGCTGCCGTCGGACGGGTGAGATAGCCGAGCCCCAGCGCCATGCCCGCGACGGCGAACGCTTGCCAGCGAGGCGGGTCGGCGAA
>DASPXK010000288.1:0-4317 GCA_035637315.1 Chloroflexota bacterium
GGCCGGCTTAGGCTGGGCCAGGCTCGACATGCCCTGGCGGAGCATCGAGCCGAGCTGCAAGAACTGCTATGACTGGGATGACCTGGACCGGGTCGTGGGTGCCCTTAGCGTGGCCGGCATCAAGATCATGGCCCGCATCGATCACGCCCCACCCTGGTCGCGAGTGGTCCCGGCCGAAAACGGCCCGCCTGACGATATGTTCGACTACGCCGACTTCGTCCAGTCCGTTGCGCGGCGCTACCGGGCCGACTCACCCAAGGGGACCATTCAGGCGATCCAGGTTTGGAACGAGCCGAACCTCAATCGCGAGTGGGCCGGGGCGCTGATCAACCGCGATCAGGCCAAACAGTACATGTACATGCTCAAGCAGACTTTCCAAATGGTCAAGGAGGTCGATCCATCCAAGATCATCATCAGTGCCGGGCTATCGCCGACCGGGACGAATGACGGCACGGCCCAGCCGGATGACGTCTACCTGGGCTGGCTCTACAAGGCCGACCTGGCCCTATACTCGGACGTGATCGGCATGCATGGGGCTGGCTACAACCACGCCCCCGAAGCCGACCCAGGCTCGGACCCGGCCTATCCCCACCCGTCGTTCTACTTCCGCCGCATCGAGGGACTGCGGGCGATCATGGAGGCCAACGGCGACGCCAACAAGCAGGTCTGGCTCAACGAGTTCGGCTGGACGACCGATCCGATTCATCCCGACCGGACCTTCTACGCCGTGACGCCCGACGTCCAGGCAGATTACATCGTGCGGGCATTCAAGTTTGCTCGCGAGCGGTGGACGCCCTGGATCGGCGTGATGTTCGTGTGGAACATGGCCGACCCAACCTGGACTCAGGACAACGAGCAGTACTGGTGGAGCATCACCAACCCTGACGGCACGACGCGACCCGCGTATGACGCGCTCGCGGGCGCACGCGCGAGTGGCCTGCTGCCGTAGAGCTTAGCCGCGCTACCCGCTCTTCAGTACCGCGACCGTGAGGGAGCGGACCGGTCACCCAGCGGCCGCTCCCTCACGGTCGCGGTACTGAAGCATCGTGGGAGTCGGCTAAACTTGGGAACGTTGAACTTGGAACTTTCGCTCTCGACCTCCTGGAACGGCAGTCGCCACCAGCGAGTCGCTGGCATCGTCGAGGAGCACCGCGGGCTGGGCTTCAGGCAGCTCGAGGCGTACTGCCACTTTACGCCAGATCAGCTCGAGGAGCTGCGGCGTGAGGCGGGCGACCGCGAGGTGGTTATCAGCAGCCTCCACAGCCCCTGCCCCGTGGCGGTCGACGACAGCGGAGCGCGGGCTCGCTGGGGCGACTGGCTGGCATCGACGGTGGAGAGCGAGCGCGTCTACGGCGTCGATGCGATCAAGCGAACGATCGACTTCGCATCCGAGGTCGGCGCCCGCGGGGTTGTGATCCACCTTGGCAACGTTGGCATCTTCCCGCGCCAGCGGACGATCGTCGATGCGATCGCCCAACACGGTCGCTCCAGTGAGGAGCATCGGCGGCTGGTAGACGAGGCCTGGCGCGAGCGCGAGTCCAGAAAAGGCCCTCACCTCGACGCCGCGCTCCGAAGCATTCGCGCCCTGGGCGAGCACGCCGCCGGAACGCCGGTTCGACTCGGCGTCGAGGCTCGGGACGGCTACCACGAGATCCCAAGTCTGGATGAAGTGGCCGACGTCCTGTCCGCCTGCGACGGACTGCCGGTCTATTACTGGCACGACGCCGGGCACGGCGCCAAGCTCGAATACGCCGGGTTCGTCGAACACGAGGACTATCTCCGCCGCTATGGCGATCGCATGCTGGGAATGCACATCCACGACACGCTCGCAGGCCGTGACCACCTGGCGCCCGGCCAGGGTGAGACCGACTTCGCGATGCTCGCGCGCTACCTCCGTCCAGAGACGATCCGGACGGTGGAGCTTCATTCCCACGTCACCCCCGAGCAGATCAGCCACGCGGTGCAACTGCTCAGCCAGCTGGGGATCGGCTCGACGGGCGCCAGCCCCGAGGCCCTCCAGATAGGACTGTGGGATTCGCCGCCGGCGGACGCCCCCACCCCAACCCCTCCCCCAAGCTTGGGGGAGGGGTTGGGGTGGGGCCCCTGACCGACTGCGCGCTACGCCCAGGTCATCTACCCGGCCGTCCGACCGCCGTCGACCAGGAGTGAGGTGCCGGTCACGAAGGTTGAGGCGTCCGAGGCGAGGAAGAGGGCTGGGCCGACGATCTCCCACGGCTCGGCAAAGCGGCCAACGGGGTAACGGCTGAGCAGCCGCTGGTAGGTGTCGCGGTCCGCTACCAGCGGAACGACCAGGTTAGTGTGCACGTGGCCGGGCGACAAGGCGTTGACCCGCACGTTGTACGGCGCCCACTCGAGCGCCAGGACCTGTGTCAGGCCGATCACGCCGTGCTTCGAGGCCGCGTAGCCGCCCTGACCCTCTCCACCGACGTGGCCATGGATGCTGGCGACGTTGATCATCCGTCCGGCGCCCTGGCGGACCATCAGCGCACCGACCGCTTTGGCGCAGTGGAAGACGCCGATCAGATTCACGTCCACGATCCGCCGAAACTCGTCAGGCGCCAGATCGAGGGCCGGCTTGCGGATGTTGATGCCGGGCACGTTGAAAGCGATGTCGATCCGCCCCAGTCCAGCGGCCGCCTCGCCCGCCATCGCCTCGACGCTCGACCAGTCGGTCACGTCGACGCGGATCGCCGTCGCTCGCCGGCCCAGCTCGCGCGCAGTCCTGGCCGTCGACTCCACCCCACCCAGGTCGATGTCGGCGACCGCGACGTCGGCGCCGAAGTGCGCGAGCCCCAGCGCGATCGCTCGGCCGATGCCGCCCGCCGCGCCCGTCACCAGCGCCGTCCGGCCGCGCAGGTCGAACAGCGACGCGATACGCTCGAGATCGCCCGGCAGGCGCGGCGCCTCATCGTCCACGCGCTCGATTGTACCGGAGCGCACCGCCGTCGAACCTCGGGTGAGGTCGCAGACAGCGGCTAGGAAGCATCACGGGGTAGCAGAACAAAGCTACCCCCATCCAGTGGACGAACCGCTCGAAAGTGCCGCTCGTCGAAGGTCAAAAGGCGTCGCGTGTTGAATCTTCTGGCGAGGATGACCAACGAGATATCGGCCAGCCCGAGATCGAGGTCTGCGTACTGGCGGTCGTATTCGAGGACCAACCTGTAATCGCCAGGCTCCAAGCAGACGACGTCGAGGTTGCCATCAGCCAGATCCTGCAGGTACGCCAGGCGGGCCGCTCGGCCCAGGCGCCGGGAAACCAAGTAATCAACCTCCGCGGACACCTGGGCCGGTAGTATGAGCTGGCCCGGCTCCTCCCTCAAGATGCGCCTGACGATGGGTCGGAGCGGGTCATCGCGGTCCACCAGCGCAATGAGCGGACCCGCGTCGACGATCAGAGTCAATCTTCGCCGAAGCCTTCGAGAAGCTCCTCCTCTGGAATGTCGGCGATCGACCCACCCGGTCCGCAAGCGACTCCATCCATAGCGAATCGCCGGGGCCGGGCCGCCTTACTGGCATAAGCCAGAATCGCATCGCGGAGGATCTCCGCCTGCGAACGGCCCTCCTCCGCCGCCAACCGCCTGAGGCGCTCGACGTGCTCGTCAGAAAGGTAGACGCTCGTCTTCTTCATGTGTGTAGGGTACCACGTAGGGCGGCGACCGGGCAACGGCGCCTGCTCCCCTCTGCCAGGTCACTTGTTGTACCATCACGCGGCTGACAGCCAGTGAGCGATACGCGCGCAGGACGCGCTCGCGCCCAGCCATTCGATGTGTATCTCCGGCGGTTCCTGCCCTTGAGCGAAGGGGTCGCCC
Organism: Chloroflexota bacterium; assembly: GCA_035637315.1. Classification (GTDB taxonomy): domain Bacteria; phylum Chloroflexota; class UBA6077; order UBA6077; family JACCZL01; genus DASPXK01. Next base: position 3,831 of record DASPXK010000288.1, read on the forward strand.
GGCCCAGGTCGGGGTGGGCGTCCACGCTGCAGGCCCGCCCCCACCCCTCGCCCCTCCCCCAAGCTTGGGGGAGGGGCGAGGGGAGGGGGCCCGCGCTAGGTGACTGGTCCGCCGCGCTGCGCGGACGCCTCACGGCGGGCACTGTCGACCTCTCCGTGGTGGTCGGATTGACTGGCCTGGCTGCAGCCGTCCGCTACCCCTACCTCTGGGCAGTTCCCCGCTTCCGCGACGAGACGTTCAACGCGCTTCGCGCCCTTGCGATCTACCGCGGAGAGCTCGCTCCGCTCACCGACGTCGAGCTGTACATGGGCTCATTCTTTAATTACGTTGTCGCCGCCGCCTTCGTGGTATTGGGTCCCACCATCTACGTGGCTCGGCTGGTGGTCACCGCGTTCGGAGTCGCCACCGTGGCCGCCGCGTATTTCCTGGGCCGAGACGTTGGCGGCCGCGCCGTCGGGCTGATCACGGCTGCGTTCATGCTCACCAA
>DASPXK010000289.1:0-12299 GCA_035637315.1 Chloroflexota bacterium
GCCGACCCGTACAGTAGCCAACCGCCAAAAGTCGCGGCGACTACCGCTAGCGCCAACAGGGCGGTCAGCGATCTTCTTCCGGCCACCCGTCAAGTGTGGTTGTCGCGCCAGCGCCGCGGCAACGACGACCTACGGAGGCCCGCGCAGCACGCGGACCAGGCCGCTGAAGATGTAACCGTCCGTGCAATGATTAGCGAGGCTCACCACGGCTCTGACGTGGTACCAGCGCATCAGGCCACCCACCGGATCGCCTTCGACTTGTGCGTCGCTCCCGATCTTCTCCCCATGGTTCAGCTGGCAGACGATCGGAGCGCCGACTCTTGGCTCGGTTCTCACGATCGTCTCGTCTTCGAGAAACTCCAGCTCACGGAGTTGGCTGAGTGAGCCCGGCGCGGTCGGAATCGGCGTCCGCGGCACCAACAGGTCACCGGCACCTGCGACCTCGGTCGCGAGTCGGGGGAGCGGCGCAACCGTCGCAACTGCGGCAATGGTAGCGGCGACCGCTCTTGGCCGGACGTCGCCACCGGGGGCGGGGTGGCACTGGGAACGGGGACTGTCGCCACGGGCACAGCGGGCGGGACGGCGGGGGCAGCGGCGGCCGCGGTTGGGGCGACCGCTGGCGGCTGAGTCGCGAGGGACGGGCCGCTGCCCACTCGGGTCGGTAGGTCGAACGTCCTGAACAGCCACCAACCGAGGCCAGCCCCCGACGCCGAGGACGAGCAGCAGGACGCTAAACTTCCCCAAGCCGCCCGTAATCGGGCTGGGCGGCGTTCGGATCCTAGGGCCACTGGATTCGGTCTCGGACGTGCCCGAATCGTCGCCGGCGGCCTCGCCTAGGGTGCGGCCGACCAGCGGATCCAGCATCTCTCACGACCGCGCTTCGATCTGTCCGTACCCCGGCGTCCGCTACCGGAGCTCGCTGGCGGACGGCCTGACCCCAGGCGGCGGACGCTCTCCAATCGTCTTACGGCGGCCCACGGAGGATCGTGACCAGCGTGCCAGATACGTATCCGTCGGTACACGGCTCACTACCCTCCAATAGGGCTTTGACGTGGTACCACCGTGTGTTGTTGGTTATGGGCTCGCCGTCGACGTGTGCGTCGCTCACAATCTTGTCGCCGTGGTGGAGTTGGCAGACGACCGGCGCGTCAAGCCTTGGGGCGCTGTGAACGCGCGACCCCTCCTCTACCACCTCCAGTACGCGATCCTGGCTGACCGACCCCAGCGCTGTCGGGATCGGCGTCGCTCGCGTGAACCCCCCGGCGACCTGCGTCTCGATAGCGGGGACACCCGGAATGAGGGGCACCACAATAGTGGCGACCGCCGCGACGGTGGCGAGCCGCTCTGGGGTTGGCGTTGGGACCGGGGCCGGGGTTGCCGAGGGCGGGGTTGGGGTGCTCACCGCTGGGGGAGGCGCCGTGGCAGGAACGGCGGGCGCGGGCGTGGCGGCCGCGGTTGGGGCGACCGCTGGCGGCTGAGTCGCGAAGGACGGGCCGCTGCCCACTCCGGTCGGCAGGTCGAACGTCCTGAACAGCCACCAACCGAGGCCAGCCCCGATGCCGAGGAGGAGGAGAAGCGCCACGACCACGACGGCTGTCCAGCTCATCCCACCCTCGCGCGAGGGAGCGACCTCGGCCGGCGGACCCACGGCCGCCTGAGGCGGTTCGGCCCTCTCGGCAGGAGCCTCTGGCCCGGGTGAGGCGGCGGCCGCCGCGGGCGGAGCGGGGGATTCCGGATGCGCGGCAGCGGCGGCGAGCGGGGGCGTCGGGGCCTCCTCCTCCTTGGACGCGGCCTCAGCGCGCGGCTCATCGTGCGCCGCCATGGCCGGAGGCGTCCACTCGTCGTCGGATATCGGAGCCTCGCGGAGTGTTTCGGGCTCGTCCAGCGCGCCCAGCTTGACGACGACGGCCGAGATGTTGTCGGGGCCGCCCCGCTCGTTGGCTAGGGCGATGAGCTCGTCGACCGCCTGCTGGGGCGGCAGCCGACTCGTGTAGGCCAGGATCTCCTCATCCCGCACGGGCCCATGCAGCCCGTCTGAGCAGAGCACGAGCATGCTGCCGGCCTCCAGCTCGGCCTCGTAGATGTCCACTTCGACGTCCGGTCGAAGGCCCAGCGCGCGGGTGATGATGTTGCGGCGGGGGTGAACGCGGGCCTCCTCCGGCGTCAGGACTCCAGCCTCGACCTCTTCCGCGACCCAAGAATGATCGCGTGTGAGCTGCTGGATCTCGCCGCCGCGAATCAAGTAGCAGCGGCTGTCACCGACATGCCCGACCACCGCCCGATCCGGCATGACGACGGCGGCGGTCATCGTGCTGCCCATGTGATCGCGGCCGCTGGTGTTCGAGCCGGCCGCGAAGACCTCGTTGTTGGCGCTCTCGATCGCTGTTCGCAGCGCCCGATCGACCGCGTTCGACTCCGCGCCGTAATACATGTCGCGGGTCTTCTGAACGGCCAGCGCGCTGGCAACCTCGCCGGCCGCGTGTCCGCCCATTCCATCGGCCACCGCACAGAACAGCCCCCGCTCCTGTGCCACGGGGGAGTCGATCGGCTCACACAGAACGCTGTCCTCGTTCCCGGTCCGAACCTGGCCAACTGACGTACGCGCGCCGACTTCGAGCCTGATCGGCGAGGAACTGGACTGGCCGGCCTGGGCCGACTCACCGGCCACCGCGAACCCCCTGATCGTATTCCAGATCAGCGTCCATGCATCACGACAAGCGAGTATAAGGCGGACGCGCGGCTTGCTTCTAGACGAGGAATGAGCAACGAGGAATGAGGAATGAGGAACGAGGAATGAGCGGGAGTGCCCAACGAGGGTCGATCGTTTCGCCAGCCCGGCCTAGGCCGGCACTTCAGTACCGCGACCGTGAGGGAGCAGCTGGACGCTCCTCACGGTCGCGGTACTGATTGGGGTCTACTCTAGCGGGATGAGCCTTCGCGGAGCACGATCACCTTACGGAACTGGGTCCCGTAGCGGCGCGCCTCCGATGGGTCGGGCAGCCAGATGTCGATCGTCGGACCCTTGATCGCCCCGCCAATGTCCTCGGCGAAGAAGATCGTTTCGGCGTAGCCCTCGATGGCTAGCGACGAGCCCAGTGGGACGAAGGTCGGGTCGACGGCGACGACGCCCCAGCGGGTCTTGCTCCCAGTGGCGGTGCGGGCATTCAATGGCAAGCCACCGACTCCGTCGGCGTACGCAGTGATCTTGGCCACGAACGAGCGGCGGGCGTCGTCAGCGCCACCGCTCGAAGCGGGGCCATTCGAGCGTAAGCCGCCGGTCGGGGTCAAGTAGCGCCCCAGGCACCAGCCCGTGACTCCGCCGCTGGCTTTGATCTGGTACCAGTCGTCGTTGTCGTCCGAGATCGGGCCGGCTACGACTTGCACGATCGAGCCCTCCGCCACGGTGGTGACGACTCGATAGCTCATCCCCGGGCCCGAGCGGACTCGGAGACCGCTGCCGTCGGTCCCCGTCACGATGGCGGGCCCGCCAACCTGGGGATCGTCAGCCGCCGCTGCTGCGGATGGCATGCTCACCAGGGCCAGGCTCGCGACGACCGCGAGAACCCATGCCAGTCTCGCCAACCTCAATCCATCCGACCTCTGTTCTTCCGAGCGACCGCGTCTGCACATCCGGAGCGGCCGCCCGGCCTCGGCGGTCTCCACGCGAGACCGGCCCGCGACCGATCGATCCGACTCTGGCGAAGGGCTGCGCGGCGAACAGAGGCGGCGCCTCCGGCCGGCCGCGTCCGACGCTACTCCACCCTCGCAATCCGCTCGAAAAGGCTGGCGACAGGACTCGCGTGTTACCGCGGACCAGCCCACCCGAGCGGGCGGCGCCTACGGGGTTAGCTGACGGGTTCGGACGGGAGTCTCGCCCTACCCCGGCCCGAGCCAGTGGCCCGGCGCCGGGGACTCACCCCAACGAATGGATCCCCCGCTCCTCCTCGCGGAGGATTCGGCACACTCGTCGTGCAGAAATTGCACTCAATCTTCGGTTGTTGCGCGCAGTCTACGGGATATCCACATCCTTGTCAAGGTCGGCTGGCAGTTCCTGGGGGTCGTCCAGAGGTCGCGGTCGAGGGCCGATCGACTGGCCGCTCGGCCACAGCAGTCTCAAAAATCGTGCGCCGCCGCGAGCAGGCCGCTACACTTGAGCAATCGGCCCTGCCTATGCGTCGGAGCAGCCCGTCCCGCCGATTCGTCCTACTCTTGGCCCTTGCCCGCGCGGCTTCTCGCGCACCTGGCTGCTGCTTTGGGGCCCACGCTTCCTGGCACGTGATCTGCTAGCGAAGCCTGTCCGGCAGGCCGCCTTGAGAGTATCGTTCCATGAATGCTGAGCCACGCCCGTCTCTTCGGCCATTGATCTGCGTCGTCGTCCTTGGGGCCCTGGTGGCCGGCCTGATGACGGCCACTCGCGGTGGGCTCGTCGAGGTCACGATCAACTGGCCCCAGGACCAGCCAGGCCCCCCGCTGCTGGCGGCCGCAGCGATCGTGTCGCTGTTCCTGTTCGTGGTCTACGTGTTCCTGAGCGCTCGACGCTCGCCCAGCCAGCCGAGCGAGCCCCCGGCGACGCCGGGTCCACCCCGTCCACCCGGCCGGCCGACCAGGATGGGACTGATCACCGAGCGGCCGCCGACACGGTTCTCAGACGTAGCCGGCGCCGAGGAGGCAAAGGAAGAGTTGGCGGAGGTCGTCGATTTCCTCCGCGCTCCCGAGCGTTTCACCGCCGTCGGGGCGCGCATCCCGCGCGGGGTGCTGCTGGTCGGGCCGCCAGGCAACGGCAAGACCCTGCTGGCCCGCGCGGTGGCTGGTGAGGCGGGCGTACCGTTCCTGCGCGCCTCCGGGTCCGAGTTCGTGGAGATGTACGTCGGCGTGGGCGCCGCCCGGGTCAGGGACTTATTCAAGTCGGCGCGAGAACACGGCCGCAGCATCGTGTTCCTCGACGAGATCGACGCCGTCGGACGACGCCGCGGTGGGCCGAGCGGCCATGCCCACGAAGAGCGCGAGCAGACCCTCAACCAGCTGCTCGTCGAGATGGATGGCTTCGACGCGCGCTCGCGCGTGATCGTGCTGGCGGCTACCAATCGGCCGGACGTTCTGGACCCGGCCCTGCTCCGCCCCGGGCGATTCGATCGCCAGGTCCAGCTCGACCCGCCTGACGCCGCCGGCCGCCGGCAGATCCTGGCCCTTCATGCGCGTGACAAGCCGTTGGCCGAGGGAGCGAGCACCGATTCGCTGGTCAGTCAGACGGCTGGCCTCTCGGGCGCCGACCTGGAGAACCTGCTCAACGAGGCTGCGATCCTGACTGCCCGGGGCGGCCGGGACCGGTTGGAGCAGCACGACCTCGAGGAAGCGCTCGACCGAGTGGTGGCCGGGCCTCGCCGCAAGGGGCGAGCGATGTCCGAGCGCGAGCGCCGGATCACCGCGGTCCACGAGCTTGGTCACGCCCTGGTCGCACATCTGCTCCCGGATGCCGATCCCGTCCAGAAGGTGACGATAGTCTCGCGCGGCCAGATGGGCGGCTACACCCGAATGGCGCCAGCCGAGGACCGACGAATGTGGTCGCTGGCCCAGTTCGAAGCGGCTATGGCGGCCGCCCTGGGCGGCCACGTCGCGGAGGCGCTGGTCTTTCGCCAGGTGACGACCGGCGCCTCGAATGACCTGCGCAGGGCGGCTTCGATTGCGCGGGCGATGGTATGCGAATACGGGATGAGCCCGATACTGGGCGCCCTCGCGGTTGGTGGCGACGAGGAAGCTCGGCTCTATCGCCCGTACGGCGAGCACCTGGCCCAGCGAATCGACGCCGAGGTCCAGCGCCTGGTGGCCGAGGCGCAAGCCCTGGCCGACGCGCTGCTCGCGCCCCGGCTGGCCTCGCTCGAGCGGGCCGCTGAGCGGCTCCTGGAAGTCGAGACCATCAACGCGACCGAGGTGGCGCGCCTGTTCGGTCCGCAACTGGCCGCGGTCCCATCGATAGTGGGCGATGGCGGCCCGGCCCAGGTGGCCGCATCGGTGGTCGCGCCGCTCGCCCCGGAGGCGCCGCCCACGCGCCGATTCTGGCGCCCTTCGCTCTCCGCGGCGCTGCCGTTCACGCTTAGGCTGAGGTGGCGGCGGGGCCAGCGCAAGCAGTCGCGCCCGGCGCTCGCATAGCGCCCTCACCCCGCAAAGCGCACTTGTTCCAGCCCCTCTCCCTCAAGCCCTCAGGGGGAGAGGGGGAGCTAGACTACCAGTCTCCGCGGCCGCGGGGCGCTTCGCCACCACGCGCTTCGGTGCAGGCCGGGCAGGGACACTGGGCGCGCAGCATTCGGAAGCTGTAGATGCCGGTATCGTGGCCGTCGCCCCAGACGGGCGTCACCGCGTAGCGGCCGGTCAGGTTGATGTCCACCATGTCGGTCTGGCCAGGCTGAAACATCCGCAGCGAGTCGAGCATGCCGGGGTAGCCAGCCTCACCGCTGCAGGTCGCGCACGGGCAGCGCCAGCGCAGGTACTCCCAATCGAAGCTTGACTCGTGGCCGTCGAACCATCGGACCAGCAGCCGTCGGTTGTCCCGGTCCAGCTCGATGTGGACCGGCGTGGCCGGCGGTGGTGCGGAGCCTGCCATGCACTGATTGTACGCCCAGCCCAGCCCTATCATTCCCAGCACGATTTCCATCTTCTGGGGGCGCGCCGAAGGCCCATGACCCGGCGGCAGGGAGGGGGGCGGGTGAGGCCGGTCCCGCCGCAGGGCGAGCTGCAGCGGGCAAGCTCCCCTCTCCCGCGGCAGGGAGAGGGGCGGGGGTAAGGGCGCGTGTCCCTGGAGCGTCTGCTACAGTTCAGGGAGGGGACCGGCATCCGAGTCCCCGGAAGGTGAGCAGCGTGTCCAATCGGCTGGCGAACGAGACGAGCCCATATCTTCTCCAGCACGCCAACAACCCGGTCGACTGGTACCCATGGGGGGAGGTAGCGTTGGCCAAAGCCCGCGCCGAGGACAAGCCGATACTGCTCTCGATCGGCTACTCTGCCTGCCACTGGTGCCACGTTATGGAGCACGAGTCTTTCGAAGACGAACAGATCGCCGGCCTGATGAACCAGCTGTTCGTGAACATCAAAGTGGACCGCGAGGAGCGGCCCGATCTGGACTCGATCTACATGTCGGCTGTGCAGGCGCTGACCGGGCGCGGCGGCTGGCCGATGACGATGTTCCTGACGCCGGACGGCGCACCCTTCTACGGCGGGACCTACTTCCCGCCACAGGACCGCGGCCACATGCCGGGCTTCCCGCGCGTGCTGCGGAGCGTGGCCGAGGCTTACCGCACTCGTCGCGCGGAGGTCGGCAAGAGCGCGGAACAGCTGACTGCCATGCTGGGGCGCCAGGTGGCCCCACAGGCCAGCCAGTACCTCGCCCCGGAGCTGCTCGACCAGGCGCTGCGTGCCCTCCTGCCCCAGTTCGACATGCAGGAGGGGGGGCTGGGCGGTGCGCCCAAGTTCCCACAGCCGATGGCCCTCGAGTTTCTGTTGCGGAGCTATCGACGGACGGGCTCGCCGGAAGCGCTTGCGGCAGCCCAGCTCACGCTCGACAAGATGGCATGCGGGGGGATCTACGACCAGCTAGGCGGGGGCTTTCACCGCTATTCGGTAGACGCCGTCTGGCTGGTCCCCCACTTCGAGAAGATGCTGTACGACAACGCGCAGCTTGCACGCGTCTACCTGCAGGCCTACCAGGTCACCGGGGAGCCGCTCTTCCGCCGCGTGGTGGAAGAGACGCTCGAATACGTCAGGTGCGAGATGACCGATCCAGGCGGCGGCTTCTACTCCACTCAGGACGCCGACAGCGAGGGTGAGGAAGGCAAGTTCTTCGTCTGGACCCCACAGGAGATCGAGGCCGTTCTGGGCGGCGAGGACGCGCGACTGTTGTGCGCCTATTTCGACGTCACCGAACAGGGCAACTTCGAGCATCACACTATCCTGCGCGTCGCGGCTAGCGTGGAAGCTGTAGCCCTCACCCTGGGCGTTGATCCTGCGGGCGCGCAGGCTGTGATCGAGCGCGGGCGGCGGGGGCTCTTTGAGGCCCGCGAGCGGCGGGTCAAGCCGGGCCGGGACGAGAAAGTGCTGACCGCCTGGAACGGCCTGATGCTGCGCACCTTCGCCGAGGCCGCCGCGGCGCTGGACCGCGACGACTATCGTGAACAGGCCAACCGGAACGCGGAGTTCGTGTTGGCCAACCTTCGTCGCGACGGCCGGCTGCTCAGGACCTGGAAGGACGGCCAGGCCAAGCTGAACGGCTATCTCGAGGACTACGCCTGCTTGGCAGATGGCCTGCTCTCACTCTACGAGGCGACGTTTGATCCGCGCTGGCTGGCCGAGGCTCGCAGTATCGCCGACGTCATGATCGAGCAGTTCGCGGACGACTCGGCAGGCGGCTTCTACGACACTGGCAAGGACCACGAAAGGCTCGTCAGCCGGCCAAAGGACCTGTTTGACAACGCGACCCCGTCTGGTAACTCGGTCGCCGCCGAAGCGCTGCTGCGGTTGGGGCTGCTGAGCGGCCAGGGTCTCTACCGCGAGGCGGCGGAGCGGGTCCTGCGCCTGCTCGGCGTGATCGCGGCCCAACACCCGGCCGCCTTCGGCCGCCTACTGTGCGCCCTGGACTTCTACCTGGGCAGTCCCAAGGAGATCGCGATCGTTGGCCAGCCAGACGCGGCTGACACCGCGTCGCTCACACGCACCGTTTTCAGTCGATACGCGCCCAACAAGGTCGTGGCCGGGTGCGCGCCGAACGCCGCGCCGCCCGATATCCCGCTGCTCGCGGACCGCCCGGCTCGCAACGGCAAAGCGACCGCGTACGTCTGCCAGAACTACGTCTGCCAGGCCCCTGCGACTACGCCGGAAGAGTTGGCGAGACAACTCGAGGGTTGAGGAATGAGGCATGAGAAATGAGCAATGAGGCATGCTGCGCGCCTCACAGAGGGAGCTACACGATCAGGATTGGTGCTCCGGTGGACCGTTCCGATGCCGTAGTCTAATACTGCGAGCCGAAGGGAGGTCGGACCATGGTGGACCATAGACCCGTCGTCGATTCGGATGGGCACGTCATCGAGGCGGACCTCGAGATCTTCGAGTACCTCCCGCCTCCCTACCGCGGCCAGCAGCAGCTGCTGGCGTACCCGTTCTTCCCGACCCTCGATGGCTGGCATCGCTCGGCCCGCCGGGTGACCGACGCCAGCGGCATCTACACCGAGCGGCCGACGGCCGAGGACTGGCTCGCCTACCTCGATGACGCGAACATCGCTGCCACGGTTCTGTTCCCCACCGCCGGGCTGGCCTTTGGCCTGGTCTGCGACCCTCTCTGGGCGGCTGGCCTGTCCCGCGGGTACAACGACTGGCTCCACGACCGCTTTCTGAAAGTTGACCGTCGACGACTCAAGGGCATGGCCCTCATCCCGGTCCAGGACCCGCCCGAGGCGGCCGGAGAGCTGCGCCGAGCCGTAGGTGACCTCGGCATGGTCGGCGGGGTCCTACCGGCAGTCGGTCCGCTGCGGGCCTACGGCGCCCGCGAGTTCTGGCCGATCTTCGCGGCGGCCCAGGAGTGCAACGCTCTGCTCGCGGTCCACGGGGCGCCGTCCTACAATCTCGGCCTCGAGCGCTTCCAGAAGCTGATCGAGGTGCGGACGTTGACCCATCCGATCAGCCAGATGATCCAGCTCACGAGCATGATGTTCGAGGGGGTCTTCGACGCCTTCCCCCGTCTCAAGGTAGCCTACTGCGAGGCCGGCGCCGGCTGGGTGCCGTATCTGGCCGAGCGGCTCGACATGGAGTATGGCAGCCGCAGTGCCCAGGCCCCCGAGCTGAAACAGCGTCCCAGCGAGCACCTCAAAAGCGGCCGCGTCTTCGTCCACTGCGAGCTGGAGGAGATCGGCCTGGCGAACGCGCTCCAGTGGCTGCCGGAGGAGGCCTTCTTCTGCGCCTCGGATTACCCCCATGAGCTGAAACAAGAGTTCCCGGAGAAAGTCGAAGCTTTCCTGGAGCGCGACGATCTTACCGAGCCCGTGAAGCGCAAGATCCTCTGGGAGAACCCGATCCGCATGTATGGCCTGGACGAGGGCCAGCTCAGGTCCGCTGTCGAGGGAGCTCGCGTTTCGGCCGGCACAACCTGAGCCGCAGCATGCCCCCCCGTTCGGAAGCTGGTCGTACGCTACGCCTCATCGCCTGTGAAGGCCACCTGGCGCAGGAAGGCGGCCGACTTGCGGATGCTTTCCTCGGCCCCGACGCCTTCGTCCTCGTACTCGATGCTCAGGATGTCGTCGTACCCGATCTGGCGCAGCGTGTAATAGAACTGCTTCCAGAATAGCTCGCCGTGCCCGTAGCCCATGGTCGCGAACGTCCATGCGACGTCGCCCTCCGGCCCGGGCCACTGGGCATTCAGGACTCCGTTGACCGAAGTCGCCCGCCGGTCGATGCGGGTGTCCTTGGCGTGGGTATGGTAGACGGCCCGGCCTAAAGCGCGGGCCGCGGCGATCGGATCGATGCCCTGCCAGAAGAAATGGCTTGGGTCCAGGTTCGCGCCGACGATCTCGCCGACGCCGGCCCGCAGGCGGTCGAGGGTGGCCGGGTTGAAGACGGCCATGCCCGGGTGCAGCTCGAGGCAGATGCGCGTCACACCGTGCTGGCGTGCCCACGCCGCCATCTCACGCCAATAGGGGAGCACCCGCTCCCCCCACTGCCAGCGGAGCAGGTCGATCATCTCGGGCGGCCAGCGGACGGTGACCCAGTGCGAGTAGCCGCTGCCGTCGGGCGTGCCCGGGCAGCCCGACATAGCCACGATCCGATCCAGCCCTAGCTCTCCGGCGAGGGCCATCGTCCGCTTCACCACGTCGCGCGCACTCGCCGCCTTCGCTTCGTCGGGATGGAGCGGATTGCCGCTGCAATTCAGCGCGCTGAGCGTCAGGTCGCGCGATTCGAGCGCGTCGAGGAAACGTCGCCGCTCGCCCGCGCTGGAAAGCATGGCTTCCAGGTCGCAGTGGCGAGCGGGCGAGAAGTTGCCCGTACCGATCTCCACGGCTTGCAGACCGAGGCTGGCGGCAAGGTCGAGCGCATCATGAAACGGCAGATGCGCCAGGCCGTCGGTAAACAGGCCGATCTTCATGGCGCCTCGGCCGCGCCGGGCCAGGCCAGGGCAATCTGGCGCAGCAGCTTCACGTCGCGTTTGCCGTCCTCGCCGTCCGTCCGTGGAGACAGGCCGCGGGTGACACACTCGTGAAAGTGGATGAGCTCCTGCTTGAACGCCTCCTCGTAGCTGGCTAGCTCAGTCTTCTCCCAGGCCACGTCGCCGTCCATGCCCTCGCTCACCACCAGAGTCGGGGTGCTTTTCAAGAACGGTGACGGGAACTCGAGGTGAAGCCGATGGCGGTTGCCGTAGAAGCTGAGCGTCTCCCGGTAGTGGCGCAGGTCGCGAAGATATGTCCAGGAGTAGTAGCAGCGGACATCGGGCTCATAGCGGAGCAGCGTCGCTATCGACCAACCGCCGTCCCACAGGTCGGCGTACAACACCTCGGCCGGCTGGCCGATCAGTCCTCGCAGGGCGTTGACGTCGTGGCACATGCTTCCGAGGATGAAGTTCGGCCAGGCGTGATCGAGCCAGGGGCGGTGGCGACCGAGCGCCTCGGCCGTCAGACGGTCAGTCTCGGCCCGCAGTTGGGCGAGTCGCTCCGCGGGCACGTCGTCGACTCGCACGATCGGATGGTGGCCCAGGTGCATCTGGATCGGGGGATGGAGGGTGTTGATCTGGACGTACACGAGATCGTCGCGAAGCCTGGCGATGCGTTCTTGCGCGCGCAGATAGCCAGGGTCGTAGCGCTTCATGTAGCCGACCATCAGCCTCACGCCGGCGGCCTGGGTGGCCGCCAGGATCTCGTCCGCCTGGCGCTCGGTGTAGCAGAGCGGCTTCTCCACGAAGACGTGTTTGCCGCTGCTGGCGGCGGCGATAGCCTGGGGCGCATGCGAGTCGTTGGTCAGCACCATCACCGCGTCGACGTCGGGTGAGGCGCACAGCTCGCGATAGTCGGTGAAGCACGCCCTGACGCCATACTGTTGGGCAATGGCGGCCATCGTTCCGGCCGACAGGTCGCACAGGGCGGCGATCTCGAAACGGTCGGACAGCTCACGCAGATAGGGCAGGTGCATGACCTGTCCGACGACCCCGAGCCCGATCACGCCGACCCGAACGCGGTCCATCGCCTAGTCCGGCCGGACGGGCTGCGTGGCCGCGGACTCGATCAGGGTTGTGGGCGTGCGTCTTGGCAGGTCGTCCTCAGCTATCAGGTGAG
>DASPXK010000290.1:0-12189 GCA_035637315.1 Chloroflexota bacterium
GCAGTGCTCCATCCACGAGATCCTGAGCGCGGAGCAACACATCCCGCGGGAGCTGCCGAGCCGGTACGCGCGAGGTTATAGCGCAGAGGACGAGGTCTTCCGGGTCGAAACCGTCAGGTGAGACAACCAGAGCGGGTCGACGCTTCTGGCCGGTGAGATCCGTGAAGGGAAATGGCACGAGGACGACGTCTCCTCGGACCATAGGTCACTTCACCGCCACGCGGTCCCAGATGGCGTCGTCATCGTTGTCCCAGAACGTGAAGGCATCCTCAGCCGCGGCAAGCCAGCCCTCGTCCTCGACCTTTTGCGCCTCGCGGGAGATTGCCGCCTCGAGCGCCTGTTGGTCGATCGGAGCAATGACCGCGACCGGTCGTCCCCTCACGGTGAGCAACAGTCGCTCCCCGCTTCTGACGCGGGCGATCACTTCCCCGGTATGCTGTTTAAGATCGCGTGCGCCTACCGTGTTCATGAGCGCCCTTAACCTTTTAACCTCAAAACCTAGGTGAACACAATTGTAGCATCTGCTCGCCGTCGGTGTGGCATGAACCGCGACCAACTGGGCCCGGGGCGTGGCCCAGAATCCTTCCAGTGCGGCAAGCTCGCGTTCCCGGTTGACGAACCGCTCAAAGCCAGCGCCATCACAGGCCAGTACAGTAACAGAAAAGTTAGTAACTAATACGTTAGGAACTAATCTGTTAGTAAGGGAAGGCGCGCGGCGAAGGCGGCGGGATGGTCTGGGCCGCCGTTATAGGCGCTTGAGGCTGATCTTACCGCCCGCGCAGCGCGTTGAAGACCTTTTCGGCGCTGATCGGCAGATCGGTGATGCGGACCCCGACGGCGTCCTCGACGGCGTTCGCGAGCGCCGCGGCGGTCGGGATCGCGGGCATCTCGCCGACGCCCTTGCCGCCGAAGGGGGCGGGGCCATCGCCGTGCTCGATCAGCTCGATCTCCAGAGGTGGGATGTCGGCCAGGCCGGGGACCTTGTAGTCGCCGAAGTTGATCGCCTGCACCCGACCCTGCTCGACGCGCAGCTCCTCCATCAGGCCCTGGCCCAGGCCCTGCATCAGCCCGCCCTCGACCTGGCCGGTCAAACCGCGCGGATTGATCGTGTACCCGACGTCATGCACCGCCACGATCCGATCCACCCGGACCTGGCCGGTCTCCCGATCGACGCTCACCTCGAACGCCTGGCAGCCGTAACCAGTCGAGGGGCCGCGCTCGGCCTGCAGATCGACCTGCTCGCCAATCAGGCCGCCTTCCAGTTTCGCAAGGCGGCCGGCTAGCTCCGCGAAGCGGATCCGCGCCAAGTCGTCCCGAGACACGAAATGGCCGTCCTCGAGCTCGACACCATCCTCTCGCCAGCCTTCCACCTCGGCGGCCAGCGAACACAGGCGCCGGCGCAGTTGCTGCACAGCGGCGAAGGCAGCGCCGCCGGTTGAGTTGGTCACCTTGCTACCGCCGCTGCCCGAATCGAACGGAGCGTTGTCGCTGTCCCCCTGCTCGACGCGCACCGCCGACGGCTCGACCGTCAGGACCCGCGCGACGACTTCTTGCAGGACGGTGTGAGCGCCAGTCCCGACCTCAGGCACGCCGGTCCGCACCAGCACCCGACCCTGGGCGTCGACTTCGACGGCCACTTCGGCCCGACCGGCGCCGGTCCCGCGCTCGCTGATCGCCAGCCCGCGACCCTGGTTGGCCTGCGTCGCCTGCCCCCAGCCGATCGCCCGCGCCGCCTGGTCGAGCACCTCGCCGGCTGACCCGCACCATGGCTTGCCGTCCAAGTCCTCGTCGCCGTCGCGCAGCAGGTTCCGGTGGCGGAACTCGACCGGGTCGATGCCCAGCCGCCGCGCGACCATGTCCGTGTGCGACTCGCAAGCGAAGGTGACCTGCGGCTGGCCTGGCGCCCGCATGCTGCCGCAAGGGAGCTGGTTGGTGTAAACGCACGAGGTGACGATCCGCACGTTGGGGATGCGATAGGGACCCGCCGCCCGCCGCGAGCCGGCCAGGGTGATGCCGCCGCGGAATCCGGCGTAGGCGCCGCTGTTGTAGAGAACTCGAACGTCGCGGGCGACCAGCCGGCCACCCTGGTCGACCCCACTCTTGATGCGGATCACGGCCGCGTGGCGCGGGATGCCGGCCTGGAACTCCTCGTTCTGGCTCATGACCATCTGCACCGGGCGCCCGCTCGCTTTTGCCAGGAAGTAAGCCAGCGCCTCGTCGACGATGTAGCCCTTGCCACCGAAATCGCCGCCGATGCGATTCGGCATCACGATGAACTGCTCGGCCGCCAGGCCGGTGGCCTGAGCCAGATACTCGCGGACGCCAAAGAGTTGCTTGACGCACGACCAGACACGCACCTTGCCGGACGGCTCGATCGCCACGGTGCAGCTATGTGGCTCGATAAAGCCAACGTGCTGCATCGGCAGCCGGAAGACATCCTCAAAAACCCGCGCCGAGCGCTCGAAGCCGGCCTCGACCTCGCCTTTGGCCACCACCACCGTCGAGTTCGCGTTCGGCTCCGGCGGCAGCGGGCCCCGCTCGTAGCCACTGGCGTATGTTTCGCGATCTGGGTGAAGCGCGGGGGCATCCGGCAGGAGAGCCGTCTCGATGTCGAAGACGCCCGGCAGGTCCTCGTACTCGAGCCTGATGGCGTTCAGCGCCTCCTCGGCGGCGTCGCGCGTCTCCGCCGCTACCACCGCGATCTTCTCGCCCACGAAACGCACCCGCTGCCAGGCCAGCGGTGGCATGTCCCGCAAGCCCCGGCCGATCAGCGGGACCGGGAGATCCGCGCCGGTGAGCACCGCCCGGACGCCCGGCAGGCGCCGCGCCGCCGAGACGTCGAGCGCAGTGATGCGGGCATGCGGAATCGGACTGCGCAGGGCGATGCCAACCAGCAGGCCCGGCAACGGTACGTCGCCTGCGTACAGCGCTGCGCCGGTGACCTTCTCCGGCCCATCGACGCGGCGGACGACCCGCTCCCGTACGGCTTCGGTCACGCCAGCAGGGTACGCGGCCACGCCCAGACTGTCAAACGGCGGGCGCCGAAGGTGCAAGCCGGGCACTGCCTGTGGCTCCCTGCAAGTGAGTTGGCTGTCGGGCCAAGTGTTTCATCCTCCACAATGGCCGCAGGCGGGATGGCTCGGAAGGATGGGCATCAGCGAGCGCGTCCCAGCCCCGATGGGCGGAGCGGCCGGACGATCGCCCAGCTGGGAACGTTTGCGATGTTAGTATGGCTTCAGGCATGGACGAGCGGACCCGCGAGCTGGCCATCCTCAACGCTATCGCCGAGGCGCTGAACAGCTCGCCTGACGTCCAGCAGGCGCTCGAGCGGACCCTCGGCCTGGTGGCCGATCTGCTTGGCTTGCGGACCGGCTGGATCTGGTTGATCGACCCGGACAGTGGACAGTTCTACAGCGCCGCGGCCCGCGATCTGCCACCTTACCTGCAGGAGCCGGTCCGAATGGCCGGCAGCAAGTGCTGGTGCATCCAGGACTTCGAGCGCGGCGAGCTGAGCCCCAAGAACATCGACGTGCTGGAGTGCAGCCGCCTGCGCCCCGCAGTCCAGACCAAAGAGGCGGAACTGACGCGGGGGCTGGCCTACCACGCGAGCATCCCGTTGTACTTCCAGGACAAGCCGCTCGGGATCATGAACCTGACCGGGCCAGCCTGGCGAAAGCTCACCCGCGACGAGCTGCGGCTCCTGTCGACGATCGGCTATCAGGTCGGCATCGCGATCGAGCGAGCCCGGCTGGCCGAGGAGGGCACGAGGCTGGCCCGCGCCGAGGAGCGCGCGAGGATCGCGCGTGAGATCCACGACACGCTCGCCCAGGGGCTGACCGCGATCGGGCTGGACCTGGAGGGCGCGCTGCGCCACCTGGAGAGTGAGCCCGAGCAAGCCCGCCAGCGGCTGGAGCGCGCGCTGGGCATGGCCCGTGAGAGCCTCGAGGAGGCGCGGCGGTCGGTCATGGACCTGCGCGCCGCGCCGCTGGCCGGCAAGCCGCTGGCGGAGGCGCTCGCCGCGCTGGGGAGGTCGTTCACGTCCGAGACGGGGGTCCGCATACGGGTCCGGTCCAGCGGCGATCCGGGCCTGTCGCTCCGGATCGAGTCCGAGCTCTACCGCGTCGCCCAGGAGGCGTTGGCAAACGTCCGCAGGCATGCGCGAGCGACCGAGGTCGAGATGAGTCTGCAGGCCTCCGCCACCGAGGTCCGCCTCTCGATCCGGGACGATGGCCGCGGCCTCGAACCTCGGGCGGCCCGGGCCGCGGGCAGCAGTTACGGCATCCGCGGGATGAGGGAGCGCGCCCGCCTGCTGGGCGGAAATCTTCGGGTCGTCAGCCGGCCCGGGCGGGGGACCACGGTCACGCTCACCGTCCCGCTCGCAGCGGGCGCGGAGCCGAGATGATCCGCCTGCTGGTCGTCGACGACCACCCAATCGTCCGCCAGGGATTGGAGGCGGCCCTGCAAGACGAGGCTGAGTTCGAGGTGGTTGGATCGGCCGGATCGGCCGAAGAGGCCCTGGCGCTCGCAGGGCGCCTACGGCCCGATGTCGTGCTGCTCGACCTGGAGCTGCCCGGGCAGAGCGGCGTCGAGGCCATCCCTCGCCTCGCGGCAGTCAGTCCAGATAGCCGCGTCCTCGTGTTCACGGCCTACGAGACCGACGAGCGCGTCTTTGGCGCGATCCAATCCGGAGCCAGGGGGTATCTGCTCAAAGGGGCCACCGCCGACGAGATCGCGCGCGCCGTCCGCGCCGTGCACGCGGGTGGCTCGCACCTCGAGCCACGAGTTGCCGCCAGGCTCATGGCCGAGCTGCGCGCGCCGCGGCGCTCTAGCCGCCAGTTGAGCCAACGCGAGCGAGAGGTTTTGCGACTGGTGGCCGAGGGGCTGCCCAACAAGCAGATCGCGCGGGCACTCTCCATCTCCGAGCGCACCGTCAAGTTCCACCTCAGCTCCGTGTTCCAGAAGCTCGGCGCAGACAACCGCGCCCAGGCGGTCGCGCTTGCGGCAGAGCACAGGCTGCTCTGAAGGAGGACGGGGCCCCCGAAGGGGTGGCCCTTAAAGTTTTGCGCGGCTGGTGCCGTGTGGGCATGGCGGGACGCTAGAGGGGGCTGCGGCCGGCTATCCGGCTCTTCGCTTCAAGTGCTGCGCGGGCCACCTCGCCCTCACCCCCTGGCCCCTCTCCCTCCGAGGGGAGAGGGGGAAACCGTCTCCCCTCTCCCCCGTGAGGGAGAGGGGTTGGGGGCGAGGGGTTCTTGTTCCGCGCAAAGAGCGCGGGCCACCCGCCTCGAAGTGCTACATGGCCGCCGAACCGGAGCGGCCCTATACTAGCCGCAGCATGGAGCAAACAGGATCCCGCTTTGGACGACGCTCGTTGTTGCAGGGGAGCCTGGCCGTGGCCGGGCTGGGCCTGCTGGCCGGCTGCGGGGTGCTGCCGCCCCGGGTTGCGCCAGCGGCGCAGGTCCGACGGATAGGATTCCTCAGTGCAACCGCCCCTTCCGCCATCGCGGCCCGCACCGAGGCCTTCCGGCAAGGCCTGAGTGAACTCGGGTACGTGGAGGGGAAAGACATTGTCATCGAGTATCGGCATGTAGTGGGCGAGCGAGATCGGCTGAGTGATCTCGCAACTGAGCTGGTAGGTCTGAATGTTGATGTTATCGTCACGACTGGGCCGACATCGACCCTTGCTGCCAAGGAAGCAACTTCTACGATTCCCATTGTCATGGCGTATCACAGCGACCCTGTTGGCTCTGGATTCGTGGCCAGCCTAGCGCGTCCTGGAGGGAACATTACTGGATTGTCCAGCCTTGCCCCAGAGATGAGCGGAAAACAACTGGAGATCATGAAAGAGATCCTGCCCAATTTGTCCTGTGTGGCAGCCTTCGGGACTTCGAGCCAGCCGGGCAACGCCCAAGCGTTAAGAGAGACGGAGATCGCAGCGCGGTCGCTCGGGGTTCAGATCCAATATGTGAATGTAGAACGACCTGAAGACATTGAGGCTGCGTTTAGAGAGTCAAACAAGAGGTGTAATGATGCAGTCCTTATGCTTCCGAGTCCTATCCTCAATGCTTATCGAACACAGGCTGTAGAGCTCGCGGTAAATAGCCGGCTACCGGCAATATATCCGATGCCAGAATTCGTCGAAGACGGGGGGCTTGTGAGCTACGGCGTGAGCTTTACAAGCTTGTACCGGCGCGCCGCCACGTACGTGGACAAGATCCTGAAGGGCGCTAAGCCCGCTGATCTGCCGGTGGAGCAACCCACGAAGTTCGAGCTGGTCATCAACCTCAAGACCGCCCGGGCGCTTGGGATCACCATCCCACAGGAAGTCCTGATCCAAGCCACCGAGCTCATCCAGTAGGGCCGTTCGTTCTCTGCTCAGCCTGCCAGTCTCTGCCAGCCAGGGCACCCGTCCCCCCCATCCCCCATCCGCCGTAGAGCAGCCCCTGTCCACCTGGACAGGTGTCTTGTTGCCCTCCTGCCCGAGGTCGGCGGCACGCCAGCAGGCGCATCCTCAAAGCAGAACCGCTGCCGAGGCGGCGGGCTGAGGGAGATCGAGCCATGAGACAGGCCGAATATGTGGCGCTAGTTACTGGTGCCTCGCGTGGACTGGGATTGGAGATCGCGAGGCTGTTCGCCGGGCGCGGGGTGCCACTCGTGTTGACGGCGCGCGGCGTGGAAGCGCTCCAGGAGGCGGCCGAGGAGCTGCGGGGCAAGGTCGAGGTTGTCGCGCTGGCGGGCGACGTGGCGGAGCCGGCCCATGTCGAGCGTCTGGTTCGCCTGGGTTTGGACCGCCTGGGACGGATCGACGTGCTTGTGAACAACGCCTCGTCGATCGGCCCGAGCCCCATGCCGGCCCTGGAGGCCTATCCGCTCGACGTCCTCGCCGAGGTGTTTCGCGTCAACGTCATCGCCCCGCTCCACCTGGCTCAGCTCGTCCTGCCCCAGATGCGCGAGCGTGGGCGGGGCCTGGTCGTCAACGTGACGTCAGACGCCGCCGTCCAGGCGTATCCGACCTGGGGCGGCTACGGCGCCAGCAAGGCGGCGCTCGAGCAAGCGTCGCGCGTCCTGGCGGCAGAGTTGGAAGGCAGCGGGGTCCGCGTGTACGTGGTGGACCCGGGTGACATGAACACCCAGATGCACCGTGAGGCGGAGCCGGGCGAGGACCTCTCACACCTGCCGCGCCCCGAGGCGGTCGCCCCAGCATTCGTGCGCTTGGTGGAAGGAGAGATCGCGCCGTTCGGCCGGTTCGAGGCACAAACGCTAGCGGCGGCCGCGGCGGCAGGGAGGTCAGCATGATCGGCCTCGAGCACTGGCTGGATTTCAAGTTGCCGGCCGAGCTGGAGGCGACCGAGCCGCCGGAAGCGCGCGGTCTGCGACGGGACCAGGTGCGTCTCCTTGTCACGTGTCGCGAAGACGATCGAATCATCCATGCCCAGTTCATCGAGCTGCCGGATCTGCTGCGGCCCGGCGACCTTCTCGTAGCGAACGACTCCGCCACGCTGCCGGCCGCCTTGGTCGCCCGACGACTGGATGGGAGCCAGCTTGCGCTCCATCTCTCGACTCGCCTGCCAGGCCAGCTCTGGGTGGTCGAGCCCAGGCAGACGCAGGTCGCCGCGGGCGAGGCGCTGGCGCTGCCGGGTGGCGGCCTGGCCACGCTGGTCACTCCGTACGCCCGCTCCCAACGATTATGGGTCGCGCGCCTGGACCTTCCAGCTCCATTCGTCGAGTACCTGCATCGCTGGGGGCGCCCGATCGCCTACCCGTACGTGCGGGGCATCTGGCCGCTGGAGATGTACCAGACGGTTTACGCGGACGAGCCCGGCTCGGCCGAGATGCCGTCGGCCGGACGGCCATTTAGCGGTGACGTACTCGAACGGTTGGCCCACCGGGGAGTGGGCTTCGTGACGCTCACCCTGCACACCGGAGTGGCGAGCCTCGAGGACCACGAGCCGCCCTACGAGGAGCCCTTTGAGATTCCGTCTGACACGGCCGAAGCGGTCGCGGCAGCCAGGGCCGTCGGGCGGCGCGTGATCGCCGTCGGCACGACTGTCGTCCGAGCGCTCGAGAGCGCCGCCGACGAGCACGGCCGCGTCATCCCGTCGCGCGGCCGGACCGACCTGGTCATCACGCCCGAACGGGGAGTCCGGGTGGTCGACGGGTTACTGACGGGGTTTCACGAGCCGAAGTCGACGCACCTGGCGATGCTGGAGGCGATCGCGGGCCGCGCGCACCTGGACAAAGCGTACCGCGCCGCCCTCGAAGGCCGGTACCTGTGGCACGAGTTCGGCGACCTGCACCTCATCCTGTAACCGGACCGTCAACCTGAGCGCCTGGCCGGAGTGCGCCCCTACTGCGTAGTTTTCGTCTCAATCGGGAGGTCTTGCTCGAGGCGATCCATACCCATTGCCTGGCGGTACGCCTGCGCGATCTCCTCTGGTTGGCCGGCCTGGAAGATGAAGTTGGGCGGGTAGAGCGTGCGGGGCAAGCGGCCCTCCGCCACGTCCGCGAGCGAGTAGCCGGCGATGAACCGGTCGCGGTCGATGATTGGCAGCATCACGCAGCGGTTCTTCTCCGAGTCGCGGATCAGTCCTTTCGGCTCGCCTCCAGCCGCGACCACCTTCGCCTCCTCGAGCATCCGCCTCCGCATTAGGATGACGCCGCGGTCGCTCTCGCCCAGGTGTTCCTGCGTCCGGTCGGCGACGGTTCCCTGTCCCACCCAGGCCACGAAGTCCTGGTTCATGATGTGGCTGCTGATCCAGCGCCCCGTCTGCTCGTCTCTGATCGGCCCATGCCACCACGGGATCCGGTCTTGCTCGAACGGCTCCATCTCCTCGGGCACTCGATCGAAGAACCAGCCAACGCTCAAGGTGGTCTCGTCGTCGACCGGCACACGCCACTCGAAGTGACCCCCTGTGAACAGGCAGTTGGGCCACAGGCACACCCGGCCCACCGTCCACAGCTCGTCGTTCTCGGACTGGCCCTCCAGGATCCGATGGTAGCTAAAACCGTACTCGAACTCCTCGAAGCCGATCCGCAGATGAGTGGGCGGCCGGGGCCCGTCCAGCTCTCCGCGCAACGCGCGCGACCAGTTGGTGTGCAGCCACTCGAAGTGAACCGGATCGATCGAGTTCTCCTGGCACTGGAACCAGTTGCAGGGGATCTCGGACAGCACGACCTGGACGAAGCCGTTGCCCCAGGTGAAGGGTTCCCAGGTGGGCACCAGCGGCGCCGGCCCCGGCCCCAGGTAGGCCCACAGCAGGCCGGCCTTGGCCTCCACCGGGTAGGCGGTAAGTTTGATGCGGTCCTTGAAACGAGCCTCCGGACGGGCCACCTCCTCGAAAGGCTGCTGAAGGCACCGGCCGGTCTGGTCGTAGAGCCAGCCGTGATAGTTGCAGCGCAAGCCGCGATCCTCGACGAATCCGTAGGACAGGTCGGCCCGGCGGTGGGCGCAGTGGCGGTCGACCAGACCGTAGGTACCGCCCTTGTCCTTGTAGAGGACCAGGTCCTCGCCGAGCAGCCGCACGGCCTTGGTCGGCTGCTTGTCTAGCTCGCCCTCCGCGGCGAACGGCATCCAGTAGCGCCGCAGCAGCTCGCCCAGCAGCGTGCCGGGTCCCACCTCCATCAGTGTCCTGTTTTCCTTTGATTTCAGCATGGCGCCAATTCGCTCCGCCCTGGGCTGCACCGCGAGGCTACTCTCCCGGAATGTTAGCCTCCATCGGCCCGCCGGGCCAGCACGCCGGCGCGTAGCGGCACATCGTCAGCGCAGCCGGGGAACGCCTTAGAAGAGCGGTGGTCCCGGCAGCGGCGGGAGTGTCTCCGGCTCGGTGTGAAGCAGGAGCCGGCCCCACTGTTCATAGGTCGCCACCGAGGCCGTCGCGTGTTGGGCGGCCGCGTGCGCGTCACGGGATAGTCGCTCGAGCGGGCTGCTGGTGTGGATGGCCGTGCCGCCGGCCGCGCTGAACATCAGGTCGGCGATCTGGCTCGCCGCGATTGAGGCGTTGGTGTTGGCCAGGCGCGCCAGGGCCATCTCCTTCGTACTCAGCTCATCGCCGCTGCGGACCCGTTCCCAGAAGCGGCTCGTGGTGTCCCAGAGAAAGGCGCGAGCCGAGTGGAGGAGCGCCTCCGCTTGGGCGAACTGCATCCGCGTCAGCGAGCGATCGCGGAGGAGGATCGTCGAGCGGGTGGGCGTCTTGGTCTGCGCCAGCTCGTACAGGGCATCGATAGCAGCGCGGGCGACGCCGAGGCGCTGCGCACCGTGAGCCAACACCCACCAGCGGTGCTTGTAGAGCGGCCCCGGGTGGAAAGGCGTGTCGGTCCACCAGAAGGCCCAGCCGGCCGGCACGAAGACGTCTTCGACCTCCACGTCGTGACTGCCGGTCCCGCGCAGACCGCTGACGTGCCAGGTGTCATGGATGTTCACGTCCGAAGCCGGCACGATCACGATCCGCTGCTTTGGTAGGCCGTCGGCATCGAGACGCGGCCGGTCACCATCGTAGAGGCTTGTCGTGAAGCCGAGCCAGTCGGCGCTCTGGCAGCCGCTGGCGTAGGGCCACCTCCCGGTCACCCGGTAGCCGCCGTCGACGACAGTGGCGCGACCGTACGGCGCGGCCAGCGTGCCAGACATTATCGTGTTGGGTTTGCGCCCGAAGATCTCCCGGCCGACCTCGGGTGCGAGGAAACCGGTCACATGCGCACAGGATGAGTAAACCTGGGCATTCCAACCGGCCGAGCCATCGGCGTGCGCGAGCTGTTCGATGACGTCGAGCTGCGTGATCGGGTCGATCTCCAGTCCGCCGATGACCCGCGGCGCGAGCATTCGGGTGATGCCTGCCTCGGCCAAAGCCTGGGCGACCTGCTGCGGCAGTCGCCGTTCCCGTTCGGCCTCTTCGCCACTGGCCCGTACTAGCGGCAGGATGGCCCGCGTCGCGTCGAGCAGTCTCTGGGTTGCGGTCCCGGTCATGGCTCGATAATAACGATGGCTCGGCCAGCCCGAACAGCGTATGATGCCGTGCAGCGTCGTGGAGCGCATCGACCGGAGGAGGAAGAGGCATGGCGCACAAGGGACGGGCGATTCTTTTGGTGTACACCGACCTGGTCGACCCCAAGTACGACGAGGAGTTCAACGCCTGGTACAACACGCAGCATGTGCCGGATCTGCAAGCTTTGCCGGGCTTCCTCGACGCGGCGCGCTACGTCGCGACGAAGGGCGGCCCCAGGTGTCTCGCCGCGTACGAGCTGGAGAGCGCCGACGCGCTCCAGACGCCAGAATACAAGAACCGTCCGATCCCGCCCTGGGATCGACGCATGTCCCCGAGGATCGTCGGCAAGAATTTCGCCCGCGTCGTGGCGGAGCAAATCTACCCGGACGGCCTGGAACAGGCCGAGCGTGGGATGGCCCCCGCCCTGCAGATCGGCCGGATGTCAGTGCCCGAGGACCTGGAGGCCGAGTGGAACGCCTGGTACAACGGCGAGTACGTCCCCGCCTACCGCAAGGTGCCGGGCGTCATCTATGCACGCCGCTTCCGGGTCGTCGAGGGCGAGGTCCGCTATACCACCGTGTACGAGTTCGAGGACGAGAAGGTCTCCGAAAGCGCGGAATGGAACTACCAGCGCGAGAATTCGTCCCCAAAGTCCGGGCGGATGCGAGACGTGATGACGATGGCCGCCGGCTCGCCCGGCGTGTACAAGCGCATCTACCCGCAGTAGTAGGCAGTAGACAGTAGACAGTGGGCAGTGGACAGTGGGCAGTGAGTGGGCTGCCCGCTGTCCGCTGTCCGCGGGCGCTACCGCGGCGCCTGGGGCACGGGGGGACTGGGCGATCGCGGCGCATGGATTGGGACTTGAACCTAATCGACAGTAGCACGCTCGAAAAGCGTACCCGGATTGGCGAGGATCGCTGTGCTTGAACGTCTGACTCGCGTGCCTTCCTGGTTCGGAGTGCCGGCTTGTCCGTCGGGGTGGCCGGGCTAGCCACGGTGCGACCCCCCTTCGCGCTCGCGTGGTCAGGTCCACAAGCCGAAGCGGTAGCGCCGGGACTCGGCGGGGGGTTGCCCGGGCAAACGACAAAAGAGCAAACGACAAATAGGAGCACATGATCACGTGCGCGGGGGCCCTCGGCACGCCATCTAGGCTTGCTGCTTGCGCGTCGGCTGGGAAAGATCCAAAATGAGGAACACAACCATGACCGAACGC
>DASPXK010000291.1:0-3806 GCA_035637315.1 Chloroflexota bacterium
CGGAGCAGCTCCCGCCCGTCCCTGACCTGCGCTTTCCGACTGAGCTGCCGAACCGGCCGTTCCTGATCGATGAATACGTCCATCTCGACCATGAATTCGGCAGCCCGGTCCACCGCTTCTACCAGCACCAGCTCCAGATCGACGGTGGCAAGCTTGACAAGTACGTGGCCTGGACCAACGCGGGTGGGATCGTGATGGGCTATCACGAAACGACCACGCTGCCGACCTATGCGTATGCTCGCGAATACACGCTCATGGATAACTTCTTCCACGCCGCTTTCGGCGGCTCGTTCCTCAACCACTTCTGGCTGATCTGCGCCTGCTCGCCGACCTGGCCGGGCGCGCCCGCCGACATCGTCGCCCAGCCGCAGCTGGACCCAGCTGGCAGGGTCGTCGATCTACCCAAGGATGGCATCGTCACTCCGGACGGGTACGCCGTCAACACGGCCTACCCTCGCTATGGACCCCATCCATCCAATCTGGCCGAGGACCGGCTGCTGCCGCCGCAGACGATGCCCACGATTGGCGAGCGCCTGAGCGTCGCGGGTGTTTCCTGGGCCTGGTACGCCGGGGGGTGGGGCGATGCCCTGGCCGGGCGCCCGGACAAGAATTTCAAATTCCATCATCAGCCGTTCGCCTTTCACACACTGTACGCGGGCGACGCCTCGGCCGGTCGGCAGCACGTCAGAGACGAGCTGGAGTTCTTCGCGTCTCTGCAGCAGGGGACCCTGCCAGCGGTCTCCTTTATCAAGCCGATCGGCGATGACGACGAGCACCCAGGCTACACCGACGTTCATCGGGGGCAGCAGCACGTCGTCGACATCATCGAGAGAGTGCAAGGATCGTCCTACTGGCAGAGTACGGCGATCATCGTGACCTACGATGAGTTCGGCGGCTACTTCGACCACGTGCCCCCACCAGTGGTCGATCGCTGGGGACCGGGCAACCGAGTTCCGACACTGGTCATCTCGCCTTACGCCCGACGGGGCTTCATCGACCACACCCTGTACGACACGACCTCGATCCTCAAGTTCATCGAGTGGCGCTTCGGTCTGCTGCCGCTCGGGGAACGGGACGCCGCGGCGGCCAACTTGTTGGCCGCATTCGACTTCGGGCCGGAGTAAGGCCCACGGGGCGGACAGCTCACCGGACCGGCGCGAGGCCCCCCTCGGCCAGGTAGCTCGCCACCTCGCGGGCGGCGAGGGCGTGTCCCTGCTCGGTCCAGTGGCCGTCTTGACGAAAGAACAGCGGCGGCGAGTCGGCCGCCGCTTCGGCCCGAAAGACGGGCAGCAAGTCCAGCATCCGCAGCCCGCGGCGTCGGGCGATCTCGGCCAGCCGTTCGTTCGGCGCCTCAGGGCTGAGCCGCCGCTCGGCTCGCGCCGTCAGGCCCGCCATGTGCTCCCGCCATTGCTTGTCGTAGGTCTGCAACTGGGTGGGCGAGAGCACGATCACCAGCGGCACCCCGGACTCGGTCGCCACTTGGTCGAGCTTCGCCAGCAGCCGTTCGGTCGCGTCCCAGGCTTGCTGCCAGTCATCGCCGGGCTCGCGCAGGTACACCTCCTTCTCAGCGTCGAGCGGCGGTACCACTGATTCATGGGCGCGGGCAACGCCCTTACCGACGGCCCACAGCTCGAGCACGTTGAACAGCACCGAGCGGTCCCGAAGAAAGGAGCGGATGCCTTCGAACGGCTCAGACGGGGGCGCCTTAAACGGCAATTCGCGGAGCTCGCCGTCACGCCCGGAAACGAAGAAGGGTCGCCGTTCGGCGGCCAGTTTCCAGCGCCTGGCCACGGCGACGCCGTTGTCGGCCACGTCGTTCGCCACGGTGAACACCAGCACGACGAGGTCGGGCTGGAGCCTGGCGCCGTCTGTCTGGAGGAAAAGCAGCTCCTGGCCCGTGCCGAAGCCAGCCACGCCGGCGTTGATGGTCTCCAATTGGGCAGCCACGCCGAGCTGGGCCAGGTTCGCTGCCAGGCGGGCCGCTATCGTCTCCTCGTAGGCAACCTGAGCCCCTTCCACCACGGAGTCGCCCAGAACGAGTACGCGAAACAGCTCGGCCGGCTTTGGCACCGCGGCCTCGGGTCCGCGCAGTCCCTGCGAGTTGAATTTGACGTAGCTGGTGTATTCCCGGGTCCGCAGCCAGCCGCTGACGCCTGGACGGTGGAAGAACCCGTAGACTGGGTGATAGACCTGGAAGCGGGCCATCGTCAGGTCAAGCGGTATGTTTGGCCCCGCGAGGCGCAGGCCAACCTCGATCGCCAAAACACCAAGCGCCAGCCCAACCAGGACGAGCAGGGCGCGGCTGGCCAGTCTACCCATGGCGAGCGGCTAGTATACGAATCGCGGGTGATGGAGAGGAATGTAGGCGCGGAGTCCCCCCGCCCTCAGCGTGAGCTTGGGCGGGGAGACCCCGCCCCTACGGGCGTCGTTCTGGCCATCGACATCGGTGGGACCAAGCTGGCGGCCGGACTGGTGCGCTCGGACGGTGAGGTGGTGGGCGGCGAGTCCACGCCAACCCGCGGCAGCGGCTCGGCGTCGGCCCTCTTCGGCGACCTCGTCGCACTGTGTGATGGCGTGCTCCGCAGCGCAGGGCTGCAACCGAGCCATCTGGCCGGCGTCGGAGTCGGTTGCGGCGGTCCGATGCTGTATCCGGAGGGGCGGGTCTCGCCGCTGAATATCCCGGCCTGGCGAGACTTCCCGCTCCGGGCATCTTTGCGCCAGCGCTACGGCCGACGAGTCGTGGTAGACAATGACGCCAAGGCGTTCGCTCTCGGCGAGCATTGGCTCGGCGCCGGACGTGGCGCCCGCTGCCTGCTGGGGATGGTGATCTCGACCGGCGTTGGGGGTGGCATCGTCGAGAATGGGCGTTTGATTCATGGCGCGCGAGGTAACGCTGGGCACGTCGGCCACGTCATCGCCTTCCCAAACGGCCCGCGCTGTGAGTGTGGCGCCCGCGGCTGCGTGGAGGCGATCGCCTCAGGAACCGGGCTGGCTCGGCGGGCCCGTGATGCGTCTGCCCGCGGCGGTTGGCCCGACCTGCCTCCGGAAGCGACTGCTGCCGAGATCGCCCAGGCCGCCCGCGGCGACAATCGGGTAGCGCGGCGCCTGATCGAGGAGGCTGGCATCGCGGTCGGACGGGGAGTTGCGGCCGCGGCCGTGCTGCTCGATATCGACCGGGTGGTGGTCGGCGGTGGTGTGGCGGCAGGGGCTGGCGACTTGCTCCTGGAGCCACTCCGCCGCGAGTTAGCCCGGACTGCGCGGCTCGAATTCTGCCGCGACGTCACTGTCAGCCTCTCTGAGCTCGGCGTGTCGGCCGCCCTGGCCGGGGCCGCTGCGCTGATTCTCCGCCGCGGCGAACCAAAGTAGACGGCCCGAGGCCACATCAAGTTGGGTTGCAGTACCTGCCTGGATCGCAGACAATCGTACCGCGCAGCTCTCAGCGGCGGGGGGCGTGAGGTGGGCAGATGGCGCTGACTCGAAACGATGAGATCGCCGTCCTGCTCGAGTTCAATACCCGACTGGTGGGCGGTGACCCCCCAGCGGTCCTCTTACCGCGCATCGTTGAGGAGGCCGAGCGGCTCACCGGCGGTGACGCCGTCGTGATCCGCCTGCTCGAGGGTGACTGGCTGGTACTCTCCACATGCTCCAGCCGCGCGGAGGCCCTTAATCTAGAAAAGCGGCTGCCGGCTGAGGCCGGCATAGTCGGCCGGGTAGCCCGTGACGGCGTCCCATTAATGTCCAGGGACATCGCCGGTGACGAGCGGTTCTACGCGCCTCACCTGGCTGCTGTCCTGGCAGCCGGCTTC
>DASPXK010000292.1:0-20079 GCA_035637315.1 Chloroflexota bacterium
TCGGGATGCTCCTTCGCGTAGACGCGCGTCGTGGCGATGACACCCTGCGCGTTGGGCAGGCCCAGGGTGGTCAGGTCGAACAGCGCGTGGAAGCCGCTCTGCTCCAGCAGCAAGCGGTCCTGTACCTGAGCAACCGAGCAGCAGATCTGGCCTGCGGCGAGAGCGGCCATCCGCGCGCCCTCCTGCTGAACAGCCAGTATCGTCACGTCGTTGTCCGGGTCGATACCTTCCTTTGCTAGCACGACGCGGGTTGCGATGTCCGTCGCGTCACCAGGCGCTCTGATTGCGACCGTCTTCCCCTTGAGGTCCTCCTTGGATTTGATCTCCTTACTCACCTCGAAGACATACGGGTACACGGGTGTGAGCGTGGCCAAGACGATGATGTCGGCGCCACCCGCATTGGCGCTAACGATCTCTGAGCCAGTGATGTCCACGATCTGGATCTCGCCCGATTGGAGCGCGGCGGCAGCGACCGGGCCACCGCCGAGACCCTGAAGCTCGACCTCTAGGCCGTGCTTCGCGAAGATGCCCTTTTCGCGGGCGTAAAACAGCGGCAGGTGCGCACCACCCTCAGGGTACGACACGCTGATCCTTGTGGCCGGGCCAGAGGCCGCGGGCCCGCTTGCAGTCGGGCTCGCAGCCGACGACGCCGCACCAACTGGCGAGGGTGAGGCCACGGGCGGCGCTGCCGCGGACGTCGGCTTTGGCACAGCGGTCGGGGCAACGCCCGGCGAAGGAGTGCAGGCAACCAGACAGACGGCGAAAGACAGCACAGCGCCTAGCGATGACCTGACCTGAAGAATGCGACGGCGGCCAGTTAGGAGAGAGTACACGTTTGGCCCACCTCCCTCGGACGTTGGCCCGCCGACCCGCGAGCTAGATCTCGATCGTGCTGGTCTTCCAGCGCGCCAGGCGCCGCTCGAGCGTCTTGAGCGATTGGCTGATCAGCGTGCCGAGCGCGACGAGGACCGCGACAGGCACGAAGTATTTCGCCGTCTGGAACGTATTACCAAACTCGGCCAGCAGATGGCCAAGACCTGAGAGCGCCGTGTAGAGCTCCGCGACGACCGTCCCGATGATCGCCAGCGATGCGCCGATCCGCAACCCGGCGATGATGTACGGGACAGCGCAGGGCAGCATGATTTGCCGATAGATCTGGCCCGGTCGGGCTCCAAAGGAGCGGGCGGCCTCGATCAACTCGGGATCGCTGTTCAACACGCCCGCATAGGTGTTGATGATGATCGGGAAGACGGCGGTGAACCACACGATGACGATCTTCGCCTGCGTCTCCAGACCGAACCAGAGGATGATCAAAGGGATGAACGCCACCCGCGGGGTGGAGTTCAGGCCGTTGACGTAGATGTCCAGTGTCTCGCCGAACGGTCTGATCGCGCCCATCAGCACGCCGATGGGGATGGCGGTCAGGATGGCCAGCGCGTAACCGCCGCCGAACACCACCAGGCTGCTGCCCAACGCAGCCATGAGCTGGCCGCTGCGGAGCAGCTCCACGAACGCGGGCAGGACATCGAGCGGCGAGGGCAGCAGCAGCTTGCCGGCCGGGATCGATGCGACGTGCCAGGCGGCCAGGAACGCCAGCAGAGCGATCAGTCGCCAGCTGTTCACGCCGACCAGGCGGATCTGCCCTCGCCGGCTCGGGCTCACCGGCTCCGATATCGGGACTGCGGCCGAGCCTTCGGCCATCGAGTCAGCCTTCCGCCTGAGCGCGCGGCCGCCGACGGCGGTAATAGTCGTAGAAAGCATTGGGCACGTCCTGAATCTTGGGGACGACCTCCCTGATGTACGTCTCGCGCGGATTGAGCACCGCCGAGAAGTGGAAGAGCAAGATCGGATGCGCCCCGAGGCGGTACAGGGCGACGAGGTCCTTGGTCTCGATCGCGGCTCGCTCTTGCGGCGTGAGGTCGAGGCCGTCCAACATCCGAAAGTCACCGGCCCGCGCGGCGAGCGTGGCTTCACGGTCGATGTAGATCTGGTGGAGCGCCTTGCACAGGCCGTACACCGTGCCTACTCGCCAGCCCCTACTCCCTGAAGGATGGGCATGAACTCCGGCTGGCCGCCGACCATCGTGCGGATCCGGGCCCAAAGGTGGGCGCGCATGTCGACGTACTGGACCTGAGCCCGCACATCATACTCCCAACGCGGCCGTTGCAAGGGGACCTCGAGCACCTCGTCCACCGTCGCCGGCCTGGGCCCGAGCAGAATGATCCGGTCCGCCAGAAACAGCGCCTCGTCCAGACTGTGGGTGACGAAGACGACCGCCACCCGCCTCGCCTCCCAGATGCGGCTCAGCTCGATCTGCATGAGCTCTCGCGTCTGGGCATCGAGGGCCGCGAAAGGCTCGTCCATGAGCAAGATCTCGGGCTCGAGAGCGAGCGCCCGCGCCAGGCCAACCCGCTGCTGCATGCCCCCCGACAACTCATGCGGAAAGCTGTGCTCGAAGCCCTCGAGCCCCACCAGAGCCACGAACTCGCTCGCCCGCGCCAGCCGCCGCTGACGGTCCATACCCTGAATCTGGAGTGGAAACTGGACGTTGTCCAGCACGGTCCGCCAGGGCAGCAGGCGAAACGACTGGAAGACGAAGCCGGCTTGTGGACCGGGTTTCGGCGGCCCCAGGCCGTCGATCGCGATCTCCCCCTGGTCCGGCGCGAGCAGACCGTCGATCAAGCGCAGCAGCGTGGTTTTCCCGCACCCGGAGGGCCCTACCAGGCAGACGAACTCGCCGGGCTGGACCGAAAACGACACATCCCGTAGGACCTCGACGCTCACGGGCGGCTTGCTGCCAGGCCGTCGAAACGTTTTCCGGACCCCGCGGACCTCGATCTTGGGCGCTGCCACGTCGCCTACTGGATCGGGCGCCCGGGATCGTCGAACCGGGCGTCCACGCCAATCTCCTTGAGGACGGCGTCTGCGAAGCGCGTGTCGGCCCAGTCCTGGACTTGAACTCGCGAAACGTCCTTGAAGTCATCCGTCTGATAGAGGAAGTCGGCGGTCTTCTGGTACTGGGAGAGGTTCATCAGCCCATTGACCGCCCAGGAGGTCTTGAACGCGTCCCACAGGTCGGAAGCGTCGGCAGGATCCAGGTCGGGCCGTCGTTGGGCCAGCGCGTCGAGCCAGGCTTGCTTGTCGTTGGCCAACCGCCGGCTTAGCTTCATGACCGCGGCGGTGAATCGCCGCAACTGCTCGGGCTTCTCGTTGAGCGCTCTGAGCGTCACCGCGTTGACCTTGTCCACGACCGGCGCGGCCGCGAAATAATCATCCAGGTTGACCAGGATCTTGACGCCCTTCTCGTTGCGAATCGAGACCCAGGTGGCGATCGAGATCGTCGTGGCGTCGATTCGACCGCCCACCAGCGTCTGCGCCCGCACTGCCGGGGCCCCGATCGCAAGCAGCCTCAAGTCGGCCGGGTTGATCCCCTTCGCGCCGAGCACCAGGTTCGTCAGCGAGTGGTCGACACTCCCGATCCGGGCCACGCCGAAGGTTCTGCCTTTGAGGTCGGCCGGCGAGACTACCTCGTCGCGCGCCGCGATCAGGAAGTAGAGCCGCGCGTCCGGCGAATGGATCGCCCGAAGGTCGAGGGTCTGGCTGGCCGTGAGCTTTACCACGTCCTGGGTCGAGATGTTGCCCGCGTCCACGTCGCCCGTCCGCATGGCTGTGATGACGGACGGGGTTCCCTGAACCTCCACGAGCGTGACGTCCAGCCCCTCGGCTTCGTAGAAGCCGAGGTCCTTGGCCAACCAGAGCACGGAATTGGGCAGGGCTGGCACGCCGCTCGACGCGAGACCGAGGCGAAACCTCAAGACCTGTCTAGGTGTGGGCTGTGCGGTCGGCGGCTGGGCGACGGACGTGGCGGTGGGCTGGCCCACGGTGGGGGCGGCGCCCGGGGCGGTCGGCCCAGGCGCGGCGGGAGGAGCAGTGCTCGCGCACGCCGCCAGCCAGCAGGCCGCCACCGCAACCGCCCCGGCTCGTAGTGGGCGCCTTAGCGCTCTTGAGCGCGCTGAAGCGCGCACTACGTGCGGCATCAGGCCAGGCTCCAGGCGACGGTCGGCACCCCGCCCCAGGCTGGCACGAGCCGATACTCGAAAAAGTCCGGCGGGCGGTCCTCGACGACGCCCAGCACCGCGTCGTAGTTCAGGAACTCGGTCGTGGAGTTGCCGGCCTCCGCCAGGCGCTCCACGGGCAGCCGCGTGAGGATCTCCTCGACCCGCCCGGCCCGGATCAGCTCCAGCGCCAGGCCGTCTAGGTCGGCGTCACGCTTGCCCATCTTTGGCCCGCCCACGTCGACCGACAGATTGAACGTCGCGACGACGGCGACTCGCTCCTCCTTCGGCCGCTCCCGGACCAGCTGATTTGATCAGCTGCCCTAGCTCGAAGAAGCGCCGCTCGCTCGGCAGCGGGTAAGCGAAGACATTCGTAAACAGCGGCACGATCGGGAGATCCTCCTCAGGCCGGACCACTGAGAGTGGCACGCAGAAGGCGTGATCGAGGCCGAACTCGTGGCTCTGGCTGAAATCGAAACGGCGGCGGACCCCCAGATCCAACAGGTGCTCGGCAAGATCAACGTCGATGCTCGCATGGTAGCGAGGGATATTCATTACCTCGGATTCGTACCAGAACGGGCCCTCCGCCCGAGCAGCGAGCCCGACACAGAATTGGGGCATGGCGTCCAGAAAGAAGTTGTCGAAATGGTCGTTACTGACGACGATCAGGCGGTCCGGCCGAGCGCCAGCCAAACGGCGGCGCAACTCGCCGAAGGTGGCCTCCACGGCTCGCCGCGACTCTTTGTCGGCCCCCTGGTAGTTCCAAAAGATCCGCGGATTATGGGTCATCGCCACGACGGCCGCGAGCGTGCCCACGCGTCCACCCTTCTACGCTGGCCCACCCAGTTGTCGCGCCTGCGCTCCTGAATGTTTGGGCGGCGCAGCCGAAGTGTACAATGGCTGGGCCCGCGGGGTCGTGCTCGCGTCTATCTCGATTTCCCGTTCCGAGCTCCGAGGCTCGGCGAGGACGCGGCCGAGGCGGGCAAGATGTCGTCTGCAAGGGGGGTCGGAGGATGCCGGCTTTTGGCGAAAAGGTGGTAGTTTTTGGACCGGCCTACCCGATGAACCTCACGCCTCTTTGGGTCGCGTATGACAAGGGGGTCTTTCGGGAGGAAGGGCTGGACGTCGAACTGGCAGCGGTGCTCGGCGTTCCCGACAGCCAGCATCCGCGCTTCCAGTGGCGCAAGGAGGGCAAGGTCGTCTTCAGCTCACCCGGCGGCTCGCCACCCTTCCGCTCGATGCGCGAGAACAGGGACCCCACCGACTTCGAGGTCAACGTCGTCTCGATCGCCGACCGCACCGCGCACGTGTTCGTCGCCCGCGCCGACATCGAGGACCCGTCTCAACTGAGGGGCAAGCGGCTCGGCGCCGACGCCAAGGGTGGCTCCAGCATCGACGCCAGGATCGCGCTCAGGCACTTCGGTCTCGACCCAGTCAACGACCTCACCTGGGTCGACAGCCGCGGCCAGCCACCGGACACCGAACGTTACCGCCTGGAGCTGTTCCAGAAGGGCGAGCTGGACGCCGTGTGCTGCGATCCGCCGCACTGGAACATCGCCGTTCGCATGGGCGGACGCCGGCTCACCTCGAGCCGCGACCTGTTCACGCTCCCGGAAGCCGGGCTCTCGACGACGCCGGTCGTGATCGCCGAGAAGCCGGACCTGGTCCGCGCCATGGTCCGGGCCACCCTTCGCGGCGCCGAGTTCGCCCGCCTCAACAAGGAAGAGACACTCGACTGCATCCTGCGCCACAACATCCACATCACCCGCGATCTGGCCGACGTGGCGTGGGAAGAGGACCACCACGATTGGGGGCCGGTCCTGGAGATGGCCGCCTACCAACGCAAGGTCGACATCTACACGCGCGAGTGGGACCTGCCCGCCCAGCCTGTCTCGACCTACTACAACTTCGAGTTCCTCAAACAGGCCCTCGAGGAGCTAAAGCTTCTTCGGGCCTGGGACGCGGCGATGGATCCGGCCCCAGTTGCCCTTGCCGGCGCCCTCCGCCCGTAGAGGTCGAGGCATGACGACGAGAGAGGAGAACGAGGTCCTCACGCGAGTCGGTCCCGGCACGCCGATGGGCGAACTGTTTCGACACTACTGGCTCCCCGTCGGCATCTCACTCGACCTGAAGGACAAGCCGACCTTCGTCCGCGTGCTGGGCGAGGACCTCGTCCTCTTCCGGGACAGTAGTGGCAGAGTCGGACTGCTCGGCGCGCTCTGCTCGCATCGCCGCGCCAACCTGTGCCTTGGCACCGTCGCCCAGAACGGGCTGCGCTGCCGCTATCACGGCTGGCTCTATGACACGCATGGCAGGGTCCTCCACACGCCCAGCGAGCCGCCGGAGAGCACGTTCAAGGACAGCGTCACGCACCTCGCGTACCCGGTCCAGGAGCTGGGCGGGATCATCTTCGCCTACCTCGGCCCCCAGCCCACCCCGCTGCTGCCCAGGTACAACTTCGTCGCGGAGGAGGGCGACCGGTACGTCAAGATCACTGGCATCTCCAACTCCAACTGGCTCCAGTGTGTCGAGAATGGGATCGATCCGCTGCACGTCAGCTTCCTGCACGGCGATGTCTGGACCGACCTGGAGGTCGAGCCCGAGATGGGCTTCGAGGAGACCGAGCATGGCTTGGTCCACAAGGCGGTCCGCCCGGGCAAAGAGGCTGGCATCTACAACTACCGCGAGCACCATCTGGTCATGCCCGGCATAAGTTGTGGCGGCAGTCCCGGGCGCGTGCTGGAGAATCCGAGCGGCACGCCGGCGATGTCGGCCAGGTGGAGTGTGCCGATCGACGACGCGCATACCCTG
The DNA here is from genome assembly GCA_035637315.1 of Chloroflexota bacterium. Classification (GTDB taxonomy): domain Bacteria; phylum Chloroflexota; class UBA6077; order UBA6077; family JACCZL01; genus DASPXK01. Next base: position 6,867 of record DASPXK010000292.1, read on the forward strand.
ATCATCCGCTGCACCTACAAGCCCGCCAGCAACACCGGGCAGTTCAAACATGACCCGATCGCGCGGGCCTGGCGACCGCTCCAGATCGAGCCCTACAAAGAGTACCGCAACCTGAAGGACGACGAGGAGCCAGTCCTCGGCTATACGATGGCGCGCGCGATCGCCTCGGAAGACGCCAGCCTCCTCGACAGCCTCGGCTCCATCGTCGACCGCGAGAACGAGAACCTGCTGCCGTTTGGCGACTTCGGCATCGTCGCCCTGCGGGACCTGTACCTCAAGGAGATCGGGGCGGTCCGGGCAGGGCGCGATCCAAAGGGTGTCATCCGAGACGAGGCCAGGAACCAGTTGATCGTGATCCCGGCTTGGGAGCTGAATCTGACTGAAGCCGAGCTGGCAGAGCGGAACGTCGCCCCGCCGGCCTGAGCACTCCCCCATGCCAGCGCTCGAGCAGGGACGCTACGTCGAGGTGGACGGCATCCGGACCTTCTACGTCCAGGCGGGTGACGGCCACCCGGTCCTGCTGATCCATGGGGCCGCACCGGGCGCGTGCTCGCGGGTTAACTGGAAGCTCAACATCGATCCACTCGCGGCCGCCCGCCTCAGCGTGTACGCGTTCGACCAACCCGGTTTCGGGCACACCGCCAATCCGGACAACTACTCGCTGGAGTACCGCGTAGCCCACGCCAGGGCGTTCGCCGACTCGCTGGGGCTGGAGCGCTTCCACCTGGTCGGGAACTCCGTCGGCGCCTACATCGCCGCCCGCTTGGGGCTGGAGGATCCCAGAGTCGGCCGCCTCGTCCTCGTCTCGAGCAGCGTCCTGGCGCCGAAGGGCTCGGCCGACGCCAACGCGATGGCCACGAGTCATTCCGAAGAGCTGCGGGAGTTCACGCCCAGCCGCGATCGCGTCCGGGCGATGACGATGAAGACGCTGTTCAAGACGGAGCTGGTCAGCGAGGAGCTGGTCCAGGAACGGTTCGCCATGAGCTCCGGGCCGCGGTTCGAAGCTCAACTTAAGCGACGAGATGCGCCTCCACCCAGACCGATCGTCGACCAACTTCGCGATCTGAGAACCAAGACGCTGATCCTCTGGGGCAGCAACGATCGCGGCGCGGCGGTCGAGCGGGCCTTACTCCTCTTCAAACTGATTCCCAACGCCGAGCTGCATGTCTTCGACCGGTGCGGCCACTGGGTCCAGTGGGACCAGGCCGACAGGTTCAACCGCCTGGTGGCCGATTTCCTGACCTAAAGCTGGTACTCTCCCAGGTCCACTTCCGCACGAGTTCGGCGGCACCGGCGCTCCGATTGGTTTGCCGCCCGTATAGCAATCGTATACGATTCTGCCAGAAGTGGGTCCGGATGTTTCGTATCGAGGCCCTCGAGATCGATGACCACATCCTCGACAAGATCCAATCCAGGCACGGGGTGGCTTTCGAAGAGCTGGGGGAGGCGTGCCACTCGGAACACCGTCACGTCCGTCGCGGTCGGGAGGGGCTGTACAAGGTCTTCGGTCAGATAGAAGCCGGCCGCCATCTTCTGGTGGTGCTTGCCTGGGCGGGCGGCGTCGTCTGGAGAGTTGTCACGGCGCGAGACATGACGCTCCAAGAGCGTCGCCTCTATCGGCGGCAAGCGCGAGCCTGAAAAGGGTCAAATGTTGCGAGAGGCAAACGGAGCGTGAGATGGACGAGATGGAGCGCGAGATCGACAGGATCGACCGGGGCGGGGAGGCCTGGCAGGAGACCGACCAGGTAGTCCCGGTCGAGGCGAAGCCACCTCTGGATACCGTCATACCGGTACGCCTGTCCTCGGAAACATGGCGGGCGCTGCGGCAGGAAGCTGGCCGGCTAGGCATCGGACCCAGCACGCTGCTGCGGATGTGGGTGCTCGAGAAGCTGGGCCAAATTTCGGCGGCGCGGAAGACAGGCTGATTACGACGACGGTCACCGCTCTGAGCTATTCGCGTCGCGGCGGTCAATCAGCCTCCGTAAATCATCCGGCGAGATCGGGATCTCGATTTGCGCGCCGCCGACGGCGTCCAAGACGGCATTGACCAGGCAGGCAGGCATGCCACAGTTGGGGCCCTCGCCGATCGGGGTGATGCCCAGGCTCGGGTCGGGCGGGAGGAGGATGGTCTCGAGGGGGGGAACGTCGGCCGCGCAGGGCAGCTTGTACTCGTGCAGGTTCGGGTTGGTCACGCGACCGTCCTCGAGGCGGATTCCCTCCATCAGCGCGTAGCCGTAGCCCTGGATCAGGCCGCCCTCGATCTGGCCCTGGTGCAGGAGTGGGTTGACGACCTTGCCGATCTCATGCGCGGTGACCACGCGCCTGACATGTAGCTGGCCCGTCTCGCGGTCGACCTGGACTTCGGCCGCTTGAGCCGCATAGACCTCCACCTGGTCGAACCGACCTGGCTCGTAGCGGAGCGGCTCGACGAGCGGCGCTTCAGCCAGGACCGCCACCTCGGCCAGGCTGTGAAAGCGCCCGTCCGGAGCGCGAATGCCACCCGGCTCGACGGCCACCTGTTCAGCCTGAACCCCCAGCTCGGCGGCAAGCAGCTCGGCCAGGCGATTTTGGAGGCGGCGGGTCGTGATCCCGATCATCGTCCCAATCAGGCGCGTGATCCGGCTGCCGCCGACGCCACGATCGTGCTCGAACCCATCCATCGTCTGCTCGATCCGGACCTGCTCGAGCGGCAGGCCGAAGGCCTCGGCCACGAGCTGCCGAAAGACGGTCAGCATTCCGGCTCCGTTCTCAATGATCGGCGTGTGCAGCACGATCTGGCCGCCGCGCTCGACGATCAGCTCGACCTCGTACACGCCCAGGCTGTTGCCCACCTCGACTAGCGCGATCCCACGCCCGATGCCGTCAGACTTCGGTCCATCCCAGCCGATCGCCTCGGCTGCTGCCCCCAGCACCTCCCGCGCCCGGGGCTGCGAGCCCGGCTCGCCCGAGGGTGTCTGCCGCGGATGGCTGGGCGCGTTTCGCAGTCGCAGCTCGAGGGGGTCGATCCCCATCGCCCGAGCGCACAGGTCGGTATGGCACTCGACGGCGTGGAACGTCTGCGCCTCGCCGGGCGCGCGCATGTGGCCACACGGGACGGTGTTCGTGTAGACCATGTGGCCTTCGACTCGCCAGGTCGGGATCTCGTACGCGCCCAAACTGCCTCCCCGGGCGCCGGGCAGATGCACGCCCGGATTCGGCTTGAAAGCGGCGTAGGCGCCGCTGTTGTAGACGACTCGCGTCCAGCGGGCCAACAGCCGGCCATTGGCATCGAAGCCGCTCCGCACGGTCACCGCCGCAGAGTGGCGCGGATTGCCGGCCATAAGCTCCTCGGCGTAGGACATCACCATCTTGACCGGCCGCCCCGTCGCCTTGGCCAGGAAGTAGGCCAGCGGCACATCCATGAACGAGCCCTTGCCGCCGAAGTCGCCGCCCAACGGCAACATGTGGATCTGGACCTGCTCGCGGCTCAGACCCAGCCCGAGGCGAAGGTAGTCGAGCAGCAGGAACGGGGCCTTGTTGGAGGCCCAGATGTGGGCCACCCCGCGCTCGTCCAGCTCGACGAGGCACGCGTGCGGCTCGATATACCCCTGGTGCTGGAGCGGCGTGCGGAAGGTGTGCTCGAAGACGTGTTCGGCGCGCGCAAAGGCGCGCTCCATCTCCTCTTCCCTGGCGCCCCAGACCGGATTGGAGACGCCGTTGGGATAGTCCGGCACGACCTGCGTGGGCGTGGCACGCGCTCGGACCTCGGCCGGATCGTGGACGAGCGGCGCATCAGGCCGCATCGCCTCCAGCGGATCGAAGACGGCAGGCAGCTCCTCGTACTCGACCTCGATCAGCCCGAGCGCCTCTTCGGCGGTCTCAGGGTCCTCGGCCGCGACCGCGGCCACCTTCTCGCCGATGAAACGGACCTTCTCGGTGGCCAGGACGGGCATGTCGCGCATCGAGCGGCCGACCCGGCAATCCGGCAGATCCCGGCCGGCCAGCACGGCATGAACGCCTGGTACAAGGCGGGCCCGGCTGACGTCGATCGAGACGATCCTGGCGTGCGGCAGCGGACTTCGGAGCACCTTCCCCCAGAGCGTACCGGGCCGCGAGACATCGGCGGCGAACCTGGCCGCGCCGGTGACCTTCTCCAGCCCGTCGATGCGCGACCCCGGACCGATCGGATCGGACGGCCTTGCAGGCGATGCTCCAACCACGGCGCCGTCGGCCAGTATAGCTGGTCGTCAGCGGGCGGCTTGGCACTACCTGGTTAGGTGCAACGACGGTGGCGGCCAAGGCGGTCAGCCCGCAAGAGCGTGACGAGTAAATTGACAATGGACACGCCACTCTTGATAATGCGGCCAGTTTGAGACCGCGTCGAGGATGCGGCGGAGGCCCGATGATCGAAGCCGAAGCAAGGGCAGAGCTGTTCAAGCTCCGCACTCCCCTGCTCAGCAAAGGTCGCCTTGACACCGTCCTGGCGGAGACTGACCTGATGCAGGTGCGGATGAGGATCCTGTCCTCATCGAGGGAGTCTTCTATGAGTGATGGGCCTGAAAGGTTCGTGGTCCAAGGCGGCAGAGGGCGTGGAGCTCCGGCCCTGGCGGTCGCGTAGCACGATCATGCGAATACATCTCACGTCAAGCGTGAGACGCGTGTTGGCGCTGGCGGCTCTCGCCGCCCTGGCGCTGGCTGCGTGTGCACCCGTCTCAGGCGGGCCGGCCACTCCGACGCCGGCCCCGCCGAAGCCAGCTCCTACCGCGGCGCCAGCACCAGCCGTCGCGACCACGGCGCCCGCGAAACCGGCCGCCAGCCAGCCACCGGCCGGCAAGACCGAATCCACGGCCGCCCTAGAGGACTTCTACCAAGGTAAGACCGTTCGAGTGATCGTAGCCACGACCGCCGGCAGCGCTTTCGACGCCTGGGCTCGGTTGATCGCCCGCCAGATGCCAAAGTACATCCCCGGCAATCCGACCATGATCGTCGAGAACATGCCGGGCGCGGGACATCTGATCGGCGCCAATTACCTCTACAACGTCGCCCCCAAAGACGGAACGGTTATCGGGACCTTCGTCGAAACGCAGGCAACCAACCAGTTGACCGGCGGCAAAGGGATCGAGTTCGACATGGCGAAGTTCAACTGGCTCGGGGCGGTCAGCTCGAGCAACATCGCTTGCCTCGCGCGGACGGATATCGGCAACAAGGTCACGGACCTGTCCGAGATGCTCGGCCCGAACGGCAAGGAGATCGTCTTCGGCACGACCGGCCCGGGCACCAACGGCTACGACTTCCCCTTTCTCATGAAGCAGCTGCTGGGCGCCAACATCAAGCTCGTTAGCGGCTACCCCGGCAACCAGGAAGTTCGCCTGGCTATCGAGAACGCCGAGATCGAGGCATACTGCGCTACCTGGGATGGTGTGCGGCGGGGCCTGGAGTCGTGGAAGGAGGCCGGCCGACCACCGTTCAAAGTCCTGGTGCAGGAGGGCGAGGACCGGCACCGGGACATTCCGGACGTGCCGCTGATGCGCGAGCTGGCCAAGACTGAGGACGATAAGCTGATGTTCCGGATCCTGAGCGGCCCGAGCAACTACACTCGCCCGTTCGCGGCTCCCCCGGGCATCCCGCCGGAGCGGGCCGAAGCCCTCCGCCAGGCGTTCCTGGCCACGTTCAAGGACCCGGACCTGATTCAAGAAGCGCAACGGTCTGACCTCGATTTTGATCCGCGCAGCGGCGCCCAGGTCGAGGCCGGCATGAGGGAGATCCTCGCGGCCCCCCAGGCCGCGGTGGAACGGTTCACCAAGCTCATGACGCGCTAGAGCGCGAGTGAACGCTGTCGCGCGGGGGCTCGTCCCCCGCTGAACGGAGCGGGGGACAAGCCCCCGCGCTGCGGACGCGTTCTTATTAGGTCGAGCAGGCGGGACGGGCTGAGCGGGACGCGCGACAGAATATCAATTGCCGTAGCGAGTGGCGAGTAACGAGTGGCGAGTGGCGAGTGGCGAGTGGCGATGCGGGCGATTCGGATCCTGGCGGGCGGGGTGGAGCAAGAAGCTGAGCTGAATGACAGCCAGACCGCGGCGCGGATCTGGGACGCGCTGCCGTTCGAGGTTGCAGGCAGCCGCTGGGGCGACGAGATCTACTTCTCCGTTCCGGTTGAGGCTGGCACCGAGCGCGGCCAGGAGATCGTTCAGGCGGGCGACATTGCATATTGGGAGCCGGGCAGCGCCTTCTGCATCTTTTGGGGACCCACTCCGGCCAGCCGTGGCGATGAGATCAGGCCGTACAGTCCGGTCACCGTGTTTGGCCGCCTGAAAGGCGATCCGCGGGCATTCGCCGGGTTCAGCTCGGGTACCCCGGTCCGGGTGGAACGGGCCTAATTCGCGGCCAGCCGAGCCAGCCGGACCCCCAAGCCGGTGCGCCGACCGGCATCGTCGATCGCCTCGAGCGGGATCTGGTTCTCTCCGAGCACGTAGAGGCGCAACGTGGTGGCAGAGGCCGGGTTCACTGGGCCTGACGAAATGTAGATGCGCTTCGCGATCGCGCGCGCCTCGCCGCACGCGTCAGGCGGGCAGACCAGATCCCGCAGCGGCGCTCGCACGATCTCGGTCTCGCGCGGTCGTTCGCCGCCCTCCAGCATGGTCACCGTGAAGTGCCCAGCTACTCCTTTCGGCGCGGGTGCCCAGAAGAGAACTAGATCGATCGGACGTTCCGGTGGCCTGGCAAGCGTCCAACCAAGCAGCCTCAGCTCGTTTTGCCAGCGGAGGCTGACGGCCCTCTGGGGCTGAAATGGCGTGCCGAGCTCAATGTGGAGCGCTCCCAGCGCTCGGCCGCTGAACGGATCGGCGAACCACTCCTCTTGTCCGTTCGGCAGCGCGACCCGACCTGTAGCCTCAGTGGGACTGGGAAATAGATACGTGGCCGGACGGCGGTCGGTGTCGGCGACCGGAAAGGTATCGGCGTCGAACGCCAAAATCTGCCGCCCGCCGAGGAAGCTGAGCGTGGCGTGCTGGTGCGTGGCGCGGGCCACGTCCGGCAGGGCAGGCAAGAGGGCATAAGCCTGCTCGGACGGCGGCAGCGCGCGAGCATGCTCGGCGAGCGCCGCGACGTCCGTCTCATACCAACGCCAGAGGTCGGGCTGGTCGCGGAGCTGTACGAAGTAGGCATGCGCGGTGAGAAGCCCGGAGCCGATGACGACAGCGGTCGGGCCCAGGCGGAGCAGCGACGCCCCGCTGATAGCTGATGGCTGATAGCTGATAGCTGATAGCTGCGGTCTCGCTCGCACCCTGGCTTGCAGCCACCTGGCCGCCGTTGCCAGGCCGAGCGCTGGAAGCACGAAGATCGCCGGCATCAAGCCGGCGGTCCGCTGGAAGTTGGGGGCCGCGATCGTTAAGGCGCCGGGCAGGAGCATGACAGCCAGCCAGAAGAGCAGCAACGTGTATGGGAGCGAGCGAACCTTCCTGACGGCGATCACGAGGCCAAACAGGAAGAAGGGCGTTACCAGCAGATCAAAGACTGGCCTGCCCGGCACGTTTGTGTACGGGTACTGGTCACCGCGCCAGACCAACATGCCCAGCGTCTTGACCGTCGCGTCGGCTGTCTGGCGGGCCGCGTCACGTCCGCCCAGTAGAGAGACCTGGCCGAGCCGTGCGTTCAGGTCGGTCGGGTTGTCGACGAAATAGGCCACCAGTGGCGCTGCCACCAGCGCCGCGACGGCCACCATGACCGCCACACCCTGAACGAGGCCGAACGTCACACGTCGTCGACGCCCGGCCGCGATGGCACGCCTTCGCTCCGTTATGACGGCGCCCAGGACGACAGCTCCGATCACCACGCTGAAGACGCGAATCGGCAGGTAGCTGTACGCGCTCAGGCCGACGACCAGCCCGGCCATGCCCCAGCCCAAGGGCCGGCCGGAGTGGGCCGCCCGCCAGATCAACAACACGGCCAAGGGTTCGAGGAGCGGCAGCAGGACGGCCCGAACACCGAATCGACTGAGGAACAGGTGCCAGGTGGAGACGGCCATGAGCGCGGCTGTGAGGAGCGCAACCCGCGGCCCAAACCAGGCTCGGGCCCACAGGAATGTGACCGGCAAGCTGGCCAGGCCGATCAGCGCGACCGTCAGACGAATCCCAGCCACGGTTGGGCCGGTAAGCGAAAAGACGCCGGCCATCAGATAGTTGAGCAGCGGCTCGCGCCCGTTATTAGCGGGCAGAAATACTGGCCGAGCGCCATTTAGGATTCGAAGGGCATCGATCCCTTCGCCGGCGGGGTCATAGAAGAGGCCGGGTGGGTACGTGTCGATCCACGCCAGCCTGAGAGGCGTTGCCAGCAGCAGGACGACGGCGGCGAGGGGGAGAAGCCAGGCGCGGGTTCTGCTAAGCAGGGCGGGTCCACGTGGGCAGCAGGCCGTGCTCGCCGAGATACGCGGCGAGCTGCTGGGCGGCAAGGCCATGGCCGGCCGGCGTCCAGTGGCCATCCTCGGCGAAGTAGAGGGCCGCGGCTCCATTGCTGGCAGCCGCGGCCCTGAAAGTGGGCAGCAGGTCCAGGAGTCGCACTCCAGCCCGCTCGGCGGCCGCCGCCAAGCGGCGGTTGGGTGCCGCCTGATCGTAGCGCTTCAGCTCGGCTTCACGGGTGGTGTTCAGGAGCATTCGCCAGTCGCGCTCGTAAACCTGGAACTGCGAGGGGGCCGCCACCACCACCAGCTCGGCTCCGATCGCGCTGGCCGACTCGCGGGCGCGCTCGAGCAGCGCTTCGGTGACGGCCCACGCATCCTGCCACTCGCGCGGCGGCTCGATCAGGTACATCGTTCGATCCTTGTCCATCCGCACGGCGTGGTACTGCTTAGCCGCTGCTCTGGCCGTCAGCAGGTTTTCGCCGACGTCGTAGAGCAGCGAGGAGTTGCGGAGAACGTCCTTGAGCTGCCCGAGGGGCTCAGGTGGCATCGAGGCAACTGGGACTTGTAAGAGGTTGCCGTCCGAGTCCAAAACGAAGAACGGTCGCCCGGCGGTGCTCAGCCCGCGCTTCTGGGCGACGCCGATCCCGTTGTTGGCGGCGTCGTTGTCCACGTAGAAGACGAGCACCACGACGTCGGGGCCATAGGCCGGGCCGTCGTGTTGGAGGAACAGCAGCTCCTGGGCAGTACCGAAGCCGGCGTTGCCCGCGTTGATGGCCTCGAGCGGTCGGCCTGGCCCGCCGCCAAGCAGCTGCTCCAGCTGCTTTGGAAGGGTCTGATCGAGGGCCACCTGGGAGCCTTCGACGATCGAGTCGCCAAGGACGAGCAGACGGAACGTCTGGGCGGGTTTGGGTATCGCGACCTCACGGTCACGTAGGCCGCGCGAGTTGATCTGGACGTAGCTGGTGAACTCGTCCGTTCGTACCCAGCCGCGCGCACCCGGGCGGTGGAAGAAGCCGTAAATCGGGTGATAGGCCTGAAGGGTCGCCAGGTTGTATAGCCCCGGCAACCGCGGGCCCAGGACGTGAAGCGCCCCCTCGGCGCAGAGCACTCCCAGCGCGAGGCCGAACAAGACCAGAGCCGACCGAGCGAGGCTCGCACTCATCCGACCCGGCCCGCGAAGGCGCCCTCCTGGAGTAGTCGGTAGACGCTCGCCCCGGGGCAGGTCGTGGGGGCGTAGTCGCGATGGGCGCCGATCGCCCCTGCGGTCATGTTGAAGCGGCGTATCAACCAGGCGGCCGTCGTGCCTACGGCGGCGATCTGGACCTGCGACGGCTCCTGGACTTCGTAGTCACCCACGAGGCAGATCAGCACTTGGCCTCTGGAGTCGAAATAGATCGACGGGTTGCCACGAACAGTGGGCGGACGGCCAGCCCAGACCGTCCCGTCGAGGTCGACCAGATAGTGGTACGCGATGTCCTCCCACTCCCGTCGCGGCCCGGTGTGGAAAGCCTGGATGTTTCGGAGGTACTGCTCGATCGGTGGCCTGCCGGTCCACAGGGCGCCGGTGTGGTGGAGCGTTACCGCTGCCGGCGTGTGCGCGACATAGGGCTGCACGGGCTCAGCCGCTCCCCACGCGGCTCGCGCCCTGACGAATGGTGGCAGCAGCTCGGGGGTCGAGGCCGCCTCGAGCCAGCTCGATGAAGCGAAGAGCGGCGCCGCCGTTCTGGCTGTCGGCGCCGGCGAGGCGGGTGTCCCTTCGGATGGCGGTTTGTCATCGGCGAACACCGGACGGCCAGCCAGGCCGACCCTGGCTAGGAGCAGCGCCGCCGAACAGGCGATCAGGCGGCGACGGCCCAGATCGACGCGCGCTATCGTCGTCCACCCACCAGTCGGGCGCTCTCATCCTGGCTCGATCGCGCCAGTTGCTCCAAACGCTGGCGCGAAGCGGGCGTCGCATCGTACCGGCCGGAGCCGATCATCTCGGCTAGCAAGTCGATGGCAGCGGGCACTTCGATGACCGCGGTATTGATGACGATGCTGTGGTGGAGCGGGTCTAGCCAATCTTTCTGGAACAGGTAGCGGACGTAGCCCGCCCGGTCACGATCGGAGCGCCGCACGATGTCTTCGGCCTGCTCGCGGGTCAGCGGTCCCCGGCGGCCGCCGGCGCCGCGCTCGATGATCCTCGCGACTCGGACGGGAACGGGACAGATGACCAGAACTCGCAAGGCGTGCTCGATCTCGCCAAGCAGCATGCCGGTCCCGCGTCCCAGGAAGATCACGTTGTTCTGGAGCGCGACATTGTAGACGACCGCCCTGAGCAGAACGCTATAGCGACGCCGCTCCTGATCGAGCCGCTCCCAGAAGCCCGGCCGCTTCTCATCGAGCTCAGGGGCAGAAGGGCTGATCCCGCCATACGCTTCTGCCTCGGCGAGTAGCCCCTGGCGGTCCAGCAGTCGGTAGCCAAGCCGCTTGGCAAGCTCGCGGGCGATGTCGCCGCCCCAACTGCCTTCCTCGCGGGAGACCGTCACGAGAGCCATCTTCCCCTCCCTCGGGGCCCACGCCCAATGGCGCGTCAAGGCCTAACGTGGAGCGATCGCGCCCGGCGGCGCTCGCGCCATGAGAGGCCGCCGCGATTTTAGCACCCAACGCCGACTCACGCGTTCAGGCGAGCGAGCACCTCGGTCCCGGCCCGGACCCCGCTGGCCAGCGCCCCGTTCATCGTCGCCTGCCAGCGATCGGTGTGCTCCCCGGCGAAGTGGACTCTTCCCTCCGGGCGCGCCAGCAGTGGCCCATAGCGGGTTAGCTCGCCCGGGCCGAAGTACGAATAGCCGCCCTGAGACGCGGCGTCGGCGTCCCAGACCACCGACACGCCCAAATCGACGTGATCGCCGACGTGCGGGTAGATCTCCTCGAGCTGCTCCAAACTGCGCTCGAGCCGCTGCTCTTCGGAAAGCTCGGCCAGGTCGGCCGCCGACTGGCCGGTCGTGAACAGCGTTAGGATGCCACGTTCGCCAGGTTGAGCTTTCGTCGCGTCCCAGGCGAATTGAAACGGAAGATCGGTCGCCGTCGCGCCGCTCACGCCCAGGTCTACCCAGAAACGATGCCCGAACTGAAGTAGCATTTTCACGGCGTGCCCGTAGCGCAGGCCTTCCAGCGCCTCCTGGTGGGCCGGCTCGAGGGGTGGGGTGAAGTCGAGCGAGCGGAGCACCGTGAAGGGTACGGCCACAACGGCGTAGCGGGCCGTGATACTACGGCCTGGCCCCGCCTGGTCGTACTCGATTGTGACCGACCGCCCGTCCTGGTCAATTGCCGTGGCGGGCGTCAGGAGGTGAAGTCGGGTGCCCAGCTGGTCGGCGATCGCCAGAGGCAACTGGTCGAGCCCGTCGCGGACACGCAGGGCCTCGACGTCCCGGTCTGGCTGCTTTTGCTCGAGCCGTGCGTCTCGGGCGTACTGCAGCAAAGACAGCCCTTCGGGCTCCACCCCGTAGTCGTTCATCGTGTTGACGCGGTGGTAGCTGCGGACGAGGGGATGCGGGCGGAGCTGGTCAAGCCAACGGGCGACCGACTGTGAGTCGAGCTCGGCCGCGGCGGGCGACGCCCAGGCCTGGTACGGATCTGGGACCTGTTCGCGGAGTTTGAAGCTCTCCTCGGTGATCCGATTGGCATCCTGTAAGACCGGGCGTCCGAACTCGGCCAGTGATCGGCCACGCTTTCGGCTGCCGCCGAAATAGAAGACCCCGGGCCCGGCCGGCAAATGGCGCAGGCGAATCCCATAGTCACGCATGAAACGCCGGATAGTCGCGTGGTCCGCGTCGATGAACTCGCCGCCGGCCTCGGCGTATAGGCCGTCGTCAAAAGCGTCTCGGAGCGTGAACACACGGCCGCCGACTCGGTCGCGCGCCTCCAGGACCTGGACGTCTACGCCGGACCGCCACAGCGTGATCGCCGCGGCAAGTCCAGCCAGGCCGGCTCCCAGGACGACGACCTCGGCCGCGGCCGGGGGCCCGGCCGCCTGTGCCCGCGAGGCGCGCGCCGAGAAGAAAAGACCAGCTCCGGCGGTGCCAAGCAGCGCCACCGCTCGCCGCCGCGAGATCGGCGGACCAGCCGAGGAAACCCGCCCACTCACCCGAAAATGCTAAATGGGTCGAGATCGACCAGCAGTACGACGAGCTCGATGAAGAGCACCACGATGATGATGACTTCCAGCACCGCCTCGAACAAGACGTTCCGGTACTCGGCCAGCTTTTCCGTGATGGACTCGTAGATGTCCTCGACCACTTCGGCCAGGTCGTCCTGTTCCTCTACCCAATCTTCAAGCTCAAACGCCTCGGCCAGCGCCTCGTAGAGCCGAGTCGCGTCGCGGTCCGGCAAGTAGCGCCGCGGATTGGTGAGCGGGCCTCGGTCCACCTCGCGCTGCAAGAGCAGCCGCTTTAGGCGTTCGTTCGTTGCCTCCAGGCGTCGCGCGTCGCGAACCGTAGACCAGTGAGTGGCGGACACATGCCTCAGGTCGGCCTCCGCCTGGCGGCGAAACGCGGCCAGCTCGACGTCCACGGCCGTGAGGCGGGCGCGTTGAAGCAGCGCCAGCTCGAGCCCGGGCAGGAGCCGGCGAAACTGCCGACTGTCGCCGACCACCACGGCTCGGAGAGGCTGCGCTTCGCTCTCGGCCACGAAGACCTGATCGCTCAAGAAACGCTGGCTCTCGCCCTCCGCGCCCAGCCAGGCGAGCGCCTCGCCCGCCAGCACGTGGCGCGCCTGGGCGTTCGCGCCGTTGCTCGGCGTGGCATGGGCCAGGATGAAGTGGGCATCTGGCGGGCAAGCTTCGAGCGGGCCGATGAGCTC
>DASPXK010000293.1:0-22150 GCA_035637315.1 Chloroflexota bacterium
CCAGAGTGCACGCGGCCTGGATGGCGCTCGCCGCTTCGTCCGGAATCAGCCCGACGCTCGCCTGCGCTCTTGCGAGCGCGGCCTCCACCTCCAGCCAGCGCCGGACGAGCGCCTCGTCGGTGAAGACGGCTCGCATTTCGACGCTTCCGAACATGTCGCCATAGAGCACCGAATCGAGAGCGTGGGCGGCCGTGGAGGCGGACGCTGGGCGCGTTGTCATCGCTCGGCTAGAAGTGGTCGCGCGGCGGCTGCGGGCTCCTGATCGGGCCATCGTCGAGCGATCTGGTCAGCACCGATCGCCGCGGCGCCGAGGGCGATCAGGGCCGTGTTGTAGCTGCTGTCTGGAGTCAGGACCGGCTTCCCCCATCCGAGCACGGTTCGGGCGAGCGCTTCGGTCTTACCGCCGGGCTCCGCATAGGCGATCAGGACCTCGTCGGCGAGCGCGGCGACCAGCTCGTTGCGGGACTGAGCCAGGTCGGCGCTCGCCCGCCGCCGGCCGGCCTCGAACGGCGAGAGCACCAAAAGGCGCCCATTCGCGAGGGGTGCCTTCCAGTCGGCCGGCGGTCGGATCCGTTCGATGCTGCGAGCCGGACACACGATCACGGGTTGGCCCCCTCGCAGAAGCAGGTCGAGGCATTCTCGCTCCATGGGGGAGTGAAAGCCGCCGATCAGCGTGACCCCGGCGTCACGCAGGGCCCGGACCAGCTCATAGGTCTGCGTGACCACACTGCCAGGACACCTGACCGAACACACCAGCGCCACCATCCGCTGCCGAAGGACGTCCACGCTGCCAAGCGTCGTGAGAGCCACCGGTGCGCGAGGGCCAAGATATCGGCGCAGGCCCTCGGGATAGGCCGGCGAGGCTACCGGCACCCGGACGAGCCCGTATCTGGTGGTCACCGCTGGCTTGCGTGGAGGATGGTCAACCCCACAACGTCCTCGCCCTCGTATCGAATGATCACGTCGTCGTCGGTGACCTCGCTGTCGGTCGCGTGGCTGGGCCGCTTGAAGTTGATGTACAGCGTGTCAGCCTCGGCGTCATAAGAGGACCACAGATAACCCTGCGGAGTGGCCCTGACCATAGGCACGAGTTTCAAGTATTCCCCGACGTTGGTTATGGCCACAGCTGCCTCCTCCTCGAGAACCACCGCCCTCTTCGAGTGGCGAATGCCGTCATGACGAAGCCATCCGCATCCAATTCACGATACACGACGACGAGCCATTTGGTCGGTTCAATTTCGCGGATGCCAAGAAGCTCTCCGGCGGCGCCGGCAACAATGTGATCGGGTTCTGAGATGGTCTCGAGTACATCAAGCCGCAATCCTGCCAGCTCAGAATGCTCTTCGGTGACGTGGGTCCAGCGCTCATCTGTGAGGCGAATAACCACTCCGCCCTTGGATAGGACGGACTGCTCCATCAGCGTCAGGCCCTCCGAGAAACAGGGTGAGGCGGGCAGATGAGCGTCGTGCCGCTGCTCTACATGCGGAAGATGCCAAACGTGGTGCTGGGGATCGGGGCGTTGAGGGCGGCGGAGATGCCCAGGCCGAGGACCATGCGGGTCTCGACGGGGTCGAGGATGCCGTCGTCCCAGAGCCTGGCGGTGCTGTAATAGGGGTTGCCCTCGGCCTCGTATTTCTCGAGCGTCGGGGCCATGAAGGCGGCCTGCTCTTCGGGCGACATCGTCTCGCCCTGGGTGCGCAGCTGGTCGAGTTTCACCGTCAGGAGCACGCTCGCGGCCTGCTCGCCACCCATTACGGAGATCCGACTGTTGGGCCACATCCAGAGCTGCCGAGGACCGTAGCCGCGCCCACACATGGCGTAGTTGCCCGCTCCAAACGACCCACCGATGACGACCGTGAACTTGGGGACCTGGGCATTGGCGACGGCCATCACCATCTTGGCGCCGTCACGCGCCAGGCCGCGGCTCTCGTACTCCTTGCCGACCATGAAACCGGTGATGTTTTGCAGAAAGACTAACGAGATACGGCGTTTGCAGCACAACTCGATGAAGTGGGCCGCCTTGAGCGCGCTCTCTGAGAACAGGATCCCGTTGTTGGCGATGATGCCGACCGGATAGCCCATCAGGCGGCCGAAACCGCAGACCAGAGTCGTGCCGTAGCGCGCCTTGAACTCGTCCAGCTCGCTGCCGTCCACCAGGCGCGCGATCACCTCTCGGGCGTCGAATTGCCGCCGCAGGTCCGTCGGGATGATCCCGTACAGCTCGTCCGGGTCGCAGCGCGGGGGGCAGGCCGGGCGGATTTCCCAGGGCGGCTCCTTGCGGCGATGCAAGTTGGCCACGATTCGGCGGGCGATCGCTAGTGAGTGCTCGTCGTCATTGGCGAAGTGGTCGGCCACGCCCGAGATCCTCGTGTGGACGTCGGCGCCGCCCAGTTCTTCGGCGCTGACCTCCTCGCCGGTCGCCGCTTTCACCAGTGGCGGGCCGCCGATGAAGATCGTTCCCGTGCCACGGACGATCACCGTCTCGTCGCTCATTGCCGGCACGTAGGCCCCGCCGGCCGTGCAGGAGCCCATCACGACGGCGATCTGCGGTATGCCTCGAGCCGACATCTGGGCCTGGTTGTGGAAGATGCGCCCGAAATGATCGCGATCTGGGAAGACGTCGGCCTGAAGTGGCAGGAACGCTCCGCCCGAGTCGACCAGGTACAGACAAGGGAGGCGGTTCTGAGCCGCGATCTCCTGGGCGCGGAGGTGCTTCTTGACCGTCAGCGGGAAGTACGTGCCGCCCTTGACCGTCGCGTCGTTCGCGACAATGATCACCTCCTGGCCCTCGACAGCCCCGATCCCGGTCACGATCCCGGCCGACGGCGCCTCGCCGTCGTACATGTCCCAGGCTGCGAGGGGACTCAGCTCGAGAAAGGGGGCGTCGGGATCGCACAGCCGCGCGATTCGCTCGCGCGCCAGCAGCTTGCCGCGCTTGTGGTGGCGCGCCACCGCGGCCTCGCCGCCAGCCTGCTGGACCTGACGCACGCGAGTGCGAAGCTCGTCAACCAGCGCCCGGTTGTGCCGGGCGTTCTGCTGGAACTCGTCGCTTCGCGGATCGACCGCCGAGCGCAGGATCGCCATGGCAGGCAAGAGCGTACCGCGCGCGCCTTTTGTGTGTCATCTTGAACACTTCATGCCTCGCGGTCGCCTCCCCCGAGGGTCTGGGCGTCCGCGTGCCAGGTTTGGCCTATAATCCCGGAAGCCGACTCGGAGAGAGGTGCGTGGGAAAGCGCTGGTCCCGCCGCGGCCCGCTGCTGTCGCTCGTGCTCGTGCTGGGCTTGCTTGGGCAGGCCTGCGCCAGCGCTGGCGGCGCGCCGGGCTCGCCACGCGGCTTCCTGGGTGGCAACTCGCGCGGCAGCGCCGGAAGCCCGCGCGGCGAATCGAGCCGTCAACAGCAGCCACCCAGCAAGCCCGCTCAGCAGTCGGCCGAGGACGACAATACCTCGGCCACGCCCGGGGCTATGGAGGGCACGCTCAGCTCCTCTGACCTGGGGCTGGTGTACCGCTTCATCCTCGACCGCTACGTCGACCGAGTGGACCACGTGGCCCTCGTCCAGGCGGCCAACAAGGCTATCCATGATCTCGAGGTCAAAGGCGGCGCTCTGCCGCTCGATACGGCCGCGCTCGACTTCGCGGCAGCACCCGTCGGCAATCCTGACCGCGACTGGCAGAACTTTGCCCGCGCCTACGATGCGGTCGTCCAGAAGCACCCCGAGTGGGCGTCGGCCAACCATCCGGACTGGGCTGCACTGCGCCAAATGCTCCAGAGCCTGGGCGACAACAACTCGCTGTTTATCGACCCGGAGGAGTTCAAGCGGATGAACGAGACCGGCTACAGCGGGGTCGGCGTTCGCATGTCGAAACCACGGCCGGATGAGCCGCCGGCGATCGTCGAGGTTTTCCAGAACAGCCCGGCCGCCCGAGCCGGCCTGAAGCCGGGCGACCGGGTCATCGCGGTCGACGGGAAGCCGACCGAGGGGCGCTCGATCACCGAGGTCGTGTCGGGTATCCGTGGGCCGCAGGGAACGCCAGTCAAGGTCTCGATATCGCGGGGCGGGCAGCCAGCCTTGGACACGCAGATTACGCGGGCAGCGGTTGATCCGCCGCGCGTCGAGGGGGCCGTGCGCGGCAACGTGGTCGGCATCGTGCGGGTTCGCGGCTTTGGCGAGAATGTGCCGGAGATGGTCCAGCAGATCCTCACGCAGGGACGCGCGCGCGGAGCCCGGGCGTGGGTGCTCGACTTGCGCGGCAACAGCGGCGGTGCGCTCAACGCTGTGGCCCGTGTGGCAGCGAACTTCATGGACAACCGACCTGTCGGCCTGGCCGTCGATCGAGATGGTAACCGTGAGCCGATCAACGCCGACGGGCGGCCGGCAATCCCGAAGACGCCACTTGTCGTTCTGGTGGATAAGGAGACTGCGTCGGGAGCCGAGATCCTGGCGGCCGCGATCAAGGAGTACCAGATCGGCCCGCTGGTGGGCACCGCGACGGCCGGCAGCGTTGGGATCGCGGTCCCGCGCCAACTCTCTGATGGGTCGGCCGTGCAGCTCACGGTTCGGCGCTTACTGACGCCCTCAGGAGCACAACTGGACAAGATGGGAGTCCAACCGGACGTAGCGGTCGACCTGACAATCGCCGACCTGGAGCGCGGCGACGATCCGCAGCTGACCCGCGCGCTGGAGCTACTCGCCGCCCGGCTGTAGGGGCACGGCATGCCGTGCCCGGCTGGCACGTATCTTGCGGCAACCTCCTATGCGGTCAAGGGGGCCCGTCATCGCTAGCAAGAAGCTTGACATCCTCGTCGTCGACGACGAGAGCCAAATCGGTGAGCTCCTGCTCGAGGTCTTGAGCCAGGAGGGATATCGCACAGCGTGGTACGCCAACGCGTACGACGGGCTGCGTCAATTGGCGCGTAAGAACCCCCGCCTGGTCCTTGCTGATGTGATGCTGCCCGGCATGGACGGCGTCGAGCTGGTGAAGCGCGCCGGCGAGGCAGGGACATGCCCGATGCCGCGTTTCGTCCTGATGAGCGCGGCGCCTCGGCCGCCCGGCGCGCCGCGCGACGTTCCATTTCTTAGGAAGCCGTTCGACCTCGACTCAGCCCTTGGCGTCATCCGCGCCGAACTGGCCAAGGCTTCCTGATCGCTTCCCTTGTCTTGCCCCCGGGTGGGCTGGCCCGGGCTGATCGGGCTAGCCGGCGGACTCTGGCGCTGGCCTCGGGCTCGACGAGCCACCGGAGTTGGCGCTGCCACGTCGAGAGCCGTCGCGGCTCTTGGCGCCGGCCGTTCTCTGGCTGCCAGCAGTTCCCTCGGCGGCGCTCTGCAGCCGCTCGGCCTTCTCGGCCAGGCTCGCCTGGGCGGCCGCGGCGCCTGAACGCAGCTCGTCTCGGATCTCCCGCACGATCTGGCGGGTCTCGTCCATGATGGCCTCGGCGCGACCTTGCGCCATCCCGAGGTCGGTGGGAATCCGCTCCTCCTGGAAGAAGTCATATGCCATTTTGGCGCAGAATCCCAGGAGCAGCCCCACGATGAAGCCGAACATCACACAGCCTCCTTCGCCATGACCTGACTGGCGGCAGGAAGTATGCCAGAACAGTAGGCAGAAGGCAGTGGGCAGTAGGCAGTAGGCTGGCAGCGGTGCCGCCTACCGCCTACTTCGGTCTAAGGCCGGCGAGCAGGTCCGTTTCGGGTAACGAGACGGGGATACGCGCCTCGACGAGCTGGAACGATTCCCGGCCAAACATCTCGTCGAATAGGGCCGGCGGTATGCGGCTGAAAAACGTGTTGGGCCCTAGCTGGGTGGCATGCGCTGAGAGCGCGCGGCGCTTGCGGTCGACCTGCGCCGAGACGTCGACCAGCGTAGTGACCAGCTCGTCAGGTGTCCCGAAGGGGGGCTGCTCACTGTCCTGGGCTCGCAGCGGCGGCTCGATGCCGTGGGCGGCCAGCCGCTCGCCGAAGCGAGCTAGGCTGGACCGAGCGATGGCAAGATAGTACAGCTTGCTTGGCGAGCATGGCTCGAGGCCCTGGTCCGGATAGGCGGCCGGATCGCCAGCAGTCGCATAGGCCCGCACGGTGATTTGATTGGCCTTGATGTGGTCCGGGTGGCCGTAGAATCCGTTCTCGTCATAAGTCACCAGGACCTGAGGCCGATAACGGCGCACCAGCGCCACCAGTCGGCCGGCCGCCTGCTCGAGGTCGGCTGTCGCGAACGCTGCCGGATGCTCGTTGTCCGGCGTGCCGGCCATACCCGAGTCGCGATACCCGAGCAGCTCGAGGTGGCTGAGACCCAGAATCTCGCAGGCCTGCCGGAGCTCGCGCTCCCGCACCTGGGCCAAGTTCTCGGGACTGGCCAGCGACGAGTCGGCGATCTCGCCGACCTCCCCGCCGGTGCAGGTCACAAGGATGGTGCGAACGCCCTCGTCGGCATAGCGTGCGAGGATGCCGCCTGTGCCGATGGCCTCGTCGTCAGGATGGGCATGCACGGCCATAATGGTCAACTGCTCTGGCACTTGGACCTCCGATGGGAGTTTCATGATCGGCCCTGGCCAGCGTCCAACATGGTGATCCAGCCGCAGGGTTCCGCGGTCGGGCCATGATCGGTCGCGTTAGCCTGCGTTATTATTGCCAATTGGATTTGACTCGCGTGCCCATAAACTGCGTCGATGGGGGTCGGAGGTTGCTGCTCGGACAAATCGAGGCCTTGGTCGAGGTCGCGCGGCGCGGGACAGCCTCGCGCGCAGCCGAGGCGCTGAGAATCACCCAACCGGCGCTGACCGCGCGGCTTCACGTTCTCGAACGAGAGCTGGGCCAGCGCCTGTTCGCACGATCCGGACGAGGGCTGCGTCTGACTGATGCTGGCCGCGCGTTCCTGCCCCACGCCGAGCGGGTTTTGCTGGCCGTGGCCGACGGGCGTGGCGCGCTCGACGACCTGGCCAGCGGGCGTGCCGGCAAGCTGGTGATTGGCGCGACGGGCTCGGTGTGCAGCTACGTGCTGCCCAGGGTGTTGAAGCGTTTTAGGGCCGAGCACCCGCGCGTCGACCTGACGGTCCGGACCGGCCACTCAGAGCAAGTCCTGGAGTTGGTCCTGAGCGAGGCGGTGGAAGTGGCGATCGTTCGAGCCCTCCGCCACCCCGACATTGAGGTAATGCCGCTCTACGACGACGAGTTGACTCTGGTGACTCATCCCACCCACCCCTTCGTGGGTCGGACCGAAGTGACCCTTGCCGACGTCGGACGCGAGGGCCTGGTGCTGTTCGACCGCGCTTCGAGCTATTTCGAGATGACGCACGCCCTGTTCACGGTTGCGGGCGTGGCACCGCGGACGGTGATGGAGCTGGACAGCTTCGAGGCCGCCAAGAAGATGCTGGAAGAGGGGCTGGGCGTAGCGCTGCTGCCGAAAGTCGCGGTCGCGCGTGAGCTCGAGCTGGGCCATCTGGCAGACGTGCCGATCGCCGATGCCGGGCCAGTCCACCGCCAAATGGTGGCGATCCGCCGGGCCGACGTTGGCCCGCCCGGCGGCATCGCACGGGCCTTCTTAGCCCTACTGCGGGAGATGACAGCTGTGGCGTCAAGCTCAGCGGCCGCCACGTCGCTCACGGCCTGACGTACCTCCCTCCGCCTCTGGCAGAGAACAAGTGCGCTCCGCGGAGTCGGGGCGAGGGCTTCCGATCACCGGTACCCCAGGGAGTTGCAGGACCCGCGCGCTTCTGTCTCCCCTCGCGGCTGCCCGATGCTGCCGGGCGCCGGCCGGCATGAAACCGGCCCGGCGCCGGCACCCGTATATCCGACGAAGGCATCGACAGCAGGCGAGTGCCGCTTGGGAATTCTGAGAACAGCTTGCGTGTTGCACTAACGGAACGAGGTCCACAGTCGGTGGCTTCGTTCGGTGTGTGAGTATGTTTGACAGAGTGAGCAAAAGCGCCAGCCTGGAGAAACTTTTCCTGATCGTGGCCTTCGTCCTGGCGGTGACGCTGGAAGTGATCGCGGTCTACCTGGGTGAGCGCGGCCAGGCGAACGCGCAGAGTGCCGCGCCGACGCCCGACGCGGCTCCGACAAACGTCGACGATTACGTCAGCGTGTTCGACTCAGTCCCTGTTCCGGGCGCGTATTAGCCCTGGCAAGCTGTCTGGTACGCGTTCGGCTCGACGTTAGTTCTCGGATCAGCAATCGTAGGGCGGGGCTCGTCCCGCTCCGTCTCGCCTGATGGGAGCGGGGGGCAGGCCCCCGCCCGCGGGTTGGCAACGTCTCAGGAGGGGTTCTCGGACAAGCGTGCCCCGAGGGCTGGACTGGGACGGTATAGCCAGTGGCCGGCAGCCTGGCCGATCGGCACATAGGCGGCCTGCAGAGCGTCCCGGACACTAGCCGTCCATTCCGCATCGGCTAGCGGCGCATTGAGCGGCGTCCGGACCGCGACCAGGCTAAAGCGCCGAGCCGCGATCGCGTCCAGGATCGGCCGCTCGTCCCACAGGCCCTGCTCGGCCAGGAGTCGAAAGATAACGAACTCGAAGTGAATGGCCTTGCCGGCCGCGACGGCCAGGGCAGGGTCATCCGTGAGTAGCTCGCCAGGCTCAGCGGCAAGGAGGGGCGCCAGCTCGAGCTGGGCACGGACGGCGCCCGCCCCACCAGACGGCAGCACCTCCAAGGCCTCTCCCAATACGGCCCGATAGCCGGGCGCCACTACTACCAGCGAGCCGACCAGCACCGCGGCCAGACCGGCCTGCGCCCAGGACGACAGTGGGGCTTGGCGCGCGGCCAGGCGGCTGGCCGTCAGGCCGATGAGCGCGGAGCTTGCCGCGGTCAGCTCGAGCCAATAGTTGGATGACGCGCCGACCTTGCCGATCCCGGGCAGCGTCAGCGCCGCCCAGACGAAGTAGATCCGCCAGAGCCGTTCGCCAGGAAGGGGCCGGAGTAGGAAGAGGGCGGCCGCCGCCAGCAGCGGAAAGGAGTTGAATCGAAGGAACGGCCAGAGCTGCGCCCAGAGGTAGTCGAGTTGGAAGGGATTCGCGTTGGCGACCGCCGTGTACCAGAGGAACCACCCACCGCTCAGGGCCTGAGCGAACATCACCGCCGCGAGCAAGCCGGCCCCTAATACCAGGGCGAATGATATGGCCAACCGCCAGCGCGGCAGGAGGGCTAGGAAGACCGCGAGCGGCGCCACTAGATAGGTCTGCTTAGTCAGAACGGCTAGCAGGAGCGGGACCGCTGCCGCGCGCGGGCGACCGGCCGTGACGAGCGCCAGGCCGGCCAGCGCCAGACAGAGCGCCAACGGGTCAACCCGATGCAGGGGCGCCCAGAGCAAGGCGGTCATATTCTGGGTCAGGAAGACACCGCCTGCCAGCAGGCCGCCCCACCAGCATCGGCTGACTCGTCGAATACTCCAGGTCAGCAGGCCCGCCGCGGCCAGGGTGGACAGCAGCGACACGCTTCGACCGACCACGTACCCGTCGCCGAAGAAGCGCTGAAGCGCCCCCACGAGCACGTAATACACCGGCATGTACGCACTCACGACGAGCGGCAGGTGGTCGGGCGACGGGTAGAGCGGCTGGCCCTGCGCCACTCGGCGCGCGCCGGCCAGGACGATCGACTCGCCGTAGATGAACTCGGCCGGGAACGGCAGCCGCGCCGCCGCGCTCACCAGGAACACACCCAGGTACGTGGCGATCAGGACGACAACGGCGCTCCACAGCGCGGCGCGAGCGGCCTCCGCGAGACGAGCGTACACCACTACCCGCGCTCCAGGGCAACAGACGTTCGCGAGAGGGTAACACAGGCCGACGCGGTCTCAAAAGCATGAGCTACTATGCGAGTAGCGAGTAGCGAGTAGCGAGTAGCGAGTAGCGAGTCGCGAGTCGCGAGTCCGTGGTGACCACTCGCCACTCACAACTCGCTACTCACAACTGGAGGGGCGTATGGCCGTTCGAATTCCGTGCCTCGAGGTGGGCAGGCTGCAGTCTCGGCTCGACGAGATCAAGCGGTCCAAGGGCCAACCGCCCTGGTCCGAGACACTTGTTATGACAGACGACATCCAGGCCTTTGTCATCTGTCATCCTCCGGGCCAGCCCAACGATACCCACTATCACCTGCACGACGAGTGGTGGGTGGTGCTGCAGGGTGAGATCAACTGGTACATCGAGGACGAGCCGGAGCCGATCCGGGCTCGGGTGGGCGACTTCGTACTCGGTCCCAAGCATCGCTGGCATCACATCGAGCCGGTCGGGTCAGAGCCGACGATCCGGATCGCGATCAACGCCCGTGGCGAGTTCCATCGCTACGACCGACCGGGCTGTAAGCCGCTGTAGGGGCGCACGGCGTGGCCGACAACGAGCGAACCCTGCCGCTCTTCCCGCTGAATACGGTCCTGTTTCCCGGGCTGCTGCTTCCGCTCCACATCTTCGAAGAGCGGTACAAGCTCATGATCGGCGCCTGTCTGGTGACCGACCGCGTGTTCGGCGTCTCGCTGATCCGCTCGGGCCAGGAGGTGGGCGAGCCGGCTGAGCCGTTCGAGGTGGGAACGTTCGCCCGCATCGTCGACGTCGAGCGGCTGCCGGACGGACGGATGAACCTCGTCGCGATCGGCGTGCAGCGCTATCGTTTACTCAAGATCCTGGAGCAGAAGCCCTTTCTGGTGGGCCAAGTCGAGCCATTCCCCAGGGTTGTCGAGCCGATCGAGTCGGGCCTGAGCAGCACGCTGGGCGAGCGGTTCCGCGAATACGTGCGCGAGCTTCGAGCCGGCGATGCCGCGGGCGAGCCGCCGCAGCTCTCAGACGACCCGGAGATCCTATCCTTCCAGTTGGCCGGTGGCCTGGGCATCTCGGCCCGGGCGCGCCAAGAGTTACTGGAGCTGGAGTCAACGGCCGAGCGGTTGCGTCGGTTGTTGGTGATCGTCCAACGCGAGCGCGAAACGCTCCGACTTCTCGGCCGCGGTTCGTCCGGCAAGAACGTCGGCCGATTCTCGCTCAACTGAGCTCGGCGACCCTGCTTGTTCTTCGTCCCGGGGCGGTGGGCGACACGCTGCTTACGTTTTGGGCCCTCGCCGCCTTGCGAGCCCATCTTCCCGGACTTCGCCTTCACCTGGTTGGCAGCGCCGCGGCGGCCCCGCTCGCGACGCTAGCCCGCTCCAAGGCGGGCGTCGACACGCGCCTCGCCGACGGCTGGACACCGTTTGACGCGCCTGAAGTTACGGGCCTCTTCAGCCCCGCCGGGCCCGGGCGAGCCGCCTGCTTCGCGCCCGTGGCGGCCGGCGTCGCCTGGTGTGCCGACCCCGAAGGGCTGCTCACAAAGAATCTTTCGCGTCTTGGCGCGACTCGGACCCTGATTGCGCCCTCGAGGCCAGCATCCGGAAAGCGGCTTCACGTCGCCGACCACCTGGTCGCCACGCTGCGTCCCCTGGGTATCGAGCCGCCGGAGGGTGGCTCTGGTTTCTACTTTGACCTGCCGGACTCCGCGCGCGCCCGAGCTTGCTCCCTCCTGAATAATCTCGGCCTGGTCGGCCAGCCATTCGTGGCCGTTCACCCTGGCAGTGGCTCACCTGGTAAGAACTGGCCAGCGACGTGGATGGCCGCCCTCGTCGACAGACTGCCCTCCGCTCTGGGCGTCACGCCGCTCCTGCTAGCTGGCCCGGCCGACCACGAGACGATCGACTCGCTCATCGGGCAGCTCCACGCGCCGCCACCACCGCTGCTGCGCGACCTCCCGCTGGACGAGCTGGCCGCGGTCCTCTCGAGCGCGCGGGCCTACGTTGGCAATGACTCAGGACCCACGCACCTGGCGGCGATGCTCGATCTGCCAACGCTGGCGTTGTTCGGGCCAAGTGACCCAGTCCAGTGGGCGCCCCGCGGCCGACGCGTCAGGATAATCCGCCGCCAGCCTCTGGCCGACCTGCCGCCGGAAGTCGTCATGGGAGCGCTACGAGAATTGGTCTCGTAGGAGCGAGGTTCCCAGCCCGAAACGGAGCTGTGCCGCCCCTGGGAGCGCGGGCGTCTCGCCCGCCCCGGCATGGCGGCCGGGACGGCTGCGCTCCCAGGGGCGGGGTGCGAGCCGCTATTCGGGGCGAACCGCCTTCCGCTGGCGCTCGAGCAGGCGCGCCCGGATCTGCGCTTCAAATCCCTGCTCGGAGGGCTCGTAGAAGCGCTCCGAGACGCCATCGGGCAAGTACGGCTGGGCCACCCAGTGGTCGGGATAGTCATGCGGATAGCGGTAGTCGCGTCCGTAGCCGAGCGACTCGGCGCCGCGGAACGAGGCGTTGCGCAAGTGGAGCGGCACCTCGGTATTCGCCCCCTGGTCGATGGCGGCGGTGGCGGCCCGGATCGCCCGCATCGCGGAATTTGACTTGGGCGCGGTGGCCAGGTACAGAGCCGCCTGAGCCAGGATCAGGTCGGCTTCGGGATAGCCGACCTGCTCGACAGCGTGCGCGGCCGCCTGGGCGATGACCAAGGACTGGGGATCGGCGTTGCCGATGTCCTCGGAGGCCAGGATCAGCATGCGGCGGGTGATGAAGCGCACATCCTCGCCGGCCAGGACCATCTTGGCGAGCCAGAAGACGGTCGCGTCTGGGTCGGAGCCACGAACTGACTTGATGAAGGCGGAGATCGTCTGGTAGTGGTCGTCGGCCTGCCGATCGTAACGGACCTGGCGCGACTGCATCGCCTCCCACACCAGGGCCTGGGTGACGCGCCCGTGGCCGGCCCCGTCTTCGCGTGCCGCCAGGGCGGCCGCCTCGAGCACGTTCAGGGCAATCCTGGCGTCGCCGCCGGCCGTGTTGACCAGCGTCTCCTTCGCGTCGTCGTCGACCGACAGCTTCATCTGGCCGAGCCCGCGCTCCGGGTCTGTGATCGCTCGTTCCAGGATGGCTCGGACGTCCGCCAGGTCAAGTGGCTCCAGGCGCATGATCCGGAGTCGCGAACGGAGTGGCGCGATGATGTCGAAGTAGGGGTTCTCGGTGGTCACGCCGATCAGGGTGATCAGCCCCTCCTCGACATGCGGCAGCAGCGCCGCCTGCTGGGGACGCGACCACCGATGGATCTCGTCGACGACGAGGATCGTCCGCTCGCCGGCCTTTTTGGCTCGCGCGACTACTTGTTTCAGGTCGGCGACTCCCTCAGTGACGGCACTGATACTCTCGACGTTCGCTCCACTGGCCTGACCGATCAAACGCGCGAGGGTCGTCTTGCCGCAGCCGGGCGGGCCCCACAGGACGAGCGAGCCGGTCTTGCCGGACTCTACCGCCTGTCGAAGGGGCTGGCCGGCTGCCAGGAGCTTCTGCTGGCCGATGAGCTCGCCGAGCGACCGTGGCCGTAGCCGTGCCGCGAGCGGCGCCTCGACCAGGTCGAGCCCGCCGAACAATGGCGATTGGTCCATACGCTAAGTCTAACGCCCGTCGAACGTGGAAAGTCCAAAACAATGCGCGCGACCTATAATCCCCGCCCGTGTCTAAGACGACACTGTGGAGCCAGGCGAGCTGCGTTGTCTGGGAGGAAGCCCGCTCGCGTTACCCGGCCGTGCTAGCGGCCAGCGGCGGGCATCGCCTGGTCGAGCTCGACCGCTGGTATCAGCAAGAACTGCCCGCGACGCTGGCGAAGCGCGAGCCACCCTGGCTCAGCCTGGCGGAGCTGATCAAGGTCGTGGAATGGAAGATGCATCGCGGCGTGTATCGAGCCCGAAATCTGGCGCTCGTCCGCTCGAACGATCCGGCTGGCGTGGAAGCGGTCAGTCGTGAGGCGTTCGCCAGCATCCCCGATCCGATCGCCTCGATCGCGCGCCTGGCGCGTCTGAAGGGTGTTGGCCCGGCGACCGCTTCAGCCGTGCTGTCGGCGCTTCGTCCCGATGTCTACCCCTTCTTCGATGACGTCATAGCGGCGGAGATCCCGGAGCTCGGCTCAATCGACTTCACCCTCAAGGAGTATGCTCGCTACTCGGAACGCCTGCGCGAGCGGGCGGCGCTGCTGGCGGTCGGCTGTCCCGACGGGAAGTGGACCCCTCAGGCCGTCGGTTCGGCGCTCTGGGCGGCAGCCGGCGGTAAGGCCGGCTAGGTCAGGCCCAGTCCTCAGGCCGAGTTCTATTTGTCCGCGCGTCGCCGCCTGAGGACGGCTCGGAGGACGTCGAGCACAAGCCAGCGATCCTCGACCGGCAGCTTGCTGACGTCGTCGAATACCTGCCGAATCTCAGGCTCGAGGTCTGCTGTCGCGTCGTGGACGCCAAGCAGCTCATTCGGTTCCGCGTCGAGCGCCGCACACATCGCGGCCATGGTACTCGTCCAGGGATCGCGCGTTCGGCCTGCCAGCAGCCTGTAGGCCGTACCGACGTGTCGGCTGGGCAATTTTCCGACGACGTCGCGGGTGGTCAGACCGCGCGCGGCCATGACTCGCTTGATCGAGCGGGCCAGATCGGGGCTGGAGACGCGTTGGCGTGTCCTGGCGCGCGTCCCGCGGCCGGCTGATCGTCCGGCCGGCTGGCGCGACGATCCCCGTCTGGGCCGGCCGCCCGCTCTGTTCGAGGCCATGGCATTCTCCCGAGCTGTCGGCCAGCCGACTGGCTGGGCGACGGCAAGGTTGAGAACCCCAGCGTGCAGCCCCTCGGCCAAATGATAGCGCGCGCCCGCGCCTGAGTGCGGGTCCGATGAGCCTCAGTCGGCTCCTCTGGAGGATGGCACGCTGACCGCGGCGAGGATCTCGCGCACCGCGCGGGCGTCGTTGCGGGCGGGTCCGTCCCGTTCGATCTCGCGCGCCAGCTTCTCGCAGGCGTGGAGCACACTGGTGTGGTCACGCCCGCCAAGCAGCATGCCGATCTGGGGCAGCGACAGGCGGGCGTCCTGGCGCAACAGGTACATTGCCAGGTGGCGAGGTCGGACGACCTTCTGTTGGCGGGCGGCGCCCCGCAGCTCGCTCACGTCGACCCCGAAATAGCTGGCCACGGCGCCCAGGATCTTCTCGGGTGGGTGACTGGTCCGGGTTGGCGGCGCCAGCAGGTCTTTGAGCGCCGCTCCAACCAGTTCCACGCTGAGCTCGCGCTGGTAGAGGTCGGCGTAAGCCAGGACCCGGTTCAACGATCCCTCGAGCTCGCGGATGTTGCTCTGGACCTTGTGGGCGATGAACTCCAGCACCTCGGGCGGGGCTGGGCCACGACCATTGAGCTTCGAGCCCAGGATGGCGATCCGAGTCTCCAGGTCCGGTGGCTGGATGTCGGCGATCAACCCCATCTCGAAACGCGACCGCAAGCGCTCCTCGAGGGTCGAGATCGCTTTTGGGGTGCCGTCACTGGTCAGCACGATCTGGCCGCCCGCCTCGTGGATCGCGTTGAAGGTGTGGAAGAACTCCTCCTGGGTCCGCTCCTTGCTCGCGATGAACTGGATGTCGTCGATCATCAGCAGCCCCGCGCGCCGGTAGCGAGCCCGGAAATCGTCGGTCCGATGCTGGCGGATCGACTCGACAAACTCATTGGTGAAGGTCTCCGAAGAGACATACACCACCGCCAGTCCGCGCTCCAGGACCTGATGGCCGATGGCGTGCAGGAGGTGGGTCTTGCCCAGCCCTACTCCGCCGTACAGGAACAAGGGGTTGTAGGCGTGGCCCGGGGCGCCGGCAACCGCCTGTGAGGCGGCGTGAGCCAGGCGGTTGGAGTTTCCGACGACGAAGCGCTCGAACGTGTACCGAGCGTTGAGCGCCGTACGGGCAAGGCTCGAGCCGGAGGGCGTCTCGAACGGTGCTGGGCCGGCTTCTTCGCGAGGCCGGCTCTCCTCGCGCGGCGGGCTGAAGTCGACCGCCGTGGCGGCAGGCGCCACCCCGCGCAGGTCGAGCCGCCGCGATTCGGGGAGCCCGAACATCCCGAAGCCCTCTGCGTCGCGGCCCGCTCGGCTGCCGCCGGTCACCAGCCGGACGTTGCAGGGATGGCCTATGACATCGTACAGGGCGCGGTGGATGGCCGGTCTGAAGCGCTGATCGAGCGTCTCTCGAACGAGCGGATTAGGGACTGCTACCGTGAGTCCGTTTTCGTCGAAAGAGGTGGCAGTCGTGCCGGCCAGGTACGATTCAAAGTTGGCCTGGTTCATCCCGAGCCGAAGCTCGCCGAGCGCCGCGTCCCAGATTTTGCCGGCGTCTGCCACCGTCCCTCCTCGCAAAACGCACGCCAGCCCGCTCGCTCAGCCGCTGCCCAAGAGGCGAGGCTGGCGGTTGGCGCAGGGCCCCAGTCTAGCAGAGGCGGGTCCGCCCCTCGACAACTACCCACGCGCGTTCGTCGCCCGTTCGTGCGGATCTGGCGCGGGTCTGCACAACGCCCACGGAGAGTGGGAACACCTCCGCTCGCGGCGCCCGTGGGCGGTGAACGATTGACTACACTAATGGGTACCGATGGCCACGAGATTCAGGAGCGAGGTCGAGCGCTGGCGGAGCAATCTGGCGGCCGAGCGCGACGCGCTCGCACTGTACCAGGCCCTGGTCCGTGTTGAGAAGGAGCCAGCCCGGGCGCAGATTTGGCGCGAGCTGGCTGCCATCGAGGAGCGCCACGCCAGCCGCTGGCTCGACAAGCTTCGGGCGGCTGGTGAGGAGGTGAGGGACGAGTGGCGGCCCGGTTGGCGGCCGCGGGCGCTGGGCTGGCTGGCCGCGCTGCTCGGGCCGAGCGCGGTCCTGCCGCTCGTCACTGCCCTGGAGCGCGGCGACGCCGACATGTACATGGACCAGCCGGATGCGCAGGACCTGGTCCGCGAGGAGGAGCACATGGGACGAGTCGTGGCGGCCATCGCCGAGGGCAGGCCCGCCGAGGCGGTCGCCCGTGAGGCTGCCCTGCCACCCGGGTCCGAGCACGCCGGGGCCGAGCAGATCGAGTCCGATGCTCGACCGCGGTCGGCCACTGCCCAAGCCGGAGTCCTGCCTGGGCCCGCCAGCCCAGACCGCGGGCGCGAGCGCTGGCACAAGGGGACCAGCGGCCGCAGCGGTGCACTCAGGGCGGCCGTCTTCGGCGTGAACGACGGCCTGGTCTCCAATCTGAGTCTCGTCATGGGCGTCGCCGGAGCTGATCCCGGCAACCAGTTCGTGCTGCTGGCCGGGGTGGCCGGGCTGCTGGCCGGGTCGTTCTCGATGGCGGCCGGCGAATACGTGTCGATGCAGTCGCAGCGCGAGCTGTTCGAGCGACAGATCGCGCTCGAGCGCGACGAGCTTGCAGAGGACCCAGAGGAGGAGCAGCAGGAGTTGGCCTTGATCTATCGCGCCAAGGGCGTCTCGCGCTCCGAGGCCGAGCAGCTCGCGCGCTCGCTGATGAGCGACCCAGAGATCGCTCTCGACACGCTCATCCGAGAGGAGCTGGGACTCGATCCAGACGAGCTGGGGTCGCCCTGGGCGGCCGCGACCAGCTCCTTCGCCTCGTTTGCGGTCGGCGCGCTGCTGCCGGTCCTGCCGTATCTGTTTTTCGGCAGCTTCGGGGCCTTTGTGCTGAGCGCCGTTCTGAGCGCGGTTGCCCTGTTCGCGGTTGGGGCCGCCGTCTCACTGCTCACCGGGCGAGGCCTGCTCTACAGCGGTGCGCGAATGCTGCTGATCGGAGCCGCGGCCGCCGCGGTCACCTACGTGGTCGGCCACCTGATCGGGATATCGGTCGCCGGCTGACCTAACCCCCCAGCCCCCTTCCCTAAAGGGAAGGGGGAGCGGGTTGAGAAGACTCCCCCTTCCCTTCAGGGAGGGGGGTCGGGGGGTTAGGTTGGCTGCCGAGCTTTGCCTGGAGATCCGCCTTCTCCTGCTCGAGGCGCTGGACCGAGGCTTCCAGGTCGGCGATTCGCTGCTCTTGTGACTGGGTCGTCTGACGACTCGAGCGGCGCGCCATTCGCAGCTTCAGCTCGCGGCCAACGCCGAACAGAAGGGTGACCAGCGCGCCCAGCGCAGCGCAGACCAGCACGAGTACCGAGACCGCCACGCCCTCGGCCCGAAACCAGAGCAAGCTGATGGGCACGGGCGTCGAGTTCTGGACCGCGAACAACGCGATCACGATCCCGAACACGAGCGCTACGAGCCAGTAGATCTGCATCGAGCCAGTAGGCTGTAGGCTGTAGGCAGTTGGCAGTAGTTAGTGGACGGAACCACGGTCGATTACTCGCTGCCTCCTGCCCACTGCCTATTCGTCAGATGATTCGGCGGACGGCGTCGACGATCTCTTCCTGGTAGGGAAGCGCGGCACGCTCCAGGGGCTGGGAGTAGGGAATCGGCACGTTCTTGCCACACACGCGTTGTGGCGGAGCATCGAGATAGTCGAACGCGGCGTCTACCACTCGCGCAATGATCTCGCCGCCGATCCCGCCCTGCTCGTACGCCTGGTGGCTGACCACCAGGCGGCCGGTCTTCTTGACCGATTGGACGATAGCGTCGACGTCGAGCGGTGAGACGGTCCGGGGATCGATCACCTCGACGCTGACGCCGTCCTCGGCCAGCACGTCGGCCGCCTTGAGCGCCTCGAGGACCTGGGTGTGAATGCCCACTACGGTCACATCGGTCCCCTCGCGTTTGACTTCGGCGGCGCCGAACGGGATCGTGTATTCCTCCTCAGGCACCTCACCTTTGGTGAAGTAGAGCACCTTGTGTTCGAGGAAGATGACCGGATTGTCGTCGCGGATGGCCGTTTTGAGCAGCCCCTTGGCGTCGTAGGGGGTCGACGGGACGGCGACCTTCAGACCCGGGATGTGAGCGAACCAGGCTTCCAGCGACTGGCTGTGCTGGGCGGCGTTGCCTCTCCCAGCCCCCTCCTGCGCACGGATGACGACCGGCAGCTTGATCTTGCCGCCGAACATGTAGCGCATCTTAGCCGCCTGATTGACGATCGGCTCCATCGCCAGCCCGATGAAGTCAACGTACATGATCTCGGCGACCGGACGGGTGCCGGTCGCGGATGCGCCAATCGCCGACGCCGCGATGATCTCCTCGGAGATCGGCGTGTCGCGCACACGCTCCGGGCCGAACTCTTCGACCAGCCCCTTGGTGACGCCGAAAATGCCGCCACCGCCCCAGACGGCCACGTCTTCACCCATGACGAAGACGGTCGGGTCTCGACGCATCTCCTCGCGCAGCGCCTCGTTGAGCGCCTCGGCGTAAGTCAGGGTCCGCGTTCCCGTCCTCGGGGCCGCTGCGACAGCCATCTCTCCTCCCAGTGAGTAGTGCGGCAGTGCGTAGTGCGGTAGTGGGCAGTGGATAGCCTACTACCGCACTACCGCACTACTCACTACTCGCTCGCTACGCGTAGATGTCTTCCATCAGGATATCGGGTGATGGGTCTGGCGACGCTTTCGCGAACTCGATCGCCTGCTCGATCTGCTCGACAACGTCCTGTTCGATGCGCTCGGCCTCCGCTTCTGTCATGACCCGGTTCCCCAGCAGATACGATTTGAAGCCGGCAATGGGGTCCTTCTTGCTCCACTCCTCCACCTCGGCCTTGTCGCGGTAGTTGAGCGGATCGCCGACGTGATGCCCGAGCATTCGGTACGTCGTAGCCACGAGAAAGCTTGGCCCCTCGCCCGCGCGCGCTCGCCCGATGGCCTCGGTCGCTGCCCGATAGACGGCGAGCACGTCCATTCCGTCGATGTTCACGCCAGGGATGCCGTACGCCACGGCCCGCACCGACGGATCGGGTACGGATGTGAACTGGTCGGCTCGTGCCGACATGGCGTACTGGTTGTTCTCGCACACGAAGACGACCGGTAGCTTCCAGATCGCCGACAGGTTGCAGGCCTCGTGGAGCACGCCCTGGTTGAGGGCCCCGTCGCCGAAGAAGCAGATGCTTACCCTGTCGGTGCCGAGCACGCTGGCGGACAGAGCCGACCCGGTCGCGATCCCGATCCCCCCGCCGACGATGCCGTTGGCGCCGAGGATGCCGCGGTCGACGTCGGCAATGTGCATGCTGCCGCCCTTGCCGCGGCAGTAGCCCGTCGCCTTGCCGAGCAGCTCGGACATCATCTGGGCGATATCGCCGCCTTTGGCGATGCAGTGGCCATGCCCGCGGTGGGTGCTGGTGATGGTGTCGTCAGATCGGAGCGCCGAACACACCCCCACGCCGACCGCCTCCATGCCGATGTAGGCGTGAGTAGTGCCGCGCATCAAACCCTCGCGATACAGCTCGTAGGCGCGGGTGTCGAAGCGTCGGATCGCCCACATCCGGCGGTACATGTCGAGCAGTTGCTCTTTGCTCAGCGCGGGCGCCTCTGTCGCGATCGCCATCTAAGCCTCCGGCCAGTGGGTGCGTCGGATGGACTGATGGTAGTGGACGGCGCGAACGCGCGGCTACTCTTGGCTCCGGTCCCACCACACGCGCCGGTTACAATGGCTACGAGTGAGACGTCGAGGATCCCGAGGAGTTAGCCGGATGACCGTCAAAGAAGAACTGCGACATGTCGACAGGTTGTCCGAAGATGACGCGACGAAGCGCTCGACTATGTTCGCTGGCTCGCCTACGGAGGCGAGGCGCTGGCCGAAGCCGAGCTGGCGCTCGTCGGCAAGGGCGAGGCCGCCATCGCGCGGGGCGAGTACATCACCCTTAATGATCTGCAACGCTCGCTGCGCGGGTGAGCTATGAGGTCCGCGTCGCGCGGCAGGCGCAGGCCTATTTGCGACGGCTCGAGCGCCGAGCCCAGGACCGCATCCTGCATCGCCTCGATCAGATCAGCAGCGATCCGTACGGGCCGTACACCAAGCCACTAACGAACCCGGCGTATGCGTCTACCCTCCGTCGTTCCGTAGCTTTTCGTGCACAAGCACCTCTGGGTAGCGAGCCATCGTGTCCAGCACGCCTACTCAGCAGCCCGCAGGGCGCCTCGAGGCTCGTGTTTTAGCCGCCAGACCCACGGCTAGCCGGTCTTAGCAGCCCTTCGCGCTTTTCCTCCTCATACAGCCGCTCGATGACGAACTCCTTCAGTAGCGTCTGGTACCCCTTGTGCCTCCTCCTCGCTACGGCCTTGATCCGCCGCAAGGTGTCCTCGTGAATTCGCAGCGCGATGTGACTGCTGCGAGCCCGGACGGGTGGGAGTAGCTTAGGCGGAACGGACTCGGCCTTTTCGAGGTACTCGTCGGTGACTTCATGCGTGTCCCAGAAGTCTCGTGCTTGCGCCTCCGTCAATCCTTCTGGGATGTCCGTAGCGCTTCGTAGAGGAATCAGCTCTCTCTGCTTCATCGGTTGTACCTCCGATACGCGCGCTTCTCGCCCCTTGTCGCCTCACGGGCCGTCACCACGCGCCAAAGGCGAGCCTTTCGGCCCAGCACGACCACTAGCACCCGTCCATCATCGGTTCGACCGATGAAACCTGTGCGGCCGGAATGAGCAGTGAAAGGGACCCGCCCGCGGTCAGTCGCGGCCTCCTCCGCTTCCCATGGCTCCACGTCATGCTGCGCGATGTGGTCGGTGTTGCTCTCGTCCCAATCGAACACCGGGTCCAGTATACACGAGCGTTAGCACAGGAGCGGACGGCTGGCGGCATAGCGCGATCAGAGGATCCGGTCCGCACAGTGAGCATGGGTCGGGCCATAGGCTCGACCGGAGGTGCGGACCAAAGCAGCAGCTTCAAAGCTGCTTCATGGCCAGCTTCTTACCTGGACGCCGGACGGCGCGAACCCGCGGCTACTCTCGGCCCCCGGAGCGAGCCTCCGCCACAAGGGCGCGCTCATCCAGGGTTGCATCACCGGGTATGGCTACGCCGTGGAGCAGCTATTCGAGAACTGCCTCGGGGGGGCGGGCTGACGGGATGGGGTAGCCCGGCGGTGTAGTTGCGTTCCGCTCCGCGGTCAGCTGGCCACCTGCGACAGCGCGGTCTGCTCCAGCCAGAACGTCATGTCCATCGCGCGGTACATCGTCGCCGCGGTGGTGAGGTGCTCCTGCGCCTGCTCGCGCTTGCCCGTGCGCCGGTATAGCTTGCCGAGGCCGAGGTGGCAGTGGGCGACGAGCGGGCGCATGCCGCGCGGCTCGGCGAGCGCCAGCGCCTGGCGGTAGTGGGCTTCGCCGCTCTCGGGATCGAACCGGTCGGGATGGGTCGCGACGTCGCCGAGCAGGTGCAGCGCATGGGCCATGATCCCGGGGTGACGCGGAGAGGCTTCGATCGCACGGTCACCCAGGCGCCGCGCCTCAATGAGCCGACCGAGCAGTAGACAGGCGCGAACAAGCGGGTAGCAGGCCAAGGCGAGATTGCTGACGTGTCC
>DASPXK010000294.1:0-50824 GCA_035637315.1 Chloroflexota bacterium
CAGAGACGCGGCGAGGCGTGATGACAGAGGAGGCATGCAAGAACGTGCAGGGGCACGATATCCCGTGCGCCACAATGATACCTGCGTCGATTCCGGAACCAGGGTTCCAACGAGGGCACGGCATGCCGTGCCCCTACCGTCCCCGCGGGACTCAATCCTCGAAGGTCAGCTCTCGGATGACGCCTCGGATGATGCCCTGGAGGCCGGGCGCGGCGCGCTCGGCTACGGCCAGGACAGTTGCGTGGCTCACTTCCAAGCTCGGCGGCGCGAGCCCGGTCGCCGCGTTGGTGATCACTGACATCGCGAGCACGCGCATGCGCTCGTGCCGCGCGACGATCACCTCGGGCGCCGTCGACATGCCGACGGCGTCCGCGCCGGTCAGGCGAAGGTAGCGGACCTCGGCCGCGGTCTCGAAACTCGGGCCCGCCACGCCGACGTACACACCCTCGTGAACTCGAACCCCCAGGTCGGCTCCGATCTGGAGCGCCCGAGCCCGCAGCTCGGCGTCGTAGGCGTCGGCCAGGTCCAGGAAGCGGACCCCAAGCTCCGGCTCGTCTGGGCCCACGAGCGGATTGAGGCCCGCCAGGCCCATCAGGTTGACGTGATCGCGCAGAACCATCAGGTCGCCCGGCTGGTATCCGTCGTTCAGCCCGCCGGCGGCGTTGGTGATGATGAAGACCTCGGCTCCCAGGCGGCGGAGGGTGCGAACGGGAAAGGTGACCTGCTGCAGGCTGTAGCCCTCGTAGTAGTGGACGCGACCCCGCATCACGACCACCGGAACGCCCTCCAGCGTCCCCGAGACCAGCTGCCCGCTGTGGCCTGGAACGGTTGAGACCGCGAAATGGGGGATCTCAGGGTACGGCACGACGACGGCATCGGCGACCTCGTCCGCGAGCGGTCCGAGCCCGGAGCCGAGGATGATGCCGACCTTGGGAAGCGTCTGCAGGCGGCCGCGCAGACTCGAGGCCGCCTCGCGCACGCGATACGCTAGCGATGGAACACTCATCCGAGTAGGAAGTCGCGAGTAGGAAGTCGCGAGTAGGAAGTCGCGAGTAGGGAGTCGCGAGGGAGGAGCAACGCGTCGAACGCGCTCGTCACTCGCCACTGGCTACTCGCTGCTCGTTGTTCAGCGTCGGCTAGCTGCGGTGAGGGTCCTGGTCCGTCCGATCTTGACCTGCGTGTAGATCTGGGTGGTGGAGATGTTGGCGTGGCCGAGCAGCTCGCGCAGGCGAGGTAGGGTAAAGCCATCGCTCAGGCGGTGAGTCGCGAAGGAGTGGCGGAGTGTGTGCGGTGTCACCTCAGCGCGAACCCCACTGTCTCGTGCGACTGACTTCATGATCAGCCAGAAACCCTGGCGAGTGAGTCGCTGGCCGCGATGATTCAAGAACAGGGCTGGCTGGGGTAGGCCTGACCGCAGCAGCGCTGGCCGCCCGCGGTCCAGGTAATCCTGGAGCGCCGCCCAGGCCCGTTCGTCCACGGGCAGTTGGCGCGCTCGAGCGCCTCGACCAATGCAGCGAACGGTCTGGCCCGCTGCATCGATGTCGGAGACGTCGAGGGAGACGAGCTCCGTGACGCGCATCCCAGTCGCGTACAGCAGATGCAGCATCGCCCTATCGCGCAGGCCCTCCGGTGTGGTCCGCTTGTCCGCCTGCCGGATGAGCAAATCCACATCGCCAACGGAGATCGCTCTAGGGAGCGGCTTCTTCACTTCGGGCGAGCCCAGCTCGGCCGTGGGGTTGTGGGAGATCACTCCCTGGCGAAGCAGGAACTGAAACAGGGACTTGACGGCCGCCATCTTTCGGGCGATGGTGGCCGCGGAGTAGCCCTTGTCCACGCGCAGATTCAAGAAGAAGCCTGCCACGGTCTCGCGGGACAGCTCGGACTGGCCGACCTGCCCGTTGCCGCTGCCAGTCAGATGGTGGACGCCGTTGCCAAGTGGGCCGGCGTGGCGACTGCTCAGATACGCCTCGAACTGGCGGAGATCGTTCTTGTACGCGGCCAGGGTGTTGGGGGACAGCCGACGTTCGGCAGCCAGAAACTCGAGGAACTCCTCGATCTTCTGTTTCATGGCCCGCCTCCTCAGCGTTCTGGCCAGGCTAGACGCCCGACCAGAACTCGTTGTGAGTGTAACACAGGAAATTTCGACTCATCGCGGGTAGGCGATCAGGGCCGGCGACCCGGCGTGGCGCGGCTGGGGGGACGACCGCGCCCAAGCTGACGCTGAGCCTGGCGCGCCAGCTCTGGCGACCATTTCCAGACGTTGTAGTAGTGCGGCCGGCGATACTCCGGCGGCCCTTCCACGAAAAACCCAGGGATGCTGTCCAGAATCTCGTTCCAGACCTCGGAGTCGCGGCGAACCACGGCCGTGGCCGCCAGCGGCGAGAGTGAACGCAGAAGCTCGCTCAGGAGATGCTTGACGATCCCAGCGTGAGGCGCCTCGCCCACGGACCCGACATCGCGAAGCGTCAACGTGTCGTCCACCCGCATGTGCCACTCGACGAATCCGCCGAGGACCCATGCCTTCTCGCGGGGG
This sequence comes from Chloroflexota bacterium, assembly GCA_035637315.1. GTDB lineage: Bacteria > Chloroflexota > UBA6077 > UBA6077 > JACCZL01 > DASPXK01. The sequence goes on from DASPXK010000294.1 coordinate 2,534, forward strand.
TCGTAGCGTTCGAGCAAGAGCAGCTCGTCGCGCTGCTGGGCTGTCCGCAGGCTGCCGCTCCGAGTTCGACCGTCGGGATGCGCCAGGCTGACCTTCATCGCCGCCTGCAGCGGCTTGAGGTCTTCCGGCTCGGCGGAACGTATCCGAAAGGCGAGCTCGTCCACGCGGCCGCATCCACTGCCCGGGTATTTCGACCCAGGTGGAGAATAGGGTAGCGATTGCGCTCCAGGTGGGCAAGCTGGCCAATTCGCTCAGCCCCGAACGGCGTCGTTCGCGTACAGCCACTTCAAGAAGATGAGCTGGCCGACCTGCCTGGCGGTGAAGCCGGACGACTCGAGCGCGTAGCGCCACTTGTACAGAGTCAAGCGGCGGACATCCTCTGACGTGAGCGGGTGTCGAGTGGCGGCCCGAGGCGCCGGGCGCGATTGACCAATTGAGCGGCGTGGGACCGGACGATGATCTGTCATAGGCTGGTCTCCCTGAACGCAAGGGGCGACGGCCGGGACGGGGGCACGCACTTCTGAAACCTGCCCCGACCGCCGCCGCTTGTCCATCCTCCTGACACGGGGGGTCTTTTTGGCACACCCCCGAGGGCTGGCCAAGCCGCGCGACTGCCAGACTGCCTCCCCACGGCCTGGTCGCGGCACACGCGAGACTCCTCACCCCCCTGTCTCACGCGACAGCGGCCGCACCGCGAACGAGCCAAAGCTCGGCGTTGACCTGGGCACGCCAGCGACGGCTAGGCGGAAACGGCTCAGCCGAGACGGCACGGCATGAATGACGTGCCTGCTGGCTCCCTTGAGGCTGCTATCTTACGTCTGGGAGCGTTACAACGACGTCTCGGGGCCTGGCGATTCTGTCACGAAAACATAACGAGTGGGCAGTGAGCAGTGGGCAGTGCACGCACTTGGCCGCTGCCTACTGCCCACTGGCTACTGGCTACTGGCTACTGGCTGGTGGCCGGCTCGGTTTCGGGCAGCTTGTTAAGGGTGTAGCCGATGCCCGGGCGAGTGGTGACGAAGCGCGGATTGCTGGGGTCGAGCTCGATCTTACCGCGCAAACGGGCAATGTTGACTCGCAGCAGGTGGGCCTCATCCTTGTATTCGGGCCCCCAGACCTTGGTCAGCAGGTCAGCCTGGGTGACCACGCGGCCGGCATTGCGCGCCAAGAAACTCACTATCCTGAACTCCGTAGGCGTCAGATTGACCTGCTGGCCGCTGACGCGCGCGACTTGTTGCGCGAAGTCCACCTCCAGCTCGCCGGTCTGGAAGACCGGCTGGCCTTGGTCAGGGCTGGAGAATTGGGCGCGGCGGAGCGCAGCCCGCACGCGCGCCAGCAGCTCCATTGAGCCAAACGGCTTGGTCAGATAGTCGTCCGCACCGGCGTCCAGGCCCGATACCTTGTCCTCCTCTGCCTCGCGAGCAGTCAGGATGATGATCGGCACGGTCGAGAACTCGCGCACCCGGCGACAGACGTCGCGGCCGTCCATGCCAGGCATCATGATGTCCAGCAGCAGCAGGTCTAGCTCCTCGGCCTCGGCCATTTTGAGCGCGTTGTGGCCGTCCATGGCGGTCAGCACGCGGTAGCCGTTCAGCTCCAAGTTGCGCTGGACCAGCTTGAGCAGGCGCGGATCGTCATCCGCTACCAGCACCGAAGTCTTGCGGGTCGTATTCATCGATCCTCCATCTCGTTCAAGCCGTCAGCTGTCAGCCTTCAGCTGTCAGCCTTCAGCTGTCAGCCTTCAGCTATCAGCTATCGCCTGCACGTGCTGACGGCTGACTGCTGACCGCTGATCGCTCGTAAAGTGGCAGCGTGAAGAAGAAGGTGCTGCCCTTGCCCAGCCGACTCTCTGCCCAGATCTTGCCTCCGTGTGCCTCGACCAGGCGCTGGCAGATCGCCAGGCCGAGGCCAGTCCCTCCCACTCGCTTCGAGATCTCGCCCTCCACTCGGTGAAAGCGGTCGAAGACTCGGTTCAGGTCACGGGTTGGGATGCCCACCCCCTGGTCGGTCACGCTCACGACCAGCGTGTCGCCCTGGATCTGCCCCCCGACCACGATCTCGCCGCCGTCGGGCGAGTACTTGACCGCATTCTCCAGGAGGTTCGTGGCGACCTGCGCGATGCGGCGCGGGTCAGCCTCCACGAGCTGATCACAGCTCCAGGCCATCATGATCCGGTGTCGGTCGGTCAGGCGTTGGACCCGCTGGGCACAGGATTCGACGACCTCGGCCATCTGGATCGGCTCGCGGTCCATCTTCAGAACGCCCGCCTCCAGGCGCGACATGTCGAGCAGGTTTCGGATCATCTCGTCCAGTCGATCGCTCTCACTGTCGATGGTCTCCAGGAACTCGCGGGTCTCGGCGCGACTGAGCACCCTGTCGTGCTCGAGCAGCGTGGTCGCGTAGCCCTTGATCGAGCTGAGGGGGGTGCGCAGCTCGTGGGAGACGGTTGAGAGCAGCTCGGTCTTGAGCCGATCGATCTTCTTGAGTGCAGCGACTTCGCGGGCGTGCTCCGCGAGCTGGAGGTTGTTGATTGCTAGCGCGACGTGGTTGGCCAGGACCACGACGATCCGCTCGTCCGCGTCGCTGAAGGGACGTTCGGCCCGCTCCAACTCGACCACGCCAATCGCGCCATCCTTGAGCGGCAGCGGGATAGCCATCAGCGCCGGAGGAGGCACGATGTGCACCGAGCGCTCAGGAGAGCGGCCGTCCGCCGGCTGCTCGTCAATTAGCATCGAGTCGCCCGGCCCGCTTCGTGCGGGATGCCCGGACCGAAAGGCCAGACTGGCCAGCGACGAGGGCAGCAGCCCTGGCGGCCGGCTGGCCCGGGGCACGGTGCTGCCGCGCAGTCCGTTTCCTCCGGTCGGCGCCCGGACCCGCTCGTCCGTCACTACCGGCCGAAGGACCGGCGAGTTTGCCTCGCACAGCAGGACCGAGGCCCGATCGTAGCCGATCCGCTCGCGGATGATTTCGAGTAGGCGCTGACCGATCTCTTCCGGAGTGACCACGGTGTTGGCCGCGTTCGCGATCTCGTACAGCGCCTTGGTCTCTTCGAGCTGGCTGCGGACCTCGCCGTACAGACGCGCGCTCTCGAGCGCAACCACGGCCTGGGCGGCCAACAGCTCGGCCTTGGCGAGATCTCGGCCCTGGAAGGCCTCGGGGTGGCGCGAGCTACCAAATATGATTGCGCCGATGGTCTCGCGGTGGCGGACGAGTGGCACGGCCAGCAGGCATTGCTGGCGCAGCATGACGGTGAGGCGCGGGTTGCTCTGCCGGGCCGTGGCGGCATGCTGGACGATCTCGGGCGCCTGCGTGCGCACGACTCTGGCGGTGAGGGAGATCGGATCATTCAGCGACAGTCGCCTGTCTTGTAAGATGTCGCGGCGGACGCCGGCCGACTCAACCAGGCGCAGCTCACCAGCCTCCTGGTCGACCAGCCACACCACGGCCGAGTCAGCGCGCAGGGCGGCACGACCCTGGCGGCAGACTAAATCCATGACGCGCTCCATCTCCAGGCTAGCCTGGAGGTTGAGCGCCAGTCCGAGGTCTCGCAGGCGCTCTTCAGCGTAGCCGGCCGTCTCCAGGCGCCGCAGCAGCCAGCCGTTCTCGGCAAGACTGAGGATCAAGCGGATTACCAGCAGCACAGACAGACCGAGCGTCCCGACGAACAGCTCCGTCTTGGGAGCGTTTTCGGACAGGAGCTGCGCGGCGAGCGCCAAGCACACCAGGCCCCCGGCCGCCGTGGCTGGTACCAGCCGGAGTCGGCTGTCGTCGCGGGCGTCTCCCTCGGGCGGGCTGTGAGCCAGCTCGGCGTCGGGCGCGAGGGCCACGACCAGCCCGCCCAGTGCGACTCCGGCGAGCCCGACGGTCCAGAAAGGCTGGCCCAGCCCGAGCTGCCAGCCCGGCAGGTGGAGCAGTCGCCCGGCGTGGAGGGCGGCACCGGCCGCGACAGCCAGTGTCCCCCATGCCAGCAGTCCCTGGGGTGACGCTGGGCGCGCCAACGCCGTTCGTCTGGTGACCCAGACCATGGCGTAGGCTGTGGCGACGTACGCCGACAGGTACAGCAGACCGCCCGGCGTGAGCGACTCTTCGCGCGGACCCAGGACGTCGGTGTGAATCGTGATCAGCAGGCCCATGACGGGCGGCGCCAGGCTCAGGATCGCGACGTCGAGCAGGAGCTTCGCCCGCCGCGGGTTCACCCGCTCGCCATCCAGGCGGGCTAGCGCAGCGACCAGGAAGAACACGACGGCCGCCACGAAGCCAGCGTCATCGCGGCCGAACGCCGCTGGCCCGGCTGCCGGGTCGAAGCTCTGGTAGCCGCGTGCCAGCATGCCGACCAGGATCAAGGCCGCCGCCGCGCCGGCCAGCAGCCAGGTGAGGCGAGTTCGCGCGCGCGCTGCGTGCGCGGCGCAGACGCCGGCCATGGCCGCGCCGAGCGCGACCACCAGGCAGGCGCCCCAGGCGATCGGCCGAAGGCCTGGCAAGAGCGCCAGGAGCGCTTCCAGCCCCAGCACGACGGCGATGGCGACGCCAACGACCAGGCCGGCCCTTGGCTGCGCCGAGGCTCGCCCGGCCGCCAGGCGGTCCGCGGCAATCGCCTGGACCGGAAGATGGGCGGACTCGCGCGCCAAGCGTGCCGGCGGGCTACCCTTGGCGCGGAGATCGGCGATGCCCGTTGGGACGAGTGGGCGAACGCGCCCGGCGACGCCACGGCGGCCGCGCCGCGCCGGGGCGTGCGCCACGCTCACGACGTGCACCTGCGAGGCCAGCGTCCCCCCAGATCGAACAGCACGTGCCATGGTACGGCCGAAGGCCGACAACAGGCAAGAGGTTTGGCCCGCCATTTCGGGCGCTTTTCGGGAACGGTCGGGGGTCTGGGCCCGAGGCCAGCGGCCAGGCTTCAGGGAATTGGAGCACTCGCCTCTGACTCCCGACCCCTGACCCCTCTAGAAGACGGGAATGATATCCGTCGGGTCGACGTCGGTCACTTCGTGACCACTGATTCCGACCTCGGGCATCGCCGGGAACGCGATCCCGTAGCGTTCGACGACCGCCTTGACCTTGAACATCGCCTGGCGCCAGACCTCACGCTTGACGTCGAGAGTGGCCACCCCTAGTCCAGCCTGGCGAGCGATCGATTCCAGCTCACGATGGGTCGCCAGGAACTCGGGCGGTAACTGCCAGAACTGCTCCGGCGGCTCGTACAGGATCATCGACAGGAAGACGAAGCCGGCTCGAAGCTGCTTAGTGATCATGGCCTTCTCGTCGTCGGACAGGCTGGGGAACGACTTCTCGAGCATGGCCAGGCAGATGGCCATGTGGCGGGCCTCGTCTTTGCCGACGTTGCGCAGGGCGTGCTGGAAGACGGGATGGGTTGCCTGCTTGCTCATCGTGTGAAAGAGCGTTGTCGCCGCGACCTCGCCCATCATGAAACTGGAGAAGAGGACCGACAGCGGGTATTTGTTCAGCGCCTGGCTGTAGCCTTTCCAGTAGCGGGCCCCGTTGTAGTACAGCCAGCGCAGGTTCCTGAGTGCCAGAGCCTCCAGCTCGGTCTCCGGCTCCCAGCCCTCGGTTGGCGTGGCCGACCAGAGTCGGCTCACCGTCCGTTGGCAGACCTCCTCGTGGTTGACCTCGTCGCGCGTGATCGAGAAGAACGCCTTGCGGACCGGGTCCTCCTCATGGTGCTCGTACGAGTGGATCATCGCTTTGGCGAAAACAGGCGGGCCCGAGCCGTCGAAATTCGCCAGCACGGCGTACCAGTACATCACGGCCAGGCGCTGCTCTCGCGTGAAGTCGAGCGGGTCTAGCTCGGCCCAGGGCAGGTCGGCGGGATTCCAGACCTCGCGCTTGGCGCGCTCGTACAAGCTGGCAAGCTTGCCCTCCTGGTCGCCGTGCCACTCCATGGGGTAGATGTTCGGCTGGTCGATCGACGGGACGTCGGCGAGGAGATCCCGAACGAGCTGGCGGATGTTCTCGTGCTGCGTAACCACGATCGGTACCCAACGTAGAGGCGGACCCACGTGTCCGCCCTGGGGCGCGCACACGGTGCGCGCCTACAATCATACTGGCTACTGATTACTGACTACTTCGGTCAGGACCGTTCCCGGTGCGGGCTCAGCCGCCGCGCGCGCGAATTCCACGGCGTCCGTCACCTCGGCCGCGGCGCGAGCTTGTAGCTCGGATTCGCCGGCTTCGTCCAGGAGCCCTTGAGTGCGCAGGTAGCCGGCCAGTCGCGGCAGCGGGTCGCGGGCCCGTTCGGCGGCTAGCTCCTCCGCGGGCCTCGAGTCCGCCACCTGGTTCGTGTGCTGGCCCAGGCGAGCTACACGCGCCTCGACGAGAGTTGGACCCTGGCCGCGCCGGGCTCGCTCGAGAGCTGCGCAAGTGGCCGCGTACACCGCCAGGGCGTCGGCCCCGTCAACCGCCTCAGCCGGTATGCCGTAGCCCGATGCTCGCGCGGCAACGCTCGGGACGGGCGACTGTGATCGGAACGGGACAGTGATCGCGAGGCCGTTGTTCTCGCAAAAGACGACGACCGGCAGCTTGTGGATCGCGGCGTAGCTCACACCCTCGTGAAAGTCGCCCTTGCTGACGGCGCCATCGCCAAAGTAGACGATCGTGACGTCGTCCTCACCCCGCAATTTGCTCGCGAGGGCCACGCCAACGGCGTGCGGGATCTGCGTCGCGACAGAGCCCGAGATGGTCATCAACGCCAGCGCTCGCTTCGCCCAGTGGCCAGGCAGATTCCGGCCCCCCGACGACGGACTGTCGGCCCGCCTGAAGTGATCCAGCATCAACTCACGGGCCGTCATCCCGCGAGCGTAGGCCGCAGCGAGGCTCCGATAGAACAGAAATACTTTGTCGCGCGGACGCAGCGCCCAGATGCTGGCCGCCTGGGCCGCCTCATGCCCGTCGCTCGGGATCGCCACGTCAAAAGCGCCTTGCGTCGCGAGCCCCAAACATTGCTTGCTGAGCAGGCGCGAGACGAGCATCGCGTAGTACAGGTCAGTGGCGGACCGATCGGACAATCCAAGCTGCCGATGCGGGGCCGATGATGGCCTCTGCGCGACGCGGCTGGCGGCAGGGGCGGAGGTCGAGCTGGTCTGAATCGTGCGGAGGTCTGGTCCTTCAACTGGCGGCCGCTCGATCAAGCTTTTCATCGGCTCTCCATCCCAAAACGGAGACACTGCAGGCCCGATGCCAAGCGTAAGAGATTGGCATCAGGCATGGCATATTTGGCAATTCTAAAGTTAGAATTCCGAGATTCGTCGGAAGAGTAGGCGGCGATGGTGAAAGATCTTCGCCAACTAGCGCCCGTCCGACCGCGCGCGCCGAAGGGTCGTCGGCCGTATGAGCCGGACCCGCTGGATCAACGTATTCTGGCCATGCTTCGCGACGATGGTCGGGCCCCGCTGGCCGCCATCGCGCGGGCCCTGCACTTGAGCCATCCAGCGGTCCATGAACGGCTCCAACGCCTGACCAAGGCGGGCTACATTCTGGGCTACCACGCCGACCTCGATTACGCGAAGCTGGGCCTGGGCTTGACGGCTTACGTCGGCGTGCAGATCCAACAGGCTGAGGCGACACGCTCTCGGATGGCCGAGGCCTTACGCCAGATGCCGGAGGTTGAGACGATGGCCTGGCTGACCGGCGACTTCGACGTCTTACTACGGGTCCACACGAGGGACCCGGCCCACCTCCAGGACGTCATCTTCCGCATCATCAATGCGGGCGATGGCCGCGTGCGAAGTCGGACGATGGTCGTAATGTCAGTCCCGTTCAGAAAGCCAGGCCCAGCCTTCGAGGCCATCCCGGACGCAGGCCCAACGGCCTGATTCGAACGCCCGCGGTTCCAGCCGCAAGGAGCTCAACATGGGAATGGTGGACACGCATTGTCACGCTTCGCCCGTCTGGTACGAGCCGGTCGAGAGCTTGCTTCACCAGATGGACCGCAATGATGTCGAGCGGGCCGTCCTGATCCAGATCAGAGGCCAGACCAACAATCGGTACCAATTCGAGTGCGTCGAGCGTTACCCTGACCGCTTGGTCTCGGTGGTCGTCGTGGGTTCGGACGGGCCAGATGCGCCCCGGGAATTGGAACGGCTGGCCGAGCGAGGCGCGCGCGGAGTTCGCCTCTGGGCCGACACGCGCTCGCCGGGCGACGATTCGCTCGCCATCTGGAGAAAGGCGGCCGAGCTGGGCCTGCCGGTCAGCTGTGGGGGCACGAGTCGAGAATTCGCCTCAACCGAGTTCGCGGAGCTGGTCGAGGCGCTCCCAAACCTGACGCTGATCGTGGAGCATCTAGGCTCGGTCGGCACACCCGATGGTGAGGTGGCGCCGTACGAAGTCCGTCAGAGAGTGTTCTCGCTGGCTCGTTATCCGAACGTTTTCATCAAGGTCCACGGTCTGGGCGAGTTCGCCAAGCGGGCGATGCCCGTCACGGAGCCTTTTCCGTTTGAGACGCCGATACCGCCGCTACTCGAGCTGGCGTACGAAGCGTTTGGACCGAAGCGGATGATGTGGGGCAGCGACTACCCACCTGTCAGCCGGCGTGAGGGCTATCGAAACGCGCTGCGCTTGACCATGGATCAGCTCGCCACAAAGAGCCAGGCCGACCGCGATCTGATCTTCGGCGGCGTCGCCTCCGCGGTCTTTCGGTTGCCTTAGCGAGAGCCGGGCGCGGCAGTCGCAACGTGTGAGAGGGAGTGGATGATGGACGACGCTCAACTGGTCCAGCGGTGCATCGAGCTGGCGCGAGCAGCGGCGCAGCGCGGAAACGCGCCGTTCGGGTCTCTGATCGTCCGGGAGGGCAGGGTGGTGGCCGAGGGTGAGAACAGCGTCAACACGGACCTCGACCCGACCGCTCACGCTGAGGTCGTTGCCATCCGCAACGCATGTCGAGCCATCGGGCGCCTGGACCTGTCGGGCTGTTCTTTGTACACCAGCTGTGAGCCCTGCTGGATCTGCTCGACTGCGATCCGCGAGACACACATCTCGCGGGTGGTCTTCGCCGCGCCAGGCCCGACGATTGGTGGCTATTCGTCCCCTCACCCGATCCTGCGCGAGGAGGGGATCGCGCGCTTCGGCCCGCCGCCAGTCGTGGTTGCCGGGGTGCTCGCCGATCGCTCGGAGGCATTGTTCGCAGAGGTCGGCTGGCCACGGACCAGTGCCGGGCTCCCGGCTGATTGAAGCCGTTAACTTCCCGCGAGAGCGCGGAGCGGGATGGCGACCCAGTCCGGGCGGTTGTCCAGCTCGTACTCAAGCTCGTAGACCGCCTTCTCCAGCTCGAGGGCGGCCAGCACGCTTCGGACCCCAGCGCGCGAGCGCGGCAGGAAGGTCGCGCCGGCCGACCGGGCCTTCCCAAGATAGGCGTCGAGGAAGGCGCGGCGGGCCCGGCGCTCCCATGTGCGCAGGCGCGAACCGAAAGCAGCCCGCGGCGAGGAACCAGTAGAGAGTGGCCGTTCTCGGGCCGCGACGGCGGCCGCGTAGCTAAGGGAGCGCAGCATTCCCGCCACATCCTTGAGCGGTGTGTGGCGGGCGCGCCGCTCGGCGATCGGGCGGAGCGGCTCGCCCTCAAAGTCGATGACGACCCAGCTGTCGGCCGTCTTGAGGACCTGGCCAAGGTGATAGTCGCCGTGGTGGCGGGTTTTAGTCAATGTTCCGTCCGCCAGCCACATCAGCCCGTCGACCGTGTCCCGCAAGTGCGGCAAGGTCGGGATCATGTCCAGGCCGCGCATCGCTTCGGGATGCGCGGCGAAATGCTGGTCGAGTCGGATGAACATTCGCTTCACGCGGCCCGCTATGGCGCGCTCCCATTCCAAAACGTCCTCTCGCGTGATCGGCGTCGGCGCGAAATCCGCCACGTGCGGTGCCGAGGCGAACGCGAGGTGAAGGTCTGCCGTGACATGTCCTAGATCCGTGGTGCTGGCCAGATAGCCGCTAGCCAGCCCGGCGGTCGCTTCCTCTCCAGACGACAAGCGCTCCAACTCGCGCAGCGTATGGCTCCATCCGTCGCCTTCATTGGCGACGAAGTCCTGGAGCACGCCGAGCGCGAGGCGGCCGCCATCCGGAGCTCGGTACTCGATGACGCCGGCGAGCTCGGGGACGTGCGCGAAGTCGGTGTGGTTAGTAAGAAACGCCAGCACCTCGAGCTCGGGATTCGGCCCCTCCTGCAGCCGCCGAAACGCTTTGAGGATGAACTTCTGATCGAAGAACACCGAGGAGTTACTCTGCTCGGCGGTCGAGAATCGAACGCTCACAGACCGGTGGTGGGCGGCGAATCCCGCCAGTCGAGAGCGCGGACGGAAGAGGATTTGGCCGCCCAGCTCGGTCGTCAGCTCAGGGCCGCGAGCGAGCGTCGCCAGCATGGAGCGGCAGAAGCCAGGATCGGTCAACGCGTCGACGACGACCGACTCGCCGGTCCGGGCGATGGCGGCGCCGCCAGCTGCCCGGTCGCCCGCGGCCGCCAGCAGCGGGACGAAGTACCGTTCGTGATCGCCGTCGACATAGACGACGTCGATCATCGCCAGCAGCGCAGCCTCGACGTCGTCGAGACTCGCGTGGTCGGCGATGGCGGTCGATGCGATCGGGCGGCCCTTCCCGCCGAACCAGCGCTGTCCGGCCAGGAAATCGGGCAGGCTGGCGCAGACCCGGGGCAGCTCGTCAAGGAGCGTTCCGGTCGCCGTCACGATGCTGCTCCGCGCGACCTCCAAGGGCGAGTGAGGATACAAGAAGGCCTGGGAGAAGGCTCACCTAGCGAGTGCTTCAGACTCCGGCCGCTCCAGACGAAACCAGTAGAAGGTGTGCGGGCCGAGCGTTAAGAAATACGGTAGCTCGCCGATGGGCGGGAAGCGCGTCTCGCCGAACAGCTCGATCGGAACCCACCCGCGGTACTGGCTCAGGTCGAGCTCGACTGGCTGACTGAAGCGCGACAAGTTGTTGACGATCAGCAGGGTCTCGTCGCCATATCGCCTGATGTAGGCCAGGACACGGGCGTTGGCCGGGGCGAGGAACTCGATGCAGCCGCGGCCAAAGGCGTGATAACGCTTGCGAATGTGGATCAGACGGCGGACCCAATGGAGCAGGGAGGTAGGAGTTCGCAGCTGCGCTTCGACGTTTATAGCCTGGTAGCCGTAGACGGGGTCGACGATGAGCGGGCTGTACAAGCGCGCCGCATCAGCGCGCGAGAAGCCAGCGTTGCGGTCCAGACTCCACTGCATCGGGGTGCGGACGCCGTTGCGATCGCCCAGGAAGATGTTGTCCCCCATCCCGATTTCGTCGCCGTAATACAGGACCGGTGTGCCCGGCATGGACAGCAGCAGGCCGTGCATGAGCTCGAGCTGACGGCGTCCGTTTTCCATCAGTGGGGCCAACCGTCGGCGAATACCAAGGTTGAGGCGCATCAGTCGGTCTTTGGCGTACTCGTCGTACATGTAGTCCCGCTCTTCGTCGGTGACCATCTCGAGGGTCAGCTCGTCGTGGTTGCGCAGGAAGATGGCCCACTGGCAGCGGGGCGGAAGGTCCGGCGTCTGGGCAAGGATCTCAGTAATGGGCCGGCGCTCCTCGCGACGGATCGCCATGAAGATGCGTGGCATGAGCGGGAAGTGGAACGCCATATGACACTCGTCGTCGTCGCCAAAATAGGCGAGCACGTCAGCCGGCCATTGATTGGCCTCGGCAAGCAGGATCCGACCGTGGTACGAGCTGTCGACGGCTGCCCGGATCTCCTTCAGGTAGGCATGCGTCTCGGGTAGGTTCTCGCAGATAGTGCTCTCGCGCTCGAAGAGGTAGGGGATCGCGTCCAGTCTCAGCCCATCGATGCCCCGATCGAGCCAGAATCGGATGATGTCGAGCAAGGCCCGTCGGACGTCAGGATTTTCGAAGTTCAGGTCCGGCTGGTGGCTGAAGAAGCGGTGCCAGTAGTACTGGCCTGCTTCGTGGTCCCAGGTCCAATTCGAGCGCTCGGTGTCGGTGAAAATGATTCTGGCATCCGCGTACCGCGTGTCGTCGTCCCCCCAGACGTAGTAGTCGCGGTACGGCGAGTCGCGACTGGACCGCGCCGACTGGAACCAGGGGTGCTCGTCGGAGGTGTGGTTCATGGCCAGCTCGGTGATCACGCGCAGGCCACGTCGATGCGCCTCCACGATGAAGTCCTCGAAGTCGACCAGGTTGCCGTACGCGGGATGGACGTCCTGGTAGTTGGAGATGTCGTACCCGTCGTCCTTGAGCGGTGACGGGAAGAAAGGCAACAGCCAGATGCAGTCGACGCCAAGATCCTTGAGATAGTCGAGCTTCTCGATCAAACCCCGGAAGTCGCCGACGCCGTCGGCGTTGCTGTCGCAGAACGCCTTGACGTGCAGTTCGTAGATCAGCGCGTCCTTGTACCAGAGGTCGTCGGCTTCGACTTGCGAACGTGGCTGGATCGACATTATTTCGTCACCGCTGGAGCACCACTTGCTGCGCCACGCTGGTCAGGGCATGCCCCGCCCTACGGTGCCGGGTTCACCCGAAGGATGTGGGCCGGCCAGACCTGGGGGTCCAGGCGGACCCAGTTGTGGCGGCCGCGCCAGGAGTAACGGGCACCGCTCAGCAAATCGTGGACCTCGTACGGCTCGTCGTCGGCGATGCCCAACTCAGCGGCCGGCAGGTGGACCCACGAGTCGTGTGGCCCGAACGGGTCCAGGTTGAGCGCCACCAAGATGACGTTGTCCAGGTCTGGCGTGGCTTTGCCGTAAAAGAGAATGTGTGGATCGTCGGAGTCGTAGAAGCGCAGATTCGTGTACAGCTGGAGGGCAGGGTTCTCGCGGCGGATGCGGTTGACCGTCGCCACGATGTCGACGATGTTGCCCGCGCGGTCCCAGTCCCAGACCTTGTGCTGGTACATCTCCGAGTCGGCATAGACCTCGGTACCTGGCCGAGCCCGCGCCTCGCACAGCTCGAAGCCGTTGTAGATGCCGTAGACCGACGAGCAGGTCGCCGCCAGGATCAGCCGCATGATGAAGGCCGGACGACCGCCCGTCTGAAGGACGTCGGTCAGGATGTCCGGGGTGTTGGTGAAGAGGTTGCCGCGCAGGTACTCGGCAACTGGCGGGCTGGTGATCTCGGTCAAGTACTCGGCCAGCTCGAGCTTCTCGTTTCGCCACGTAAAGTACGTGTATGACTGGGTAAACCCCAGCTTGGCCAACGCCTTCATGACCTTAGGGCGAGTGAACGCTTCGGACAGGAAGATCACGTCCGGGTGCTCGCGCTGGACCTGCCGGATCAGCCAGGCCCAGAAGTCGAACGGCTTGGTGTGAGGATTGTCGACCCGGAAGATCCGGACCCCGCGAGCCACCCAGAAGTCGATCACCCCCTTTAGCTCGCGCCACAGGCTGCGCCACTCCGGGTTGGAGAAGTTGAGCGGATAGATGTCCTCGTACTTCTTGGGCGGGTTCTCGGCGAACTTGATGCTGCCGTCCTGGCGCCGGTAGAACCAGTGCGGGTGCTCCCTGACCCACGGGTGGTCCGGGGAGACCTGGAGCGCGAAGTCCAGCGCTAGCTCCAAGCCATGGGCGCGGACGGCCTGCTGGAAGTGGTCGAAATGTTCGAGCGTTCCCAGGCTCGGCTCGACTGCCGTGTGGCCACCGGCTCGGCTGCCGATGGCGTACGGGCTGCCGGGGTCATTGGGACGGGCCGCCAGGCTGTTGTTGGGACCCTTGCGATTCGTGGCCCCGATCGGGTGAATCGGGGTGAGGTAGAGCACGTCGAAGCCCATCGCCTGGATCGCCGGAAGCCGCCTCTCGGCATCGCGGAACGTCCCGCTCCTTCCCGCCTCGGTGCCCTGCGAGCGCGGGAAGATCTCGTACCAGGCCGCGAAGCGGGCCCTCGGGCGGTCGACGATTACTTCGAGCTGCCGATCGTAACGCACGACGAGAGCCGAGTCGCGATGGCGCGAGGCCAGCTCGACCAGGGCTGGGTCCGCGGCCGCCTTGAGCGCCCCAGCCTGATCGCGGGGCCTCCGCAACACGTGAGCCGCGTCGAGCAGGGCGACTCGCTCAGCGCCGTGGGCGCGCTCGGCCGCCTCGGACAGCAGGCGGGCCCCCTCTAGCAGGTCGGCAGCCAGGTCCTGGCCGGCGGCTGCCTTCTTTTCAGTGTCGGTAACCCAGGACCGGTACATGTCCGGCATCGCTTCGATCGTGTACAGGTAGCGACCGATCTCGTCCAGCGCGAAGGCGGCCCGCCAGCGGTCGTTGTCGACGTGGGACATCGGTGTCTCACGCCAGTCGGCGGCCGCGGGCCCACGGTACTTCAAGTGGGCCATGATCGCGTCATGGCCCTCCGTGAAGATGTCGGCCTCCACCACGAGCTGGTCACCCACGACGCGTTTGACCGGGTGGCGGCCGCCGTCTAGCTCGGGCCAGACATTCTCGATGAGGACCGTTCGGAAACCGAATGGCCCGCGCCGCACCAGCTCCTCAGCGCCAGTCGGTGCCTCGAGCCGAATGGCTCGCTTACCGTCCCTCGTGGAGGGTCGGGCTCGGATAGCCATATGAATAGGTTACACCGCTAGGGGCAGATCTTCACTCCGGACTTCCCCCAGCGGACCGGGGCCCATCTGGTAAAGGCTGGGCACACGGGCCGCCACCTCGTGGAGGAGGTCAAACCCGGTGCGTCCTGTTCGCCAGCTCGTGGCCTTTCGCAAGGCGCTCGCATAATCGCTAATCAGGTCCACCCGATGGAGGAGCTCAGCTTGCCGCAGAGCCCATAGGCCATTGGCGATCGCGTAGCGCGGCTCGATGCGGTCGAGGTCATCGAAGAACCAGGCGCAGCTGGCAAACATCAGATGACGGTGGTGCTGCGACTGGAGGAGCGCGAACACCTGGCGACGGCCGACGTCAGCTCGGAGAGTGTGACGCTCCCAGAATCGGTCGCCCGCCTCGACGCCAAGTAGCACCCTAATGTACTCCTCCTCGGCGACCCAGGGATCGCGCAGCCACGCTGCGCTCGTCGCTTCGTACAACGCGTCGAGTCTGGCCGCCAGATCGACCAACGCCTGCCGAAGATGGGATTTCCATGTCCCGTCGCCCTCGCAGCACGCGCAGTCCCCGCTCCAGCGGTCGACGCCGTGATGGCAGCTCCAGGATGTCCGGCCTGACAACGTTACCTCTCGTCGCGGCGGGTTGGCATCCAGGTAGCGGCCGAGGCCGGTAATCTGGAAACCCTGATCGGGCGCACTGACCGTGAGAAGCTGCGAAAGGAACTTGTCGCGGTTTGGCTGGTGATGTCCGTACAGCTCGCCGTCCGAGGCGACCAGGATGAGCTGCGACTCCCCGCTGGCCTCCTTGTCCGGCTGCAAGTAGCCGGGCAGGGCGTGGTGACCGAAGGTGTCGGCGTCCGTTGTCGCCCGGTAATCAAAGGACACTTTGCCGGACAGCTCGGCGTGGAAGAAGAAGGCGACGATCCGCCGACCGTCGGCCAGGCGGACCCAATGCGGCTCGGAGGCATCGACCGCCTCGATCGCCTGCCAGGGCGCCAGCACGGTGAAGCGTACGCCGTAATCCGCCAGAACTCCAAGCGTAGCCTCGTCGGCGGCCGTTTCCGCCAGCCACATGCCCTCCGCCTGGCGGCCGAAGCGGTGGGCGAAGTCGGCCAACCCCCAGACGACCTGGATGCGTTTCTCGCGGTCCGTCGCAAGCGGCATGATGGCATGCCCGTACACCTGCGCCAGGCCGTTGCCGTGGCCATCTCGACGGTGCGCCGCGCGCTCGTCGGCGATGATGGTCTGATACGTATCAGGATCCCAGCGCTCGAGCCAGGAGGCGAGAGTTGGGCCCAGGTCGAAGCTCATCCGCCCGAAATTGCCCAGCTTCGCATTGGGCCGGTAGCAGTCGGCCGCGATCTTCTCGTTGAAGTCGTGGGACGGCTCGGCACCGGGCTCACGCGGCACCGAGCCCGTGAAGGGATCCTCGCGCGGCGGCTGATAGAAGTGGCCGTGCACGCATAGAAAGCTGTGACCGTCGATGGTCATCCGTTGCACCTCGCGTCGTCGAAAGATGCTTAGCAGGATTCGGGCCGGAGCGGCCTGACGTTATGACCTCATCTATTAGTCTTAACGCCCGGCCACCACCAAAGGGTCCAACTACAGATGCGAGCCCTTTGCCCGCCCTTAATTATCGCTTTTGGGAGCCCCGGGAGCATAGGGTAGCAGGAAAGGCGCGAAAATGAAATAGGCGCTCGCGCGCGTGTCGCGGCTGTGAGTCCACTGAAGTCAGGTCTCCGGCGATCCTGTCAAGGCGCGATCTTACCGCGCCGTCCAGTCGCGATAGTCGACGTCGGCAAACACCTTGTCACGCTCATACAGCTCGGCCGCGAGCTGGCCCACTGATTCGTCCGCGGGGCCCGCTTCGACGAGGGCGGCCAGGCGTTCGAAGCGCTCGTGATGGTCGTTGAACCGCTCGATCGCGTATTCGCCGGCTTGGCCGGTTGTGATCAGGAACGGCCAGTCGCTCGACTGGAGCAGCAGCAGCTCACGCGCGGCCTGCTTCAGCACCTCCAGAGTCGGTCCGCTGGCAGTCGAGTCGCGGGCAACCAGGCGCTCCATGCGCGTCTCGGCCTCGTGAATGAGCGGCCACATCCAGTCCGTGTCGACATTTTCCCACGTGAAGTGGTTGCCGCCCATGCCCCAGGAACTCTCCGGCAGGGCGACGACATTCTCGGGCGGATGCCTTTCGAGGTAGCCGGAGGCGGTGGACAGCTCAACGCTCTGGCTCGCGGCCAGGCGCCTCAGCACCTCACCCAGCCAGCGGACGCCCTCAAACCACCAGTGGCCAAACAGCTCGGTGTCGTAGACGGCCGCGACGATGCCGTACCGGCCGGTCCTGGCGTGATAGTCGCCGATAAGCTCCTCGACCAGCTCAGCGAAGTGGTCCGCCTGCAAGCCGATCTTCCCCTCAGCCCAGTCCGGGTGGTAGTAGTCCTTGTCGCCCAGGTCGACTCGCGGGCCGGTTACCCGCCAGTACTGCAGCCCAGACACGCCATCCTTCTTGTGAAACTCGCGGTAGTCGAAGTCCCCTGGGTAGCCGTGCTCGGCCGACCAGACCTGGAGCCCGGTGCGGTTGTTGCGGCCCATTACCGCCACGTCCGCACGGGCAACGTTGTAGGCCTCGAAGGTGCTGCGCTCCGAGACCGGGATGCTCTCGCTGACCGGCACGACGTAGCGGCGGGGGATGTCGCCGTATGGGCCGATGACCTCCTCCATCGCTTTGCCGACCGGCCGACCTCCCTCCACGGTGTGCGTCTCGGCGAAGAAGAGCCGCAGCCCCGCCTGGGCCAGGAAATCCTCGAGACCAGGCCGGATGGCGGCCCCCTCATGGTAGGCGGGACGGTATGCGCACTCGGGCAGCCAGACCGCCCTGGGTGCGCGGCCGAAGTGGCGGCGGTACGTGCGGACGCCGGTCTGGAGTTGGGCCGAAATCGACGAGTCGCGGGACAGCAGGGGCAGGTAACCGTGGGTCGCGGCCGATGTCAGGACCTCGAGATGTCCGCTTTCCTGGAGCTGGCGAGCGGCGCCCATCAGGGAGCGTTGGAATCGGTCGGTGAAGGTCGCCAGCACGTGGCGGTAGAAACTCTCGTACCAGCTCGCCAGATACGCCGCGTGGCGATCGCCAAGCTTCTCGAAGCGTCCGACGTCGCGCCCCGCACGCTCGGCCCGGTCACGCGTGTACCACGCGAAGTGCTCGACGACGAGCGGATCGGCCAATTGCTCGGCCAGGACCGGCGTGATGCCGAGCGTGAGCCGAGCTGGAACGCCACTCTCGGCCAGGTCGGCGAGCACCTCGAGGAGCGGGACGTAGGTCTCGGCGGCGGCCTCGTGGATCCACTCCTCGCCGTGCGGCCAGCGCCCGGCCTGGCGGCAGTAGGGCAAGTGGCTGTGCAAAACGAAGGTAAAAGCGCCCAGTTTCACAAGTGGCCTCGCGCCATACCGGATGACGGCTAGTGTACCCAGTTCGTGCCTGCAGGAAGCGTGCCCGGACCTAGTCTCGCGCCAGCCGCTCGCGGACGAGGGGCTCTGCCATCAGCAGCGCGAGGGCGCTCTGACCCTCGTTGATTCGGCCATCGCGAGCCCGCGCGAACGCCTCTTTGGGATCGAGCAGGACAACTTTCATGAGCTCGGTCGGCTCGCGATTGGTCGCGCCCAGTCGACGTCGAGCGCCAGGAAGGCATGGGCCCGGTGCGAGGCTTGTCCGGGCGAGGGGTAGAACGAGCCCAGGAAGATCAGCTCGCCGCAGCTACCGCCCACCTCCTCGGCAAGCTCGCGGCGGGCGGTCGCTTCGATAGACTCGCCGTCCGGCGAGCCGGCCGGAACCTCCCACGCCCAGTCACGGGCGGGGTGGCGGTACTGGCGGATGAGCACGACCTGACGATCCTTTGTCAGCGGTACCACGAACACCGCTGCAGGCGCCTCGAGATACGTGTAGGTGATCTCGTCGCCAGTGTGCAGTTTGAGCCGGTCCTCCCGCACATCCCGCCATGGGCTGCGCCGCAGATATGCGGTGTCGAGGACCGTCCAGGGCTCGGGCTGATCGTTCAACGTTCAACCTCGACGTTCAACGATCGGGACCCACGTTGAACACTGAACGCCCAACGTTGAACCTCAGTTCGCGGCCAATCGGCGGAGCACCATGGGGAGGATCCCGCCCTGGCGGTAGTACTCCCACTCGATCGGCGCGTCGATCCGCACCCGCGTCTCAAAGCTCAAGGCGGACCCATCGCTCCGCCTGGCCTGGACGGTCAGTTTCTGGCCAGGCTTGAGGCCGTCGGCGATTCCGCGAATGGTGTACGTCTCCGTCCCGTCCAGGCCGAGCGAGGCCCGCCCCTCGCCCTCCTGGAACTGGAGTGGCAGGACGCCCATCATCACCAGGTTGCTGCGGTGGATCCGCTCGTAGCTCTCGGCAATGACGGCTCGAACGCCCAGCAAGAGCGGACCCTTGGCGGCCCAATCCCGCGAGCTGCCCGAGCCGTACTCGCGGCCAGCGATAACGATCAGCGGAGTGCCGTCTCGCTGGTATCGCTGCGAGACGTCGTAGATCGTGTCGACCTCTCCACTCGGCAGGTAGACCGTCCAGCTCCCCTCCCGATCCGGCGCCAGCTCGTTGCGCAGGCGGATGTTTCCAAATGTCCCGCGC
Source organism: Chloroflexota bacterium (assembly GCA_035637315.1). Classification (GTDB taxonomy): domain Bacteria; phylum Chloroflexota; class UBA6077; order UBA6077; family JACCZL01; genus DASPXK01. The sequence continues at coordinate 21,691 of DASPXK010000294.1, forward strand.
ACCATCACTTCGTGGTTGCCGCGGCGGGCACCGTAACTGTTGAAGTCGCGCGGCTCGACGCCGTGCTCGATCAGATAGCGGCCCGCGGCGCCGGAGGCCGAGATCGAGCCGGCCGGCGAGATATGGTCGGTCGTGATCGAATCGCCCAGCATCACCAAAACCCGCGCGTCTGCGATGTCGGCGGGCACCGTCGGCTTGGCCTTGAGGTCCTCGAAGAAGGTTGGCTCGCGGACGTACGTGGAGCCTGGGTCCCAGGCGTACAGGTTACCCGTCGGGATCTCCAGATCTCGCCACTGTTCATCGCCCTCGAAGACGGAGGCGTAGTTCTTGCGGAAGACGTCGGGACTGACCGTGGCGTCCACCGCCTGGCGCACCTCGTCTGGCGAGGGCCAGATGTCACGCAAGTAGATGTCAAGCTGGCTGGCATCCCGACCGATCGGCTCGCGCAAAAGGTCGACGTCGACCGTTCCGGCCAGCGCGTAGGCGACCACCAGGGGGGGCGAGGCCAGGAAGCTGGCCCTCACCTGCGGGTGAATGCGCCCCTCAAAGTTCCTGTTGCCGCTGAGCACCGCCGCAACGACCAGGTTGTTCTCGTCGACCGCCGCGGCAACGGCCGGGATGAGCGGCCCACTGTTGCCGATGCAGGTGGTACAGCCGTAGCCGACGAGCTGGAACCCCAGCGCTTCCAGATACGGCATCAGCCCGGCGTCCCTGAGGTAGTCGGTGACGGCGCGGGACCCAGGAGCGAGGCTGGTCTTGACGTACGGCTTTGCCCTCAAGCCTCGCTCGACGGCTTTCTTGGCGAGCAGGCCGGCCCCAAGCATGACCGATGGATTGGAGGTGTTGGTGCAGCTTGTGATGGCCGCGATGACGACCGAGCCATGCCCGACCTTAGTGGTCTCGGACTCGCTCAGCCGCGTCTCAGCGGGTGGTTCCGACAGATCGGCGGCCACGACCGGCTGGCCCAGCTCCTGCTCCGAGCCACCGGGCTGTTTGGACTGTGCCGGGAGAGCGTCGCTGGCCGGGAACGTGGCGGCCAGGGCGGAATTGACGGCTGCCTCGGCGTGCTCGACGCCGTTGCCGATCCGGCCCTCGAAGGCCGCGCGGAAGGCGCGCCCCACCTCGCTCAGGCCAACGCGGTCCTGCGGACGACGCGGACCGGCCAGGCTCGGCTCGACGCTGGCCAGGTCCAGCTCCAGCAGCTCGTCGAAGATCGGGTCGGCCGTCTCGTCCGTCCGGAACAACCCCTGCTCTTTGGTGTACCGCTCGACCAGGTCGAGCAGCTCGGGTGGCCTACCCGTGACGCGCAGGTAGTTCAGGGTCTCGGCGTCGACCGGGAAGAAGCCGGCCGTGGCGCCATACTCTGGCGACATGTTGCCGATCGTGGCCCGATCCGCCACCGGCAGACGACTGAGGCCCGGCCCACAGTACTCGACGAAGCGCCCGACCACGCCGTGCTTCCGCAGCATTTGCGTCACGGTCAGGACGAGGTCGGTGGCGGTCGCCCCCTCTCGGAGCTGGCCGCTGAACCGCACCCCCACCACCTCGGGCAGCAGCATGTAAAGCGGCTGGCCGAGCATGGCGCCCTCGGCTTCGATGCCACCCACGCCCCAGGCGAGGACGCCCAGGCCGTTGACCATCGTGGTGTGCGAGTCCGCCCCAACCAGCGTGTCTGGAAGCGCCACCATCTCGCCGTCTACCGGTCGCGCCTGAACGACCTTGGCCAAGAACTCCAGGTTGACCTGATGGCAGATCCCAGTTCCTGGCGGTACGACGCTCAGGCCGTCGAAAGCCTGCTGGGCCCAGCGCAGCAGCGCGTAGCGCTCCACGTTGCGCTCGTACTCGCGCCTGACGTTGGCGGTGAACGCCTCAGTGGAGCCGAACAGGTCGATCTGAACTGAATGGTCGATTACCAGGTCGGCCGGCAGCAGCGGGTTGACCTTCGCCGGATCGCGCCCGAGCCGCTGCATAGCGGAGCGCATGGCGGCCAGGTCCACGACGGCCGGTACGCCGGTGTAGTCCTGGAGAAGGACGCGGGCTGGTAGGAAGGGCAGCTCGGCATCGCGGGCCTGCTCCGGTGACCAGCGCGCCAGCACCTCGACGTGGCCCGGCTCGAAGCTCTCGCGGCCGCAGTTGCGCAGCACGTTCTCCAGCAGAATCTTGACCGTGTGTGGCAGCCGCTCGACGTCCGCGAGATCACGGAGAGCGGCGAGGCTGTAGTAGCTGACGCTTTGGCCAGCGACGCTAAGACTGGCACGCGCCCCGAATGGGTTGTCCGCATACTCCATGAGCGACCCCCTGACTCTATCTTACTACGAGCGAAGTGTGGCGCTCTGCGGCCTATACTCGCGCCATGACGGAGGCCACACCCGACAGGCTTCGCGCGGAAGCCGACCGACTAATAATCGAGGCGGCAACGGGAGCCCATACACTCAGACCCGACGAGCTCGGGCGCGTCTTGGAGCACGTGGCGAGAGCCGGCTTCGACCCGGACGCCGTCGAAGAGGTGCGCGGTCGCCTGGCGGGCGTAAGTTGGCGGGGGACGAGACTCAAGGGAGGCGACAGGCTTCCGCCGTCCGAACTGAAATATCTGTGGCACGCCGTCGAGCGCCAGGAGTGGCCTAGCGGCACAACCCTGGACGAGTATCTCGAGAGCCTTAGGGCTGTCGTGCTGGACGACAGGAGCGGCGTGTTTGCCAGCCGGGTATCAGGGTGAATGGCAGTCCGGTGTCGTGCGGCGGTCCGGTGACCTCCGTGGCCCGCGAGGCTTCGAGTGGGTTCTTGTAGAATATCGGCTAACAAGGGAAGATGGATTACAGCGTACCAGCCACAGTTGGGTCTCCAGGAGATCCAAAGCCCGAGAAGGAGCGACGTACGATGGTTGCGCCGGCCAGGCCGGATCAGGGAATCGAGATAGGGCTAAAGTCCTTGCGTTTGATGCTCGACGACTTGCCAGAGGTTGCGCGGGACTGGCCTCAGATGAGCGATGCTGAGCGCGCCTCGTGGAGCTTGGATTGGGACCAGGTAATCGGTGGCGACGTGCGCTTGCTGGAGCGTCAGCGCCGCTCCGACCAGATGACGCCGGACCAGCAGGCCCGCTATCGCGACCTGCTCTGTAAGCTGAAGGAAGCACTGCCGATCATCGAGCGACTGGGCCTGTACCGGCCGCCCGTCCAGCTCGAGGACTGAGGTCAACCGCAGCCCTGACATGGCGCTCGGGGCCATGCGCGAGCGCTTACGCTTTCTTTACGGCGATCGGCTCGGGGACCAGACCTACGCTGAGCTCCAGCGCTTGCTCGCCGAGTTTGGTGCGCCCGTCTCGTCGGGCACGTCTAGTCGGTCGCCCTTCCACCAGAGTGACGTGATCCTAATCAGCTACGGCGACTCGGTCCTGTCGAATGAGCTGAGGCCGCTGGCTGCCTTACGGGCTTTTGCCGAGCGCCACCTGCAGGACCTGGTCTCGACGATCCACATCCTCCCGTTCTTCCCGTACTCGTCGGATTACGGCTTCTCGGTCGTCGACTACCTCCAGGTTGACCCCGAGCTGGGCAACTGGGGCGACATAGCCACCCTTCACGCCCGGTTCAAGCTGATGTTCGACTTCGTCCTCAACCACGTCTCAGCCGGGAGCGCCTGGTTCGCGAAGTTCTTGCGCGGCGATTCGCCGTACGACGAGTACTTCATCACCGTCGACCCGCGGACCGATCTCTCCAGCGTCACGCGCCCGCGCACCAGCCCGCTCCTGACTCGCTATCAGACGTCCCGAGGCGAGCGACACGTCTGGACCACGTTCAGTAGCGACCAGGTGGACCTGAACTACGCCAATCCACGGGCCCTGCTCCAGATGATCGAGGTGATGCTGAGATATGTGGAACGTGGCGCCGATCTGCTCCGCATGGACGCGGTCGGTTACCTCTGGAAGGAAGTCGGGACCTCCTGTATTCACCTGCCCCAGACCCACGAAGTCGTCAAGCTTTTGAGGGACATCCTGGACGAGGTTGCGCCGCAGGTAGCAATCGTGACCGAGACCAACGTCCCGCATCGGGACAACGTCAGCTATTTCGGCGACGGGTACGATGAAGCCCAGTTGGTCTACCAGTTCCCGCTCGCGCCGCTCGTCTTCGATGCCTTCGCACGCCGCGACGCCGGCCAGCTCACCACCTGGGCCGCCGCGCTCGAAATACCATCCGAGAGTGCTACCTTCTTCAACTTCCTGGCCTCGCACGATGGGATCGGGCTCGTGCCCGCCAGAGGCATCCTGAACGACTCCCAGATCGCGAACCTCGTCCAACGGACGTTCGCCCACGGTGGTCAGGTCTCGTACAAAACCGATCCGGACGGCCGTGAGAGCCCCTACGAGCTGAACGCCACGTTTTTCGATGCTCTCTCGGACCCACGTGACGAGCGCGAGGGCTGGCCGACGAAGCTGGACCGCTTCATCTGCTCACAGGCGATCATGCTGGCGCTGGCCGGCGTGCCGGGCATCTACATCCACAGCCTGCTCGGATCCCACAATGACTACGTCGGCTATGCAAGGTCCGGCTGGAAGCGCGACCTGAACCACGAGCGTCTCGGCCTGGATCACGTGGAGCGGCGGCTGGCCGACCCGGCCGACGAGGCCAGCCAGGTGTTCGCTCGGTACGCCCGTCTGCTGGCCACCCGCGCCGCCCAGCCGGCCTTCGACCCCGGCTCCCCCCAACAAGTGCTCGAGGTCGGCGGCCAGGTCTTCGCGCTGCGGCGTGGCCCGCGTGGAGGCCAGACCATCCACGCGCTCCACAGCGTCAGCGAAGAGCCGCAAGTCGTTGACCTTGGACAGCTCGGCGAACCTCGCTCTGCCGAGCTCGAGGACCTGATCGGCGGGCGGAGGGTCGCGGCAGACGGACTGCTGGACCTGGCGCCTTACGAGGTCGTCTGGCTAGCGTAGCTGGGAGCGCGGGGTTAACCAGCCCCTGCCCGATCCACTCGATACACGTGGGCCGGCCAGTATTGGGCCCGGGCGGACAGGTCCAGGCTGCTCTGGGCCAACTGGACGATGGTGCCATGCGCGCTGCGGGGTGAGATGAAGGCCTCCTGCCAGGCCGGGTCGTCGTAGCTCTCGCCAACCACGCGCACGCCGGCCGCCCGCGCCTCAGCTACGCACGCTGCCAGGTCACCTAACATGAAGGTGATGTGGTGGACCCCCTCACCCCGGCTGGCCAGGAAGTCCTGGACGAAGCCGGCCTCGCCGATCGGCGCGATCAGCTCGATCCCGCCCGCGCCAGGGTATCGGAGTGTGAGGGTCCGAAAGGCGCGCTCAGGCTTCTCGTACAGCTCTTGGGGATCCCCGCCCAGCAGGTCACGGTAGAAGGGGAGCGCATCCTCGATGCTGTGGACGGCGACGGCGGTATGATCGAGCGAACGGATGGCGAGCGTCATATCGACTCCCGTGCTGGCGTTGGCACTCGAGCCGGCGGTCTCGCGCCCTTGCCCAGTACGAGGGCTGAGGCCAGCGAGAAGGCGAGGCTCGAGTAGAAGAGCCACTGGTAGCCAAGCGCGGCAACGACCTGGCCACCGATGAGCGGGGCGATGGCCGCTACCAGCCCGAGCAGGCCCATGCCCAGCGCAACGTAGCTCGGGCGTCGGTCAGGCGGCGCGAACTCGATCGGCCCAGTTATCTTGCTGAGCATCCCGCCGGCCTGCGCCAGGCCCAGGAAAACAAAGGAGACCGCCAGCCAGATCGGGCCGGGCGCCGCGAGCGCCGAAACGGCCATCGCGGCGACGGCGAGCGCGCTGATCCGCGCGACGGTGGTGAAGCCGGCTCGATCTGCCAGCCAGCCAAACCCGAGGTTACCCAGCCCCTCGGCGACGAGCAGGGCCACCGTGTACCAGGCCGCCAGCTCGTCCTCGGCACCCAGGCGTTCCGCCGCGTAGACGACCAGGAAGCTGGCGCTCATGCCACTGAGCGCGCCGAGTGCCATCCCGCCCAGAAAGCGTCTGAACGGCTTGTCGGCCGCGAGCACCGTGGGCAGCTCGCCGAGCTGGCGATCGAGGCGCCTCGGTTCGCGGGGCGGCGGCCCGGGTGGCTCGACGACCAGGAAGAGTGGAACGTATCCGACCAGCAGGATCAGGAACGCCAGCCCGAAGCAGGCCGCGAACCCGTACGGGAAGCCGAGCCAATCCAGCAGCGGAGCGGCCAGCAGGGCTGAGGCGGCCCCGAAGAGGTTGCCCAGCGTTGTGAAGCCGCCCATGAACCGGCCGCGGCGGCGCGGTGACACAGCTCGGGCGACTAGGTCCAGCCAGGACGTCGCCGCCAGACCCCCGGCCAGGCTTTGCCCAAAGCGGCAGACGTAGAGGAAGGCCAGCACGATTGGCGCGGCGACGCTCGGCGCCGCCAGGGCGCACAGGACGAGCCCCAACGCCGGCAACCGTTCCAGGCCGCTGGCGACCACCAGCCAGGGAAGCTTACGCGAGCTGCGCTCGACGTAGCCGACCGCGAAGAGCTGAGGCAGCCAGCCGATCTGGAACGCTGCCGTCGACGCCCCGATCGCCAGCGGATTGTCGGTCAGCTTGCTGATGAATAACGGGACCAGTGTCGTGGGCGCTAGCAGTCCCACGGCCGCCATGAACAGCGCCAGGTCCGCGCCCAGGAACAGGACGTTCCGACGCTGCTGGCGTGGCGAAAGCTGGGCGATCATTTGGGCTGGCTATGGTACCCCGGGGCCTCGGGCGTCTCCCAACCACGCGGGCCAGCCTCCCCAGCGCACCAGTTGGGGTTGGGGCCGAATGGTGGTCGCCACGATGTCTGTGTGAACGGGCTCACGGCCCGGCCGATTCTGAACGAAGACGGCCAGAAACCCGCTATCGAGGCCCGCCAGGCCTTGATATTCGCCGACGAAATAGCCGCCCGCGTCGGGAGCGGCGCGTAGGTCGAATGGCTGCCCGAGGCGAATCGCATCGCCGAAGCTGGCGCCGTCATCGGCCGAGACGGTGAGCCAGTAGTCGGTCAACGATCCCTCCGTTTCGGCGGCCGGACTCCGAAAGGCGTAGTACGTGGCTCCCAGCAAGCCCGCGCGGCCGATGCTCAACGAGGGTACGAAAGCCGCCCCACCGTTCGAGGCACTGACCCGCACAGGTGGGGTCCAGCTAGCTCCACCATCGTCTGAGCTGCAGATCAGGACCTCGTCATATTGTCCCGCGTTGAGGCGAGCGTCCTGCCACGCGACGTACAGCCGGCCGGTCCGGCCGTCGATGGCGGGACTCGGAATCCGACTCGCGGTCCGTACGGCGGCGCCGGTACCCGAATCGACCACGCCGACCGTCTGCAAGGGCGTAATGATGAGCGGCTCCGACCACGTCTCGCCGCCATCGGTCGACTTCTGGAAAGCAACGTTGTTCTCGTGCTCCGGGCTCGGCCTGACGCCGCTCCGGATGATCCAATTGAAGACGTTGTACAGGGTGCCGGTCCGCGGGTCGATCAGGATCCGGTTGCCGAACGCTTCGTTGTACGGGCCGGGCCGGGCTACGACCCTCGGCTCGCTCCAGCTCCCGCCGCCGTCTTCTGTCTCCGACAGCCAGGCCGCGACGGTAAAGAAGCCGGGATCGCTCGCGTCGAGCCGCTGCCAGATGACGTAGGCGACGCCAGGCCTGGCGGGGTCGGCGGTGACAGTCGCCTTGTCGTTGAAGAACTGGCTCGTACCGCGGTCGGCTCCGATAACTCGCAGGTTCCGCCAGGTCCGCCCACCGTCGGTCGAGGTAGCGGCGGCGACGGCGCTGTCGTTGGGGAGAAGGTCTGGGCCGGGTACCGAGAGCGAGATCGCGACGGCGTAGGCGGTGCCGTCCGGCCCAAATGAGACCCAGGGGTCGGTCGCGCGCGGGAACGGCAGCCCCCCGGGTGCGCAGGCGCTGAACGGTAGCGGCGTCTGGGCCCATCTTGAGCCGCCGTCGAATGAATAACCCGCGACGAGGCCCCGAGCGCCCATATTGGACCAGCGATCCTGCTGCCAGACCGCGACGACATTGGCGGCGCTCCCTCCGGCGGTCGGATTGACCGCCACCCACGGCTCCACCGCCGCGTCCACGTAGCTGATACCCGGCCCATCGGCTACGCAAGCCGCGAATGGGCTGGAGCCCGAAACGCGGATCGGTCTGGGCGTCCCGGCGATGTCGGGGCCGGCGACGCCGATGGCCAGCCCGGCTGACCACGCAAGCAGCGCCAGGCAGACCAGCGCGACCAGCCTCGACTTCCGCATCGCGGCCGCAATTATCGCCGCGTCTGAACTCGCCCGCGGCGGCTTGGAATGCTATGAGGCCTACCCACGACTTGCGAGCGCTGGTACAGTTCGTGCACCCGGCTTCTGGCGCCGGTAGCGGCACAGCTGATGGAGCGTGGAGGACGCCGATGGAAGAGCACGACCAGATACCTGGAACTTCAACTCGGCCGCCTGAGCGGAGGTTCTGGACCGAAGAGGCCGAGGGCGCTGAGGGCGCGACGGAGGCGAAAGCTGATCCCTGGTCGGGCGGGACCCAATCTCACCGCTGGGCTCCGTGGGACGAGCCGAGCGGCACGCCTGTCGCCACCACCGCCGCCTGGTGGGGCGCGGCGGGCGCCGGACTGGCCGCCGTGGCGTGCGGGGCTAGCGCATACGCCTGGTGGCGCCGCCAGCAGGCCCGTCGAACGGGGCTGGCCAGACTTCGTTACGCTTTGTCCCGGACGAGCCTGGCGCCGCGCGTCAGCCTGCCGGAAGCCGCCCGGGCGTGCGGCCGCGCCGCGGACAAGACGAAGTCGCAGTGGCTCCCATTCGCGATGGTGCCGATCGCGCTCTGGCTGCAGACACGGGGCCGCCAGGGCCGCAAAGCCAGCGAGGAGATGTTGAAGCCCCTCAAGCTTGAGAAGCGGTCCGTGCAGCTCGCCCGCCGCAGCGCCAAGCTGGTCGAGACGTCGGGCCGCCGATGGGTTCGGCGGGCCGTGCCGGCGAGAAATCGCGGCTGGAGCTGGCGGCGCAGACTGATCGCGATGCCGGCCTTCGTCGGCCTGTGCCTCGGCGCCATCTGGTGGACGAGACGGTAGGGGGCATCAGCCGGCCGCGATGCTCCGCTCGAGCAGCTCGGCCACGTCGGAGACCGGCAGCTCTTCGTATGCGCCCTTCCCGCGCGTGCCATCCTCCAGCATGATCATGCAGTAGGGACAGGCCACCGCGATCCGGTCCGGGTGCTCGGCCTGGATCTGCTCGACGCGCAGGTGGTTCATCCGGCTCCCACGGCGCTCCTCAAAGAAGATCTTGGCGCCGCCCGCGCCACAGCACAACGCCTTGTTGCGGCAGCCGGCTCGAACCTCCCGCAGATCGAGCCCCGGGATCGCTCCGAGCGCCTCGCGCGGCTGATCGTAGATATCCTGGTAGCGCCCCAAGTAGCAGGAGTCGTGATAGGCCACACTCTCCTCCAGCCGCGCGCTCGGCTTCAGCCTGCCCTGCCGGACCAGCTCGGCCAGGTACTCCGCGTGGTGGCGGACCACGTAGTTGCCGCCCAACTGCGGGTATTCGTCCTTCAAGCTGTTGAAGCAGTGCGGGCACGACGCGAGGATCGTCTTGACTGCGAGCTCGTTCAGCGTCTGGACGTTCTCCCCGGCCAGCAGCTGGTAGAGGTATTCATGTCCAGCCCGACGCGCCGGATCGCCGGTACAGGTCTCACGCGTCCCAAGGATCGCGAAGCGAACCCCGGCCGAGCGCAGCACGCGAGCCAGCGAACGGGCGACCTTCTGGTTCCGCTCGTCGTACGAGGCGGCGCAGCCGACCCAGTAGATCAGGTCGACGTCCGCGATGGCCACGTCCTGGCCGAGGACTGGAACGTCGAGGCCGTCGGCCCATTTGGCGCGGTCGGCGCGCGGGAAGCGCCAGGGATTGCCGGCCGCTTCGAGATTATCGAACAAGCGCTGCAGCTCGGGCTCGAAGCGGTTCTCGACCATCACCAGGTGGCGCCGCATGTCGACGATCTTGGGAACGTGCTCGATAAAGACCGGGCAAGCCTCCATACAGGCCCGACAGGTGGTGCAGTCCCAGAGGACCTCGTCGGCGATGACGTCGCCAACCAGCCTGGGCGGCGCGTGCTCGCCGCGCGAACCCGACTCGGCCGAGCCACCATTTGTGGGCGGGCCGGGCCCGTCGCGCCGTCGCCGACGGGTCAGCGGACCGGCTTGCTGGAGGAGCTGATTTCGTAAGTCCAGGATGACGAGCATCGGCGAGAGCGGCTTGCCGGTCCGGCTGGCTGGGCAGGCCGCCTCGCAGCGCGCGCACTCGGTGCACGCCTGGGCGTCGAAAAGACCTTTCCAGGTCAGGTCGCTGAGCTTCCCCACGCCGACGGCCGGGGGGTCCTGCTCGAAGGCCTTCTCCACGTCGATGTAGCTGAGCTGGCCGCGCGGCGCCAGCGAGCGCAGGTAGATGTTGGCTGGGGAGAAGAAGATGTGGCGAAGCTTCGAGTAGGGGACGTAGGAGATGAATACGAACGCGAGGACGAGATGAAACCACCACGAGAAGCCGTGGATCGCGAGCAAGAGTGGGATGCTCAGCCCCAGGCCTTGAAGCGCCAACCCGGTCGCCTTGCCGACTGGCGACCAGTCGCCCCACGGGTCGCCGGTGGCGACGATCCGGATGCCCTCCAACACGAAGCCGGTCACGAGGATCAGCAGGAACAGGCCAAGGATTACGCCATCGTCGAGCGCGGTCCGAGGATCGAGCGGGTGGTACAGACGATCCGGCCGGCGGCCGAAGCGTTTGAAGATCGCCATCAGGACGCCGACGATCGCGAGCAGCCCGAAGACGTCCAGAGCGAGCGACTGGAACCACAGATAGAACTGGCCCTGCATGATTCGCAGGCCGAGGTCCTCGTGGATGAAGACCACGACGGTCCCGACGAAGAGGACCACGAATCCAACCGAGAACAGCAGGTGCATGGTGCCCGAATAGCGCTCGCGCAACGTCCGACCCTGTCCAACGGCGTGGGCGAAGAAGTAGCGGGCGCGCTCGGCGGGGTGGTCCAAGCGGTCCTCGGGCTTGCCGAGCGCCAGAGCCCGGTAGTACTGGTAGACGCCGTAAGCCAGCACTGCCAGGGCGATAGCCAGCAGCACGTACATCAGCCAGACGCCCTGGATGTTCCAGTAGACTGCGCGGGTTGGCACGTCGTTCACGGCTTTGCCATCGCCCTGCCGATGAGAGGTTAGGCGGCGGGTGGCCGAATGGTACCATCCAGTGTCAGGAGCTCGAATGATGGACGTTATGGAGGCGATTCGGACCCGGCGGAGTATCGCCAAGACGCAGCCGCGGTTGCCCTCGCGCGAGCTGATCGAGGAGGTCCTCGAGGCGGCCACCTGGGCCCCGAACCACTACCTCAACCAGCCGTGGCGGTTCTTCGTTCTGGGCGGCGCGGCGCGCGAGCGGTTTGGCGAGGTGCTCGCCGAGGATGCCTGCCGAGCGCTGAGCAATCTCAGCCCTGAACAGCGGGAGGCGGTGGCCGAAGCGCAGCGGGCCAAGGCCGTCCGGGCGCCGGTCATCGTGACCGTCGCGGTCGAGCCGCCAGTCGGCCCCAAGATCGTGGACGTCGAGAACGTCTGCGCAGCCGCGTGCGCTATCCAGAACCTGCTGCTGGCCGCCCACGCCCGCGGCCTGGCGATCAAATGGAGCACCGGTCCGGCGGCTCGCTCCGAGCTGGTCAAGCGCTTTTTCGGACTGTCGCCGGAGCACCAGATCCTGGCCTTCCTCTACCTCGGCTACCCAGCCGAGGAGCCGCCCGCCGCGAGCCGCGCAGCCGTCCACGAAAAGACGACCTGGCTCGGCTGGTCAGCGGATGGCCAGCATCACTCTAGCTAGAGGCGCTGCCGGAGGGCCTGCAGGGCGGGGCTTGTCCCCGCGAAGCGCACTTGTTCCCGCCGGTTGGGCCTCGGGGTGGCCCGGCACCCAGAAATCTTGACAGCGTAACGTCTCACTGTTATGATTCTGCCACGATGATGAGATCGAGCACGGGTGGCTACACGGTGAAGGGCCTCGCCGAGCGGGCAGGCGTGACCCCGAGGACGATCTACTACTACGTTAGTGAGGGACTTCTGCCGCGCCCGGAGGGAGGCGGCCCGACGACCAGCTACCGTGCCGAGCACCTGGCGCGGCTGCGGTTGATTCGCCGCCTGAAGGAGGAATACCTGCCCCTGGCCGAGATCCGTCGCCGACTCGCCGAGCTATCGGCGGTCGAGGTGGAGTCGCTGCTCGCAAGGCCATCTCCATCATCGCCAGCCGAGAGCGCCCGCGAGTACCTGGCGCGCGTCCTGGACACCGAGGGCCCGCCTCCCCAGGTGGCGCTGGCTGGCCGCTCGCTAAGCGCGGCGCGCCGGCCGAGGCTGGGGCGGATAGCGGACCCGGATTCGATGGGGCGCGAGGCGATCTCGGACTGGCGCCGGCTCCAGATCGACCCTGACATGGAGCTCCACATCAGGCGCGACGCCCGTTCAGCCGTGCGCAAGAGCTTGCCAAGGATCGTCGCGGCGCTCCGTGGCGTCCTGGAAGCGTAGACAGTCACGGTGCATCCGCCGGTGGCTGGGAGAAAGGATACCCCGATGCAGCTCAAAGCCCGTTTCGACCGCCCGCTGGCGCGGACCCACTCCGCCTCGAGCCGGTACCTGTTGCTGGAGATCACTGCGCCCGATCGGCCGCGCAGGCAGCCGCGGCAGCCGCTCAACCTGGCCATCGTTTTGGACCGCAGCGGCTCGATGGCCGGCGAGAAGCTGGCCCTGGCTCGCCAGGCCGCGGCGATGTTGGTCCGCCAGCTCGACGATGCCGACAGGGCTTGTGTCATCGCATACGACGACGAGGTGAGCCGTGTCTCGCCATCCCGGCCGGCGACGCCCACGGCCAAGGCCGAGCTGGAAAGACTGATCCGGGGGATCCAGAGTGGTGGCTCGACCAACTTGAGTGGTGGGTGGCTGGAAGGCTGCCGTGAGGTGGCCAACCACCAGGTCGAGGCTCGCCGGGGCATCGATCGCGCGCTGCTGCTTACTGATGGGCTGGCCAACGTGGGGATCGTCGATCAGGAGGAGCTGTGCACCCACGCCGGCGAGCTGCGGGCGCGCGGGATCTCCACCTCCACCTTCGGGATTGGCGCGGACTTTAACGAGGATCTGCTCCAGGCGATGGCCGACAAGGGCGGCGGCCATTACTTCTACTTGCGCGGACCGGACGATCTCGCGCCCAGTTTTCGCCGCGAGCTGGGTGAGCTGATGGAGATCGTCGCCCGCGACGCGGTGGTGGAGGTGCGCATGGCCGTCGCAGTCGAGCTGTTGAACGACCAGCCGGTCGAGCGACTTCCGGATGGGGTTCGAGTCCCACTCGGCGACCTGTGCGCCCGCGAGCAGATACCGCTGGCCTTTCAGGTCACGACCGTCCCAGCGGCCACCGGCAGCGAGGTTCCGATACACGCGCTGGTGATGTATCGCGAACCACACCTCGGCCGAGGCCGCGAGCTACGCTTCCCTGACGTTGCCTTGCGGCACGCGGCGGATCGCCAGGTGGACGGCCAGAAGCGTGACTTCGAGGTGACCAAACAGGTCGGCCTGCTCTACGCTGCGCGTGCCAAACGCGAGGCGGCCGCACTCAACCGCGAGGGTCGCTTCGACGAGGCGCGTCGGCTTCTGGAGCGCACGGCCGAGAGGATCGAGAGCTACGCGGGTTCGGACCCCGAGCTGCGCGAGGCGATCCGCCAGCTCCGCGAGCTTGCCCCCCAGGCCGCGCTCCCGATGGCAGCACCTGCCGTCAAGGAGATGACCTACGCCGCCTACCTGACGGCCCGCAACCGGTCCGACTATTGATAGCGTCACGAGTGGCCGGGAAAAGGGGGCCCGCTCGTCCGCGCCCTGCACGCAGCGCCCCGAGGCGTATAGAATTATAAGGCTATGCTTGCCAGAATTATTAGTAGGTGCTAATCTCAGCGGGCGGCTGCGTCTCAAGCCTGGACCGCGGCCGCGGACAGCTCGAATCAGTAGGATGCGAATGAGAGTTTTTAGCCGTCTCGCCCTCTCGCTTGTGCTGTTAGCGCTGCCTGGGCTGGCTTTGGCCGCGACACCCGCGGAGCAGGTCGCGGAGCTTGCCACGCACGTGGATACCGCCCTTGCGCGGCTGGACGCTGGGGACCTGGCCGGCGCGCGCGCCGAATACGACGCGTTCCAGAAGGGATGGCCAGGCATCGAAGACGGTGTTCGGGCTCAGTCGCGCTCCAGCTACCGGGCGATCGAAGACGCGATGGGCGGGACCAGGCGTGCGCTGCAAGCGGAGTCGGTCAATCCCGACGCGGCCCGCGTGGCACTCCGAAAGCTGCGCTCCGAGTGTGACGCTTTTATTGGGGCACCGGCCGCCGGCAAGCCGGTAGCGCCGCAGCCGGCGGCGCGCGGCGCCACGTTAGCCGGCCTGCTGGCTCACGTCGACTCTGCGCAGGCCAGGTTGGACGCAAACGACCCGGCCGGCGCCGCGGCCGAGGTCGACGCGTTTCGTCGTGACTGGCCCGAGGTCGAAGGGCTGGTGAAGGCCAGGTCGGACCGGGTCTACCGAGATACCGAGAACAACTTCGGCGATGCCTATGCGTCCCTGAGCCGGCGACCGCCGGACGAGGCCGCGGCCCGGAAGGCGTTGACGCAGATGAGGGCCGATCTCACGCCGTTTGTCGAAGGCAGCACGCGGTATGGGGTCTCAGACGCCGCCATCATCATGTTGCGCGAGGGGCTCGAGGCGTTGCTTGTGGTCGCGGCCCTGCTGGCGTTCTTGAAGAAGACCGGGAACGGCACGAAGGGGCGCTGGATCTGGGCTGGCAGCGCTGGCGGCGTCGTCGCCAGCGTTGGGGTAGCCGTGCTGGTCAATCTCCTCTTCTCGCGGGCGGCCGGAGTCAATCGTGAGCTGCTGGAGGGGGTAACCAGTCTGGCGGCCGCGGCGATGCTCGTATACGTGAGCTACTGGCTCCACTCCCAGGCGCGCCTCGGTGCCTGGCAGCGCTACATCGAGGACAAGAGCACCGCCGCTCTGGCTCGCAACAGCCTCCTATCGCTCGCCCTCGTCGCATTCCTGGCCGTCTTCCGCGAGGGCGCCGAGACAGTCCTCTTCTACGTCGGCATCGCACCCTCGATCAGCCTGCGCGACCTAGCCCTCGGTATTGGCATGGGCGTGGCCGGGCTGGGGGCGGTGGGAGTGCTGATGCTGGTTGCTGGTGTGAAGCTGCCGGTTCGCCCATTCTTCCTGGTCACCGGCACGTTGCTGTACTACCTGGCTTTCAAGTTCGTCGGGACCGGCATCCATGCGCTACAGGTTGCGGGCGTGCTGCCTGCCACGCCGGCCGCGTATCTGCCCGCCAACGGCTTCCTGGGCCTGTTCCCGACCTGGGAGACAACGCTTCTCCAGGCCGCGCTGCTGCTGGCCGGGGCAGCCGCCGTCACAGTAGTGTGGCTGCGCCGCCCGGGGCAGCCGCATCCGAGCGGGTCCGCCTCGACGGCCGCCTGACCGCGCCCGAGCGGCCCCTCGCTCATCTCACGTTCTGTTGCTGGGTACAATCCGAACCGAGGCCTCGGCCGAGCCGGCGGCCACCCTGACCCGAGGGTCACATAATGGACCTGCCCCAGTTTGTGACGATGCGCGAGGTGGGTACCCGCGACGGCATCCAGAGCCTCGGTGCGTTCATCGCCACCGCGCAGAAAATCGAGATCGCCAATGCCCTGGCCCGCACGGGTCTCAGGCGAATCGAGGTTACCTCATTCGTTCATCCCAAGGCGGTGCCCCAGCTGGCCGATGCGGCGGAGGTCATGGCCGGCGTCGAGCGCCCGCCCGGTGTCTCCTGGGAGGCCCTAGTTCCGAACCTGGTCGGAGCCCGCCGCGCCATCGATGCCAGGTCTGACCGCCTGTTCGTCGTGCTGGCCGCGAGCGACACCTTCAACCTGAAGAATATCCGCATGACCATCGCCGACTCCCTCAAGGGTGTCGAGGAGATCGTGCCCCTGGTGCGCGAGGTCGGGACAGCGGTCGGGGCCGGAATCGCTACTAGCTTCGGCTGTCCTTACGCGGGTGAGGTGCCGGAGGCGCGCGTCCACGACATCGTCGCGCGCCTGCTGGAGCTGGGGATCGATGAGATCGGCCTGGCCGATACGACCGGGATGGCGAACCCACTGCAAGTGGAACGGGTGGTGGGGCGGATCCGCGAACGCTGGCCCGACGTGACCTTCAGCCTGCATTTCCACAACACCCGCGGGATGGGGCTGGCGAATGTAGTGGCTGGCCTTGGCGTGGGCGTGACGAAATACGACGCCTCAATCGGCGGGATTGGCGGCTGTCCGTTCGCACCCAGGGCGACCGGCAACGTCTCGACCGAGGACGTGGTCCACATGCTCCACGAGATGGGAGTCCAGACCGGGATCGACCTGGAAGCCTTGATCCGCTGCGCGCAGCGGATGGCCGAGGTCCTCGGCCGTGAGCTGCCCGGCCAGGTCATGAAGGCCGGCCCGCGCAGCGTCCGCCACGCCGCGTGATTGTCACGATGACGGTGGTGCTGAGGCCGGAGGCAGCTCCGTAGCGCACTTCAAAGCGCCTTTGCGCATAGGGAGGAAATGGTGACGACCAAGGATAGGCTGCACCGACTCATCGACGAGTTGCCAGAAAGCGAGCTAGTCGCGGCTGAGCGTCTCCTTGAGCGACTCCGCAATGGTGCGCGGGGAACGGTGGTCGCCGATGGGACGGTCGATGACGAGCCCCTATCGATGGAGGATCTCGTTGCCGTTCAGGAGGGCATTGACGCGATTGGACGCGGTGACTTCGTGACATTGAGGGAGTATGAGGCTCGGCGCAAGGGGTGAGTTACACCGTCCGCTTGGCGGGCCCAGCGGAGAAGGCGCTCCAACGCCTGGACGTCCGAACCGAGCGCCGAATTGTGAGCCGACTTCGGCAACTGGAAGCCGACCCGCATGACCCGCGCTTGTCAAAGACGTTGACCGGCGTAAGAGGGCTCCGCTCCTCAAGAGTTGGAGGATGGCGAATCCTGTTTACGGTGAACCAAATCGAACGCGCGGTCTACGTCACCGCGATGCGGCCGCGAGGCCCAGCCTACCGTCGCCTTTGAAGGTCAAGCCGAGCTTTTTTCAATCGGCGAAATCGCCAGCACCTGAGCTCCCGAGCACCTCCCTTGACGCCCCGCGTCCCCGCGCGGTACACCACGCGGGCTATGTCCCGCCTTCGGCGCGCGCTCACCTGGCTGCCGCTCGCCCTGGCCGTCCTCGCGGTGCCCCACTTGGCAGCGGCGTCGCCTGGCTGGCAGCAGCCGCTCGACCCGCGTGGCCTGGCGCTTACCCTGGCCGATCTACCGCCGGGCTTCGCGCCAGTCCCGAGCCGAACGGCGTACGAAGAGCGGCCTGACGGCGTGGCCGTGTTCGAGACGGTCTTCGCCCGTGAGCAGACGCCCCAGAATCTGGGGGCCGGCCCGATCGAGGTCCGTAGTGGCGTCGCCCGTACACCCGACCAGGCCGAGGCCGCGCGCCAGTGGGCCGGCTCGCGCGAAGCCTTGGTGGGCAGCCGCTACGTGTCGAGCGTGGTCCCCCCGCTTGGCGACGAGGCGGTCGGCCTGTCGAAACCGGTCGACCTGGCTAGCGCACAGGGTGTGGCCCACCTGTACCTGTTCCGCAAGGGGCCCTGGGTCCTGCTGGTCGGCGTGAGCGGCCGCCCGGACGTGGTCGGCCTGGGCGACACGGTCGGCCTCGCCCTCGTGGTCTCGTCTCGGCTCGACAGCGCGCTTGCGAGTGGCCAATCAACTCCGGCGACGCCCTCACCGCCGCCAAGCGGCCAACCACCGCCGGTGGGAGCCTCGCCCCCGCCCAGCGCGCAAGCCGCACCCCCTCCAGCCTCCCCGCCGACCGAACGCGTCCGGATCGCCAACGCCGACGGCTCGAGCGTCAACGTTCGGGCCGAGCCGTCCACCAGCGCGCAGGTCCTGGCGGAGTTGCCGGAAGGGACGGAACTGGATCTGGCGGGCCCTGACCGCCAGGTCGATGGTCGGGCCTGGCGGAACGTGAAGCTGCCCGGCGGCCAGGCGGGCTGGATCGCGGCAGCCTTCCTGGTCTCGATCTCCCCGCCCGCCACGCCGGTGCCCGGCGGAGGGCCGCCTGCGGGGCTGACCCAACCGCCCGGCGCCTCGCCGCCCGCCGCTGCCGCGGCACCGGCCTCGTCGCCCGAAGCGAATGCGACTCCCACGCCGACCACCACGACGCCCTCAGCCAACCCCGCCGGCCTCGTCGTGGAGGTCACCCCGCGCCAGGCGGCGCTGTCGTCGGGCGAGCAGGCGATCAAAGTGACGGTCACGCGCGACGGCCAGCCGGTCGTGGACGCGCGCGTCGACGTCACCGCCCGTCTCGATCGGGACCAGTACATCGCCATCAACGCGCCAAGAACCGGCCCAGACGGGAAGAGCGAGGTCGTCTGGACGATGGAGGGCCCAGCGGGCACCTATCAGGTGCTGGTGGAGGTCAGACAGTCGGACGATAGCCCGGTCCTGGGCCAGGGCGCCGCGTCGTTCCGCTGGAAATGAGATGCGAGGAATGAGGAATGAGGTATGAGGCACGAGTCGAACTTGGCTCGTCGCTCATCCCTCATTCCTCATCCCTCGTCTTGAAATCGGCGCGCCGAACCCCTACGCTCTAATCTCTGATCCTAATCAGCCTGGAGCTCCGGCGGTGACCTGGTACGAGACTGTCATCCAGATCCTGCTCATCGGGCTCGCCAACGGCGCGATCATCGCCCTCGTCGCACTGGGCTACACCCTGGTGTACGGGATCATCGAGCTGATCAACTTCGCCCATGGCGACGTCTTCATGCTCGGCACGATGACCTCGCTCACGCTCATGACCTGGGTGCCCGGCCTGATGGGGATGCGGCGTGCCTCGCAGATGGCCGAGCCGACGATCGTGCTCTTGCTCGTCGGGACACTCGTCACGGCCATGGTCGGCTGTGCGCTGTTGAACGTCGTCATCGAGCGGCTGGCCTATCGACCCTTGCGACGCGCGCCGCGGCTGGCGCCGCTGATCTCCGCGATCGGTGTTTCATTCATTCTGGTGAACGTTGGCCTGCATTGGAAGGGCGCCTCGCCAGTCAACTTCCC
The DNA here is from genome assembly GCA_035637315.1 of Chloroflexota bacterium. Taxonomy (GTDB): domain Bacteria; phylum Chloroflexota; class UBA6077; order UBA6077; family JACCZL01; genus DASPXK01. The sequence goes on from DASPXK010000294.1 coordinate 40,822, forward strand.
CGACCTTCACCCCGTCGCCAGCGTCGACATCTTCCGGGACGTGCTGGGCCTGAACACGCCGCTCTTCTTCACGGTCAAGGACATCTTCGTGATGGCGGTGGCAGTGCCGCTGATGCTGGCCCTGAACCTCTTTGTCGCACGCACGCGCTTGGGCAAGGCGATGCGCGCCACGGCCCAGGACCGCGAGGCGGCCGCGATGATGGGCATCGACATCAATCAGACCATCGCCTTGACCTTCCTGCTCGGTGGCGCACTGGCCGGCGCGGCCGGCCTGATCTACGGCCTGTACAACAACAGCGCCTGGTTCTTTCAGGGCTTTCGCAATGGCCTGATGGCGTTTACGGCGGCCGTGCTAGGCGGGATCGGCAATATATCGGGGGCTTTCCTCGGCGGCTTGATGATCGGCGTCGTGGCCGCCGCCAGCGATTTCTTGTTCGATCCGCGCTGGACGCAGGCGGTTGTCTTCGGGATGCTGATCCTGATCCTGGTCTTCAAACCGACCGGCTTGCTGGGCGAGGCGACGCCGGAGCGCTCCTGAGCGATGCCCGAACAGGCGAGTCGCGAGCCTGCCCTCGAGCGAAGCGAAGGGCCTGCCCTCGAGCGAAGCGAAGGGTCGCGAGTCGCGAGTCAACAGGCGGGCGGCTCGGTCGCGGCGGTCAGCCGCGATGAGTTGTTGTCCCGCCGCGCGCAGTCAGTCCAGCGCTGGACCGAGCTGACCGAGCGGCGACGAAACCAGGTCCTGTTCGGGATCTTCGCCGCGTTCGTGCTGCTGTATCCGCTGCTAGACCGCACACTCGGCTGGAACCGCATGGGCAGTATGAACCCGATCCTGATCTTCGTGCTTCTCGCGCTCGGGCTCAACATCGTGGTCGGGTTTGCCGGCCTGCTCGACCTCGGGTACGCGGCGTTCTTCGCCATTGGCGGGTACACCGCCGCGTTCCTGACGGCACCTCAGAGCCCGCTACCGTTCCGCACCGACTTCTGGCTGGCCCTGATCGTGAGCTTCTTCGTGGCGGCGGTCTTTGGCGTCATCCTGGGCATGCCCACGCTGAGGCTGCGCGGAGACTACCTGGCGATCGTCACACTGGCATTCGGCGAAATCGTTCCGCGCGCCTTTCTGAACCTCGAGAAGCTCACCAACGGCTCCAAGGGCATGAACCCGATCGGCCGCCCACACGCGGCCCAATATGAGCTGCTCGCCTCTGATCAGGTTCCCTGGTACTACCTGATCGTCGCCATCAGTGCCTTCTCGGTCTTCGTCATCATGCGTCTGTACGATTCTCGCCTCGGCCGTGCCTGGATGGCCATGCGTGAGGACGAGATCGCGGCCGCGAGTATGGGCATCGACCTGGTCAAGACCAAGCTGCTGGCCTTTTCCCTCGGAGCCTCGTTCTCCGGTTTTGGCGGCGCGCTGTACGCCTCGATGCTCCAGTTTATCGATCCGTTCCAGTTCGATTTCAGCATCTCGATCATGCTGCTCTCGATGATCATCCTGGGCGGGATTGGGAACATCTGGGGCGTGATGTTCGGCGGACTGCTGATGGGCGCCTTCAACTTCATCTGGGTCGAGACGGCCACTCCCTGGGTGCGCGGCTTCGGCTCGGCGCTCGGCTTGCCGTTCCTCGAGTCGGTCGATCTGTCGAACTCCAAGTTGATGCTGTTCGGTCTGGCCCTGGTGCTGATGATGCTGATTCGCCCCGAGGGGATCTTCCCAAGCGCCCAGCGAAGAGCCGAGCTCAAGGGCGCCAAGCCCGCTTCCGCCACGGCCGTAGCCGGCCTCGAGGAAACGCTCCACGACGCGCGGGCCTGACGATGGCGCTGATTCTGCAGGCGACGAAAGTCACTAAGCGGTTTGGGGGGCTAGTCGCGGTCAACGACCTCGACTTCACCATCGAAGAGCGCGCGATCGTGAGCCTGATCGGCCCGAACGGGGCCGGCAAAACCACTTTCTTCAACATGGTTGCCGGGCTGTATCGGACGACGGCCGGTGAGATCGCCTTCCGCGGCCACCGCCTCGACGACGCCAAGCCGAACGAGATCACGGCTCTTGGCATCGCGCGAACGTTTCAGAACATCCGCCTTTTCAACAACATGAGCGCCCTGGACAACGTCCTGGTCGGCATGCATTGCCGGCTGAGGGGCACGGCGCTTGGGGCGGTGCTGCGAACTCCAGCCGTCGTGGCCGAGGAGCGCCGGGCTCGCGAACGAGCCGTCGAGCTGCTCGGTTTCGTGGGCTTGCCAGGCCGCGACGAGACGTGGGCCCGCTACCTTCCGTACGGAGACCAGCGGCGCCTGGAGATCGCCCGCGCCCTGGCCACCCAGCCGAGCCTGTTGCTCCTGGACGAGCCAACGGCCGGCATGAACCCTCAGGAGACCAAAGCCCTGACCGATCTGATCCGTCGCCTGCGCGCCGACCTCGGCCTGACGATCCTGCTGATCGAGCACCACATGCGAGTGGTGATGGACATCTCAGACCGGGTAACCGTCCTGGACTACGGCCTCAAGATCTCCGAGGGCACCCCGCGCGAGATCCAGCACGACCCGAAAGTGATCGAAGCGTATCTCGGCCGCGCGGCCACCGCCTAACGGAATGAAAAATCGAGAGTGAAGAATGAAGAATACTTCTTGCACGTCGTCGTCCCTCATTCTTCATTCTTCACTCTTCACTCTTCATTCCGTCTAATGGCTACGCTCGAGGTCCAGGATGTCCATACCTACTATGGCAACATCCACGCCTTGCGCGGCGTGTCGCTGTCGGTCAAAGACGGCGAGATCGTCACGCTCATCGGTGCCAACGGGGCCGGCAAGAGCACGACTCTGCGGACGATCTCTGGCATCTTGCAGCCCCGCGAGGGGCAAGTCGTGCTCGACGGACAGCCGATTACCGGACTACCGCCCCACGAGATCGTCGCCCGCGGGGTATGCCAGGTCCCGGAGGGCCGCCGGATCTTTTCGCGCATGTCGGTACTCGAGAACCTGGAGATGGGTGCCTTCGCCCGCAAGGACCGGGCGCAGGTGCCATCCGACATCGAGCGCGTATTCGAGTTGTTTCCGCGCCTGAAAGAGCGGATCAGCCAGAAAGGCGGCACGCTCTCAGGCGGCGAGCAGCAGATGCTGGCGATCGGGCGAGCCCTCATGTCCAGGCCCAAGATCCTGCTGCTGGATGAGCCTTCGATGGGCCTGTCGCCGATCCTGGTTGAAACGATCTTCCAGACGATCCAGGAGATCAATCAGCAGGGGGTCACCGTGCTGCTCGTCGAGCAGAACGCGCTCATGGCACTCCAGGTGGCGAACCGCGGCTTCGTGCTCGAAACCGGCACGATCGTCCTAGACGACACGGCCGCCAAGCTGCGCGAGAACGAGACCGTCCAGAAGGCGTATCTGGGCATCGAGTGACGCGCGGAAGCGCGCCGACTGTGGGGGGTTGAGCTACGCGTCTAGGTTATCGCAGGCTGGGTCGCCCATGCCCGAAAAGCCGGGCAAGCAGTTCCTCCCGGCTCACGCCGAAGTGCTCGCCAACGTCGGCGAGGATCCCGGCCAGGGTTCCGATGCGCAGCGGGCTGTGCTGGGGGACGGTGATGTGGTGCTCGCCCTGCTCCGTCGTGGTCAGGCGGAGGTGGCTCCCGGTCTGACGAGTGACGCGGTAGCCGAGCGCGCTGAGCGCTCGGGCGAGTTCCCTTCCTGACAGGTCGCGAGGAAGCCTCACATCGCGATCACTTCTTCTCGCACGAAGTGCAGCCGAATCACCTTCGGCCGTTCATCTTCCTCGAAGTGGCAACGGACCGCGTCGCGGACCTGGACATGGAGGTCGCCCATGTCGTCGGCCTCCGTGAAGATCGAGGCGCCAAGCGCCCGAGCCGTGTAGCCTCCCTCGGCTGCCTCTTCTACGAGGAAGATCAATTCATTCATCGCTTTAACCTCGATGCGGCATCGCTGTTCCATGGGCCTCGACGACCGACGCCCCGCGCCTTGAGAATACCCGATTGGCCTGATTGTGGTACCTGATTGTGCTACGACGCCAGGCCCCAGCAACGAACTGCGGCCTGAGTCGAAAGCGTGGATCGACCGGCGCTGCGCCCGCCTATAATTGCTTATCCCAACGGAGGTTTGCTGGGGACGGCGGAGCGGACCAAATGGCGGTCAAACAGAAAAAGTCGATTCGGTGCACTGAGCGGGCGGCGGCTACGAGCGCTGCAAAACCGCGTGCCTACCTGAGGCAATCCGACATTCCAAAGTTGACGCTTTCCGAAGCCCTGCGGCTCCCCCAGAGTCTCTACGATGACTTCGCGGGGCGATCGGCCGCACCCCATCAACTCGCCATGGCCGTCGACATCTCTCCAACCAGTAGCGCCTGGGAGACCTGTGCGGTGCTGCCATTGCCTATGGCCTGACCGATGGTGGATCAAAGGCGACTGCCATCGCCCTCACCGACCTGGGGCGGCGGATGGTTGCGCCGACGGAGGAAGGGCAGGATGTGTCGGCAAGAGTGGACGCCGCCTTGAAGCCCTCGATCGCTGGGCGCTTCTTCGACCGGTACAACCGAGCCAAGTTTCCTCAGGAGCGGATCGCCAAGAACGTGCTAGCAGAGATGGGCGTGCCGGTGGACCGACTTGACAAGGTCCTCCAGATCCTCACGCGAAACGGCGAGTTCGTCGGCATCATACATCAGACGAAAACCGGCCCATTTGTTGCCACCGACACGCCCGCACAGCGAAGCGTTGGCCTCACAGCGTCGGATCTCTCCTTGGATAACGCCCAGGGCGACCCAGGTGCCCCCACGCACGCCCCAGCGGTAACTGAGACGGCGGGAATGCCCATACAGAAGCGCGAGGCAAACCAGAGGGTCTTCATCACGCACGGTAAAAACAAGCAAGTGGTCGCGCAACTAAAGGAGCTACTGGCGTTTGGGAAATTTGATCCCGTGGTCGCCCAAGAGCACGAGACCACCTCAAAGCCGGTACCAGACAAGGTTCTGGATGACATGCATACCTGCTTTGCAGGCATCATTCACGTCGCGGGCGAGGAGGAATTGTTCGACGGTTCAGGAAGCGTGCATCACAAAATCAACGAGAATGTCCTGATCGAGATAGGCGCCGCCATGGCGCTTTACGGAAGGAACTTATACTTCTCGTTCAGAAAGGCATCCATCTTCCGTCCAATCTGCAGGGGCTGTATGTGTGTTACTACGAAGGAGAGCACCTAGACTACGAAGCAACTATGAAGCTGCTCAAAGCTTTCAACGAATTTAGGTGACTGGCGGCACTGGAACATAGCACCGAGGAGCGGAGCCAACGGCGCTGCGGACGAGTCCCTCCCACGTTGGTCGGGGCGAGAACCATCGAGGGCCCAGAAATGTGCAGATCCGTCTTGGAGGGCACCCTGCTCGGGAGTCCGGCTCACCCCCGTTCCCGCTCTCGGCGAGCAGCGCACGACGCCGGCCCGCCTGTCCTGCTATGACGCGAGCCGGAACCGCGGATCGAGCGTGTCGCGGAGCCAGTCGCCGAGCAGGTTGATGCTGAGGACGACCACGGTGATGGTGACGCCGGGGATGGTGGAGACCCACCAGGCGTTGCGGAGGTAGAGCTTGCCGTCGGCCAGCATGCCGCCCCAGGTCGGCGTAGGCGGCTGGATGCCGACGCCCAGAAAGCTCAGCGTCGCCTCGGCGATGATGACGGTCGCAACTTCCAGAGTGGCCAGCACGATGACCGGCGTCATGACGTTCGGCAGGACGTGGCGAAAGATGATCCGCGGGTCGCGCGCGCCGATCGCGTGGGCGGCGGCGATGAACTCCGTCTCTTTGACCGACAGCACGCGCCCGCGCACCACCCGCGCGTAGACGACCCACCCGGTCACGCCCAGGACCAGGACGACGTTGAAGGCGCTCGGCCCGAGGATGCCCACCAGAGCCAGGGCCAGCAGGATGGCCGGGAATGACAACTGGATATCGGCCACGCGCATGATCCCGTCACCCACACGCCCAGCGTAGAAGCCGGCCACCAACCCGGCCAGGACACCGATCAGAGCCGAGATTGCGACGGCTGTCAGCCCGACAGCCACGGAGATGCGAGCGCCGTAGATCAGGCGGCTCAGGATATCGCGGCCCTGCAGATCGGTACCGAGCAGATTGCGCTCATTGCCCGCCCAGAAGCCCGGCTTCAGGCTCTGGCCCGTTTCCTGGAGCGTGGGCTCGTATGGTGCGATGAGCGGCGCGGCGGCGGCCGCGGCGGCCACCACGATGAGGACGACCAGTCCGATCATCGCCGCCCGATTTCGCCGCAACAGCTCGACCGCCCGCGACCGAAGGACCGAGGACTGAGGACTGAGGACTAAGTAGGGACGCGCCGGATCGAGGCCTGAGGGCTGGGCCGCGGGGACCCGGCTCGCGCGTCGGTCCCCCTGGTCAAACGGTGCCGGCCGCGACTGCGTCCCTTCTACCACCCCTCAGTCCTCAGTCCTCAGTCCTGTTATTGCCGCCTGATCCGTGGGTCGAGGAAGGCGTAGAGGACGTCGACCAGCAGGTTCATGGCTACGAAGACGGTCGCGAAGAAGAGCGTGGCACCCTGGATCAGGGGCAGGTCGCGGTCGTAGATCGCGCGAACGGTCAACAGCCCCAGGCCAGGCCAGGCGAAGACGCTCTCGGTCACCAGCGCGCCGCCCAGGAGGGTCGCGAACTGGAGGCCGGCCACCGTGATAATGGGAATCCAAGCGTTTCGAAGGCCGTGCGCGTAGACCACCACGCGTTCGGCCAAACCCTTGGCTCGCGCCGTTCGCAAGTAGTCCTGGCCCATCTCGTCGAGCAGCGACGAACGGGTCAGCCGAGTGAGTGTCGCCATCGCGGCCGTCCCCAGCGTGACGCTCGGCAGCGCGAGCTGCCTCCAATCGCCCCGCCCGGACGGAGGCACCCAGCCGAGCTGGACGGCGAAGATCAGGATCAGCAGCAGCCCGAGCCAGAACACGGGCATCGAACGGCCGCTGAGCGCCAGGACCGTGGCCAGGTTGTCCCAGACCGAGTACGGCCGAATCGCCGAGAACACGCCGACGGGGATCGCCACCGCCAGCGCGAACAGCATCGCCAGCACGGCCAGCTCCGTCGTCGCGCGCAGCCGCTCGCCGATCAATTTGTCGACCGGCTGGCTGTGTTTCATGGAGGTCCCAAGATCGCCGCGGACGACTCGAGCAATGAAGCGCCCGTACTGCATTGGCAGCGGATCGTCCAGCCCCCAGTACGCGCGGGTCTGGCTGATCTGTTCCGGCGAAGCGTCGAACGGGAGCATCAGCTTGATCGGATCGCCGCTCAGATGGACAAGCATGAAGGCCACCAGCGAAACGCCGAGCATGACGAAGACGCTCTGGACCAACCGGCGCAGGATGAAGGTGGTCACTGCCGACCGTCTACTATTTCATAGACCCGAACCGGCCTGGCGCTTCCCTCGACCGTCACTTCCCCGTGCTCTCGGGACTGAGCGACCTCCCTGACCTGGACCATCGTTCGTTCGGTGACCAGGATCTGGCCCGGGCCGGCCATGTCGGCCAGGCGGGAGGCCAGATTGACGTTGTTACCGATGACCGTGTATTCGAGGCGCGCCGCGGACCCGATGTTGCCGACCGTGACGTAGCCCGTGCTGATCCCGATCCCGATGTTCAGCGTCTCCTTCTCCTCCATGAACCACTGCTTCTGAAGCTCAGGCAGCTTCGCCAGCATCTCCGCGGCCATTCTTACCGCCCGTTCGGCGTGATCGTTGTAGGGCACCGGGTCGCCAAAGAAGACCATCATCCCATCGCCCAGGTACTTATCCAGGGTGCCGCCATGTTTGAAGACGACGTCCGTCATGGCCGCGAAGTACTCGTTCAAGAGGTCGATCAGCTCCTCTGGCTCCATTCGCTCGGATAGCCCCGTGAAGCCGCGGATGTCCGCGAAGCAGACGGTCAGGTTCTTGCGCGTCGTGGCCAGCTTCACGTCGCTCTGGCCTGCGATGATCGAGTCGGCGACCTGAGGCGAGAGGTAGCGCTTGAGCACGCGTGCTTGTTCGATCTCCTGAAGCTGTTCTTCCACCTTTTGTTCAAGGTTCTCGTTCAGGCCCCGCAGCTCGGTGTAGAGCCGGTCCAGCTCCCCGCTCATCCGGTTGACCCGCCCCGCCAGCTCGCCCAGTTCATCCCGGTTTTCAACCTGCACGCGCGAGGCGAAGTCGCCCGCCCCAATGTGCTCCAGGCCGTCGCTAATCGCGTTGACCGGCCGCACCACGATCTGCGAGAAGACGTAGCCCAGCGGGAAGGCCAGACCCGTAGCTACGAGCACCAGCAGCATCGTGGCGAACTGCTCGGTGTGGCTGCCGCGATCGGTCTCGGTCGCCCACTCCACCAGGTCGGCGTTCAAGTTGCTGGTCAGCTCCCACAGCGGGGCATCGACCGCTCTCAACAGCGGATCAAGCGAGGGCAGCAGCGCCTGGGCCTCCGCGGCGCTGCCGGCTCGGTACAGGTCGACTACGCGGCTGGCGGTCCTGTTGAAGTCGGCGAAGCGACTGTCCGCTTCCCGCACCTCAGGCAAGCGCTTTTCGGCTTCTCGCCGCAGCGAGACGCCGATCGCCCCAACCGACTCGGCCGGGTGGGCCGGCGGCGGGATCGTCTTCAGGTGAGTAAGGTCAGCGCTGATCTTCTGTCCCAGCCCAGAAACCACCTCCAAGGCGGCTTCGTCGGGGCCGGAAGCCAGGCGAGCGAGTGCGTCGCTCTGAGCTCGCAGATTTGTCTGGATAGCCAGGGCGTGGTCGAGCAAGTGCTGCATTGCGCGGCCGGCGTGAACCTGGAAGTGCATCTGCTCGGTCGCGGCCCAGCCCAGCCAGCCAACCGCGAAGATCATTGCGGTCAGGATCAAGAAGCCGGCCAGGAGCTTGGTTTGAAATCCACTCCGGAGAGTCGCCATACGCGCCGCGACCCGGTCCGCGAGATTGGCTTGCCGAGCGAGCCCGTAATACGCCCAGCCCTGGATCGCGGACAGCAGCACGCCAAGCGGGATCCAAAGCGGCAACGTCCAGGGGATGCGCGCGGCCAGGACGCCGCCCGCGGCTACCCTGGTATGCGGCCATGGCACCGGCAGCGACCCAGGCAGGTCGTAAAAGAGGACGGTCGGGGGAACGAAGAAGGGGCTGTCGAGCAGTACTGGCACGAGGGTGTACTGGAAGGGGAAGGGCGGGTTGCCGTAAGCGCCCGACAGGATCTCGATGGCCAACACGGCAAGCAGCGTGACCGCCGCGGCCGCCAGACCAGCGACCCCGCCGCTGACAGCGGCCTGGCGTGAGGTAGCGACCGAGCTTGCCCCACGGCGTACGGCGTACACGCCCGCTAGGAAGAGCGGAACGTATGCTACCGGCCACACGACCCGAAGCTGGGCCCAGAAGAACTCGATAACCAGCATCAGCGCCGCGGACAGCGCGCCCGTGATCAGCCCTGCCTTGAGCGATCGTCTGATCAACATCGCCCTCCTCCCTCATAGCCTCCGTCAGGTGCGCTGCCGCTCGTCCTGTTCAGGCACGAGCGACTCGGCGATGATCGCCAGCGCCAGTCGGTGCACGAGGGCCGTCAGGCGCGGGTCCACGTCGCTCCGGACGTATGGGTTTGCCCCGAGCTCGCGAAGCCGCTCTCGCTGCTCCAGGAGCCCGTGACGCTCCGCCAGGGCGTCCAGGGCTGGCAGGAGCCGGTCGGTTGCCTCCATGAACTGCTCCTCGACGCCGCCCGGGTCCACGCTCGCACCTCCGGCTCCTGGCCGCCCGACTGGTTGCTGAGGTGTCGTCAGTCCGGCCAGAGTCTAGGGCACAGCGGCCCGGTGCTGGCCAGGCAGCATCGTCCTGATCGCAGGCCCCTGGCCCCTGACCCTGACCCCTGACGCCTATTTCGTGACTTGCGACTTCTCCAAGTGCATGAACTCGTCGGGGGTCGGCTCGAACTGCAGCCGGTTGCGGAAGCCGTAGATGTCCATCTGCTCGTACAGGTAGGCCCAGTGCGCCTTGTC
>DASPXK010000295.1:0-26545 GCA_035637315.1 Chloroflexota bacterium
CTCAGCGCTTCTCTCGCGCGTAGTCGACGAACCGGTAGCCAACCCCGCGCTCGGTGAGGATGTAGGTCGGGCTGGCGGGGTTAGGCTCGATCTTCTGGCGAAGGTAGTTGATGTACAGGCGCAGGTAGTGGCTGGCGTCGCGATACTCCGGGCCCCACACCCTCGACAGCAGGGTCTCGTGGCTGAGGACCACGCCTGGATTGCTCACCAGGTGGTAGAGCAGTCGGAACTCGGTGGGTCGAAGCTGGACCTGCTGGCCGTCGACCACGACCTCGCGACGCTCGAAGTCGATGCTCAGCCGGTCGTCCACGACGATCGTCTTGCGGGGCGTCGGGGGTGGCAGCTCTGCCCGCCGCAGTACCGCTTTGACCCGAGCCACCAGGACCACCTGGCTGAACGGCTTGGCAACGTAATCGTCGGCGCCTAACTCCAGGCCGCGCGCCACGTCGCGCTCGTCCGCCTTGACCGTCAGCATGATGACCGGCACGGTCGAGAAGCGGCGCAGCTCACGGAGCGTCTCGAAGCCGTCCATCTCCGGCATCATGACGTCGAGGACGACGAGGTCTGGCATGACGCGGCGGATCTTGTCGAGCGCCTCGAGCCCGGTGTTGGCCTCGTAGACCTCGAAGCCCTCGAGCTCGAGGTTCATCCTGACCGGGTCGAGGATGCGGGGCTCGTCGTCGACCAGCAGGACGCGGCGCTTGGAGACAGCCATCGTAGGTAGGTGGTAGCTGGTAGGTGGTAGGTGGTAGATGGTAGGCGGCAGGCAACTCAGGTCGCCACCTCCCACCGACTATGACCACCACTGAGCTGGCTGCACCTGCCCGTTCGCGTGTGCCATAGTTCACGACAGAGCGTACAACGCTAACCGGTGGATGTGATGTCAAACCCGAAGGTCGCCGTCCTCCGAACCAGCCCCGACACGGTCATGGACGACTACGATCGGCTCTTCGAGCTGGCCGGGGCGCGAGAGCACCTCGACCCGAGCGCGACGACCATTCTCAAGGATAACATCTCCTGGCATTTCCCGTTCCCTGGCGCCAACACCACACCCTGGCAGCTCGAGGGCACCATCAGGGGACTGCGCGCACGAGGCTATGCCGACCTGGTCTGCGTCCAGAACAAGACCGTGGTCACGGACGCGTTCAAGGGCGAGGACCTCAACCACTACGTGCCGATCTTTCGAGCCTACGACGTCCCCGTCCGCTACAACTTCGAGCCCCGCGACATGCGTTGGGTGCGTTACGAGCCAAAGGCACCCATGCTGGCGCTGGACCGAATCTACCCAGAGGGCATCTACGTCCCGGACTTCTTCTTCCAGAAGAACATCGTCCACCTCCCGACCGTCAAGTGCCACATCTACACCACCACGACCGGGGCGATGAAGAACGCCTTCGGCGGCCTGCTCAACACCAGGCGGCATTACACCCATAGCTGGATACACGAGACGCTGGTCGACCTGCTGGCCATCCAGAAGGAGATCCACTCGGGCATCTTCGCGGTCATGGATGGGACGACCGCGGGCGACGGGCCGGGCCCTCGGACCATGCGGCCGAAGACCAAGAACGTCATCCTGGCCTCCGGCGACCAGGTGGCAATCGACGCCGTGGCGGCCAGACTGATGGGGTTTGAGCCACTAAGCATCGGCTACATCCGGCTGGCTCACGAGCGCGGCCTGGGCTGCGGCGACGTCAGGTCGATCGAGGTCGTCGGCGCCGACGTCAGCGGTGAGAGCTGGGGCTTCAGGGTCGGCGACAACGTCGCCAGCCGGGTCGGCGATCTGCTCTGGTTCGGGCCGCTGCGCGGCATACAGCGCCTCTTCTTCCGCACCCCGCTCGTGAACGTCTTCGTCCTCGGCTCCGAGATTTATCACGACTACTATCGCTGGCCGCTGCGCGACCGGCGCGTCTTCGAGGCCTGGCTGCACGGCTCTCCCTGGGGCCGGCTGTTCCAGGCCTATCAGGCCGGCCCGCCCTCGGGAATGAAGAATGAAGAAAATAAAGAATTAAGAGTGAAGAGGTAACGGGGCTCTGCCCCGCCCCGACGAGTTGTATCTGTGGCGAGCGATCGCAGAAAAAGAGAGCTCCGGTTGACGGGACAAAACGGGGTCCGGTAGAACCGGCCACCGATCATGATGCCGCCCGAAGGCGGCGGGTGTCCTCGAGGGACAGCCCGATCAACCGGAGCCAAGATGAGTGTAGCACCGAGCGTGGCCGACATTCTGCGTGAGCACGTGATGCTGAAGATCGAGGGGATCGACCGCATGTACCTCAAGGCGGTTCCGAAAGTGGCTGGCGCTGCTTCCGCACCGCTTTAGCGCGGAGGACCGACAGGCGGGCTATCGCTGTGACCTCTCCATCCTGCAGGCGGACTTCTTGCTCACCCAGGTGCTCGACCGACCGGTCTCGGGACGGATCTTCTTCGAAGGAGTCATTCGCGAGAACCTGGACCTGGGTCGGCCGGACCAGGTCCAACTGGTCTTTACCCGTCGGGTGAGCAAGCGAACCCTCGGGCGGTTTCGAACCCGGGTGATCACCGATGGGGTGGTCCCCAGTCTGCATGTGGACTACAAGCACACCCGCATCAAGCAGTACCACAAGAAAGGCCGAGCGCTGCGGATGGAAACAACGATCAACGACACCGAAGACTTCGCCATCGGCAAGCGGCTGGGAACCTGCCCGCACTCCGGGAGGTCGGGTTCTCCGCCAACCGACGTCTGCTGGACGTCCAACGAACCAGCCACGACTGCACGATGGGCGAATACCGGTTCCAGCGGGTGAACGACCCGCAGCAGGTGGGCGCACAGCGGACTTCAGCGCTCCGCTTTGCGGACGCCTGGGTGCAAGCCCTCTTCAGCGTGCTGGTGCTCTTCGCCTTCCTCCCCCATGGGTTTACGAACCGCGAGTTCCGAGAGCGGCTAGCTCCCCTGATGGGGCTTCCCCTCAGCGCCATGACCCCGGGGGCGGACCAGCTACCGTCTGCGCCGCTTGCGCCTGCACGGCTTGATCGAGCGCTTGCCTGGCACCCACCGTTATCGCGTAACCCCACACGGCTTACGCACTGCGCTTTTCTCCACGCCGAGCTACAACCGCTTGTTCCGCCCGGGCTTGACCGCCCTCAGCCCAACGGGACCGGACCCAAAGCTCGCCCGACTCTGCCACGACTTGGAGGCTGCCATTGACCAACGCACCGCGACCGCACACCTCGTCGCCGCTCTAAAACTTGACTCAAACGCACAAAGTTTCCGCGCTCAAGCGCGGCTAGTACGGTAGGCGCGCCCGCGTCCGCCGGGAACCTCAGCATTCTGCGTCGTTAGCCTGAAGGCCGTCAGCCTTCCGGCCGCCAGCGTGTCAGGTCACGCGCCCCGTGAAGGAACGCCAAGATATGGACTTCGTCCGGCGTTACTTCATAGAGCAGCCGGTATCGCTGCACGAAAAGCTCGCGCACACTCGGTTGGTCGAATTCAGGAACGATACGTCCACGCCCACTCAAGGAGTCAAGGGAGGACGCTGCGTCTAAAGCGAGGACGAGCAGGCGCTCAGCAGCGGGGGGCGAGTCTCGGGCGATATAGGCGACGGCATCGTCGAGCATCCAGCGAGCCTGGTCGGTCCAGACTACCCTTCGCCGCCGCGTAGCCATTTCCGCCGCAGGGCCTTGTCAACTTCCTCGTGGGGGATGGTTCGCCCGGCGGCGACGTCCGCCTGACCGCGCTCGACGGCTTGCAGAACGTACAGGTGGTACAGGACGTCCTCGACGCTGCAATCGTCAGGCAGTCGATCGAGGAGCCCTCTGATCGCTTCCTTTGCTTCCACGCCACCCTCCTCGTCAGAACGCTGGGTCAGCCACAGTCTAGCGCGACTCGTTCCCGCTCGTCTTTGAGGGCTGTCGACAGCACGCTACCTTGCGCGCTAACTCTTCTTCTTCATTTCCTGGGCAGCCGGATGAAGAACGTGCTGCCCTGGTCAGGACCAGGCGACTCGACCCAGATCTCGCCCCCGTGTGCCTCGACGATCACCTTACAGATGTAGAGGCCCAGGCCCACCCCCTTGGTGGTCCGGCTGAGACGGGTGTCCGCTCGGTGGAAGCGCTCGAACACGAGGTCGCGCTGGTCCGGCGGAATGCCGATCCCCTTGTCACTGACCGACAGCACCACGTGCTCCGGCTCGACTCGCCCGCCGATGACGATCGGGCTGTCCGGCGGCGAGTACTTGATGGCGTTGTCGACCAGGTTGGCCAGCGCCTGGCGGAGCTTTTCGAGGTCACCCTGAATGATCGGGAAGTCGGGCGGGAAGTCGGTGGTGATGTTGTGGGTCGGCGAGAGCGTCCGATTCCGCTCGGCGACACTTTCGGCCAGGTCGGCCAGGTCGACCGGGCCGATCGACATCGCCACCCGCCCGGCCTGAATGCGGGACAGATCCAGGAGGTCCGCGATGAGCCGATACAGGCGGTCGCACTCCTCCTCGATGGTGTGGGCGATGCGGGTGACCGTCTCGCAGCTCCAGGGGGCGTCGGGACGCGCCAGTGTCCCGGCGTAGGCCTTGATGATGGCGACTGGCGTCTGGAGCTCATGGCTGACGACCGAGATGAAGGAGGACTGCATCGCCTCGAGGCGGCTCTTTTCGGCCATGGTCGCCGCCGCCAGGCGCGCCTGATCAATGCCGGTGGCGGCCTGGCGAGCGAACAGGCCGAGCAGCTCCAGGTCACGCGGCTCGAAGCGCTGCGCTGACGGGTGGCGGAACACGTAGATGACGCCGACCAGCCTGTCCGCCCGATTGGTCAGCGGCAGGGCCAGGATCTGCTCCAGCCGCTGGCGCGAGGCCCACGTCCCCCTGGGCGGGACCCAGACCAGAGAAACCATCTCCCCGACCCGCCCCAGGTTTTCCAGGATCACGCGGTCGAGCCGCGGGTGCAGCGAGGACAGCGTGCGCTCGTCCAGGCCGTAGCTTGCCTCGATCGTCAGTCGCTGCTCCTCCTCGCTCCACAGCGCCACGGCACCGGCATCGCCTCGGAGCATCTGAACGGCGCCCAGCACGATCAGGTTGAGCGTAGAGCCCAGGTCGGTGTGCCCGCCAGCTTGAACCATGGAGCGTCGAGTCACGGCTCTCTACCAGGCTCGCGACCCTTCGCTTCGCTCGAGGGCAGGCTGGGCACGAGCAGGCTGGCCGCGGTCATCGCGGGCGGGGGCGGCAGGCCGAGCAGCTCGAGGGCCGTCGGCGCGACGTCAGACAGGCGGCCGCCCGAGCGGAGCGCTTCGACGCCTCTGGCCCCGGCCACGATGACGGGAACAGGGTTGGTGGTGTGGGCGGTCTTGGGCTCGCCCGTCTGCGGGTCGATCATCTCCTCGGCGTTTCCGTGGTCGGCCGTGACGATGGCCACCCCGCCCGCCTCCAGCGCGGCGCTGACGACCAGCCCAACGGCCTGGTCGACCTTCTCGGCGGCCCGGACCGCCGCTTCCATCACCCCGCTGTGGCCGACCATGTCCGGGTTCGCGAAGTTGACCGCCACGAAGTCGTAGCCGTCCCGAATGCCGGCCGCGGCTCGCTCGGCCACGCCCTGGGCGCTCATCTCGGGCTGCAGGTCGTACGTGGCGACCTTTGGGGACGCGACCAGCGCTCGGTCTTCGCCCTCGAACGGCGTCTCCCAGCCGCCGTTGAGGAAGTAGGTCACATGGGCGTACTTCTCCGTCTCGGCGACGTGAAGTTGCCGCAGGCCGGCGTCGGCCATCACTTTCGCCAGCGGGGCCTCGACGAGCGTCGGGGGGAACGCGACCGCCGTCACGGGCATGTCATCCTCGTATCGCGCGAACGTGACAAAGTACAGCAGGTGCGGCCACGACGGGCGTTCGAATGCGTCGAAGTCGGGCGCGACGAATGCCCGCGTCAGCTGGCGCGCCCGGTCGGCCCGGAAGTTGAAGAAGATGACGGCATCGTCGTCGTGGATGCGCCCCGCAGCCGGGTCGCCGATGATGGTCGGGCGGACGAACTCGTCGCCGACGTCCTGAGCGTAGGCCCTGCGCACGGCTTCAGTCGCCGAATCGGCGCGCTCGCCTTTGCCCAGCACGAGCGCCAGGTAGGCGGCGGCAGTTCGATCCCAGCGCTTGTCACGGTCCATCGCGTAGTAGCGGCCGATGACCGTCGCGACACGGGCGCTACCCTGGCCGGCCAGAGCTTCCTCCAGTCGCTCGAGGTCTTCCAGCGCCTGGCGGGGTGGCACGTCGCGGCCGTCCAGAAAGGTATGGATCTGCACGTCGGTCACCTCGTGCCGCCGCGCCAGCTCGACCAGCGCCAGGCAGTGGCCGGCGTGGCTGTGAACCCCGCCATCGCTGTACAGACCCATCAGATGCAGGGCGATCGGGCGAGCCGCCGGGTGCCTTGGAAGGCGGCCTCTGGCCATCCTGACGTACTCGACCGCCCCGACCAGGGCTCGATTCTCGAAGAATCTCCCGTTCCCGATCTCGTAGTCGATGCGAGGAAGGTCTTGGAGCACCGTGTAACCTGCCCCGATGTTGATGTGGCCAACTTCGGAGTTGCCGATCTGCCCCGCCGGCAGCCCCACGGCTGCCCCAGACGCCTCTACCGTCGTGTGAGGGCACGTCTTCCAGAGGCGGTCCATCGTTGGCGTTTGGGCCACGGTGAGCGCGTTGCTCGGCCCGGGCGGCGCGCAGCCCCAGCCGTCCAGCACGATCAGCACCAGCGGATGAGCGAGCCGAGACCGTTCGGGCGTGTCCTCTCCCGCCATCGATTCCTCCGAAGGCACGAATTGTACCGCCCGCCCCTCACCCAACCCCTCTCCCAGGCTTGGGAGAGGGGGCAAGGGGGTGAGGGCCTCTCCCAGGCTTGGGAGAGGGGGCAAGGGGGTGAGGGCCTCTCCACGGCTGGTAGAATCTGGAGCGAGAAGGCGGACACATCGTGCTCGATAGGCGCATGGGAGGGCTAGCCGCGGTCGGTGGCGGGCTTGCAGGCGCGCCCGCGTTACAGCGGGCGCTCGTGGACTGCACGCTCGTCGGGCCCAGTCCGACGCGCAGGATCGTGCTGCCCGAGCCGCGGGCTCGCGACAAGCTGGCTCGCGGAATGCCGCTCCTGCACGCCGAGGACGTCTACCTGGATGCCCGCTTCCTCCGCGACCTCTTTGACCGTCTGCTCGGGGCCATGCGCGCACGCCCCGATCTCGCGCGGCAGGCCGACGCGCTCTCCGATGCCGTCCATCGGCACCACTTTCACGTAGAGCACGCCGTGGCCGAGGCGCTGGCCAATCATCCCGAGCACGTCGAGCAGCTCGCGGTCGAAGCTGGGCTGGACGCGGAGCTGGTGGCGACCCTCTTCGACCTGTGCGCCCGCCCGGTCCTGCGCGCGTACGCCGAGCAGCTAGTGCGAGTTGTACGGTCGTCCGACTGGGTGCACGGATACTGCCCGGTTTGTGGGGCCTGGGCCGGCCTGGTCGAGCTGCTGGCGGGAGGGCGAGGGCGAGACCGCCTGCTCCGCTGCCCGCGGTGCGGCGTCGCCTGGCCGGCCAGCCGATGCGGCTGCCCGTTCTGTTCCAGCGACGACATCGAGTCGCTTCACGTCGAAGCCCCGCGAAGCGCACGCGTTCTCTCCCAGAATGAGAGCGAGCTCGCCTGGGCCGGCTGGTGGGTTCAGGGCTGTCGGGCCTGCCGCGGGTATCTGAAAGCGCGGGAGATCGACGTCCCGTTTCAGTGGGAAGCGCTCGCGCTCGCCGAGCTTGCCACCACCGCCCTGGACGCCGCGGCCCGCGAGCGAGGTTACGTCCGTCCGCCCGAGCCTGGCTTCCGGCTCGAGCTGCTCGGCGCCGAAGGCGACGACTATGACGACTGACATACGAGTCGCGAGTAGCGAGCCCGCCCTCGAGCGGAGCGAAGGGTCGCGAGTGGCGAGCGGCGAAGGGCTGGCGATTGGCGACTCGCGATTGGAGCTCGAAACGCCGGCGGCGGTCATTCCGCGGCGCTACGTGCGCTTTCGGGCAGATACTGGCCAGGCGGTGGAGGAAGCGGTCATCGCCGAGATTCGCCTGACCATCTTCGTCGATGGACAGGAGCTTGTCCAGTTGATGTGCTCGCCCCACCAGTTGAACGCCCTGGTGGTAGGCTTTCTGTACCTCGAGGGCTTGATCGAGACCGTCGACGACGTCGACTGCGCGCGGGTGTGTCTGGAGGACCGGGTGGCCGAGGTGCGCCTGGGACGCCGCCTGCTGGAGGTACCGAAGCGCAAGATCATTACCTCTGGCTGCACGGGCGGGATGAGCTTCGGCCTCTATCTGGAAGAGCTGCAGCGGTTTCGTGTTGCCGACGGCCTGGTCCGAATCGAGCCTGGTCGAGTCTACGGGCTGTTGCGCCAGCTGCATGAGCACGCCCATCTGTATCGCAAGTCCGGCGGCGTCCACACGTCACTGCTCGCCGACTCCGCCGGCGAGGTCCTGGTGGTGGCCGAGGACATCGGCCGCCACAACACGCTCGACAAGATCGAGGGCGAGTGCCTGCTGCGAGGCATCGCCACTGCCGGGCGCGTGATTATTGCCTCGGGTCGCATCTCGTCGGAGATGCTCCTCAAGGCGGCGATCATGGGGGTGCCGATCGTCGGGTCACGTACGTCGCCGACCCAGCTGGCCATCACGATGGCGGAGCTGCTCAACATCACCGTCATCGGCTACATCCGCTCGGCCAGCATGAACGTGTACACCCACCCCTGGCGAATCCTGGGCGCGCCGACGGCGTGAAACCGGGCCTCATCTACGTCCTGTACGGCTCGGACCGCTTTACCCGCGACGAGCAGGTCCGCGGACTGAAGCGCCGCATGCTGGCCGAGCCATGCGGCGAGTACAACCTGTCCGAGCTGTCGGGCAGAGAGTTCGGTGTCGCCGACGTTCGGGCGGTGGCCGATACGCTGCCATTCATGGCCGAGCGTCGGCTCGTCGTGGTCGAGGGTCTGATCGGCCGGCTGGCTGGCTCGGCGAGGTCAGCTGGACGACGCGGCCGGGCAGCCCGAACCGCCGAGCCTGGCCAGCCCGAGACGGCCGATCAGGCCGCGTCGTTGCGGGAGCTGCTGCGCTACCTGTCGATCGTGCCCCCGACTACCGCGCTCGTGTTCGTCGAGGACCAGCTAGACCCGGCCTTGGTGGCCGACCACATCTCGGCCGAGCGGGCCCACATCCGGGCGTACGAGCGCCCACGCCCGTACGAGCTGGTCAGGTGGATCGAGCGACGCGTGAGACATCACGGCGGCAGGATGGAATTGGCGGCCGCGCGCCAGCTCGCCCAGCTCGCCCCTGAGGATCTGGGTTTGCTCGACAACGAGGTCCGCAAGCTGGTGACCTACGCGGACGGCCGCGCGATCAACGTAGAGGATGTCGAGCTGCTCGCCGCCACGCCCGACGTGACGGTGTTCCGTCTGATCGACGCCATCGCCGATGGCGAGCGCGGGCGGGCCCTGGCGCTGTTGCGGTCCAACTTCCAGCGTGGCGAGCGACCCGAGGCGATCCTGCCGCAGATCGGCCTGGCGTTCAGGCGCCTCGTCCAGGCCCGGGAGCTGCTGGACCACGGCTATTACGGCCTGGAGCTCCAGCGTCAGCTGGGCGTCCATCCGTTTCAAGCCGAGAAGATCGAGCGCCAGGCGCGTGGCTACCGCGTCGACCAGCTCGAGGCGGCCCTGCAGCTGCTGCTCAAGAGCGATCTGGCCATCAAGACCGGCGAGGCCGAGCCCGAGCTCGCCCTTGAGCTGTTCATCGCCCACCTGCCCCGGGCATAAGGGCACGCGCAGCCCTGGTAGGGGCGGACCCGCGTGTCCGCCCGAGGCGCACGCAGGGTGGGCCCCTACAGGTCAGGCTGGGCCTGGAAGTCGAATGTCGATTCGCACCAGGCCGCCGTGCGCAACAGGCGACGCTCAGCGAATCTAGACCCCACGAGCTGGGCGCCGAACGGGAGACCATCCGCGCTCAGGCCGCTGGGCAGGCTGATCGAGGGCAGGCCCATGAGCGACCACGGGGCCTGGAACGACGGGTCGCCGGTCGTGTCGGGGGCTGGCGCAACGTTTGAGGCGGTCGGCAACAGCAGGCCGTCGAGGCCGTCGAACAGCGGCTCGATAGCCTGGCGCAGTCGGCGCCGCAACCGCTGGGCGTGTAGGTAGGCTGGGGCGGGGATGAGCTGGCCGACCATCGCCTCCGCTCGAATGCGCGGCCTGTACTGGTCGGCCCACCTGGCGATCCCCAACCTGTGGACGGCCGCGGCCTCGGCCTGCATCGTCACGCGGTGGACGGCCAGAAACAGTTCGACAGAGGCCGGCAGGCGCAGCTCGCGGACGCTGGCCCCGGCCTCGGCGAGACGCCGAGCGACCCGCTCGCCGTGAGCGCGTACCTCCGATTGGGCCCGTTCCAGGAATTCGGGCAGCAGCCCGAGGCGGGGCGGCCGGGCGCGGACGCCAAGCGCAGCCCGAAAGTTGGGCACGGCGCGGCGCGCCGAGCCGGGGTCCGCTGGGTCATGCCCGGCGATGGCCTGAAGCGTCAGCGCCACGTCGGCGACAGATCTCGCGATCGGGCCGACGTGGTCCAGGCTCCAGGCCAGCGGCATCACGTCGCGGCGGCTTACCCGACCGTAGGTTGGTTTGAGACCGACGACGCCGCAGTAGGCGGCTGGCCTGAGAATCGACCCAGCCGTCTGGCTGCCGATGGCCAGAGGCACCATCCGCGCCGCGACAGCCGCCGCCGAGCCGCTGCTCGACCCACCGGGCGTGCGGTCGGCCCGCCAGGGATTCTTGGTGGGCGGCGGGTCGGAGTACGCGAACTGGGTGGTGACCGTCTTCCCCAGGACAATCGCGCCCGCTGCCCGCAGCCTGGCCACGCTCACGGCATCGCGGTCGGGTACGAAGTCGGCGAGGGGCGGGAAGCAGGCCGTCGTCCGCAGCCCTTTGGTGTAGTAGATGTCCTTGAGCCCGACCGGAACGCCATGCAGCGGGCCGAGCTCGGCGTCGCGCCTGGCGGCCATCTTCTCGGCCCCGCGGGCCGCGGCCAGCGCGCCCTCGGCGTCCAGTGTTACCCACGCGCACAGCTCGGGCTCCAGGCGCTCGATCCTAGCGAGCAGGGCCTGGACCACCTCGACCGGCGACAGTTGCCTCCGCCGGATCCGTTCGGCGGCCTCGGTCGCGGTGAGCTCGTGCAGCTCCGCCATTGCGTCTCAGGGCTCGAGGTCGATCGGCTCGAGCTCTTCTTGGGCGATCAGCCAGAGCGCCGAGGCGGTCGTCTCGAGCGATGCCCGGAGCTCAGGCAGTCGGGCCTCGCCCCACGTCGCTCGGGCGTCCTCCTCGAGCGCCTGGAGGACCTCGTCCTTCGAGAGATTCGGATCAAAGCGCATCCCAAGTCCCTTCGACTTAGGCCGTCTCTCCGCTATGGGGACGACGCGGAGAGTCCCGCCCGCCCGAATCTCGCGTCGAACGAGTATCCCTCCGTGAGTCCGGCAGAACGGGCGGTTGCCGCGATGAGCGCGTCGCCGAAGTTGACGGCGGACGACGGCCGGCACAGGAGCAAAGCCAGCGCGGCCTCCTCGGAGTCGACGCCGACCCCACGAATGTTCTGCCGTTGGAGCAGGTCGACGAGGGCGTCCACGACGGCTTCCCGAGCGTAATCATACGGCGCCCGGCGCAGGACGAACACGGCCTCCAAGAGCGCTACCGCTGTGATCCCAAGCGCGGCGTCAGATTCGATTAGCGCACGAGCCCGCGCCGCGAGGGCCGGCAGATCGTTCGACAGGTAGCGAACGATAACGCTTGTATCAAGTACTCGAAGCAGCTCGGGAGCTTTCAGCATCATGCCTCCTCGGCAATCGAGTCGGCCGCGCGTTCCCGGGTCGCTTCCCAGTCTTCGGCGGACACGGCCTGCTTCGGCGGCAGCACCCCAAAAACGGAACGCCGGTGTCGAGGCGGCAGGAAGTACACTTCCAGGTGGTCATCGACAACAACCTGTACGGCTTTCATGCCGGGCTTGACGCTGAGTGCCTCACGCGCCCGTCGGTCAATCGTGATCTGCCCTCTTTCGCTTACGTGCGACGCCATTCGTTGACCCAACTGGGCCGTTCTCGGCCGAACGTGCCCTCCGTCCGCATTCTAATTCTGTTTTCGGACGATCCGCCACTGCTCCGCCGAGGCAGCGCTTGAACGGAAATCCGATCATCGCTAAGCTTGGGCGAACGGGCGCGGCGGCTGACAACCTAAGAATGTTCGCGTTTGGTGAGCGGTTTCGGTGCGGATCCGTTCGGTGACTCTGGGTCTGGACGCGGCCTGGCCGCTGGATGCACAAGCCATCCAGCACGCTGGGCGGTTTCTGGGCCAGGCCAAGCTCAGGTTCGAGGCGGCCGGAGTCGAGGTACAGACGACTCGCGTGGCGCTCTCACCGTTCGCCGAGCTGCGGTCTGAGGCTGTCCCGCGCTGGACGCTCGAGATGGCACGCGACCTGGAATCGACCTGTCGCGATGAGGCGGTGGGTTACGTCTCGCTCGGACCGATTCGCTGGAGTCGACTGCCCGCGAGCGCGGCTAGCGCGCACGCGGAGGCCCTGCCCGAGCTGATCGGCTCGACCGAGATTGTCTCGGCCTCGGTCGAGACGGCCTCCGGCGGCGTGCTCTACGGGACGGCGGCTCAAGCGGCCGGCCGAGTCGTGGCCAGGCTGGCGGCCGAGACGGAAATGGGCTTCGGCAACTTCCGCTTCGGCACGGTATCGGAGTGTCCGCCCGGCATCCCGTTCTTCCCCGCCGCTTACCACGCTGGCGGGCCGCCGCGCTTCTCGCTCGGCCTCGAGGCGGCCGATCTGGTGCGTTCCGTGTTCGGCCCGCCGGGCGGCCTGGTGGAGCTAGAGCGACGGCTGGGCGAGGCCATGGGCGAGGCGGTCGCCGCGCTCGAGCGCGAGGCGCTCGCTCTGGAATCCGAGTTTGGGGTGGTCTACGCCGGGGCTGACCTCACCCCGGCCCCCTTCCCATCAGACGACATCAGCGCTGGCGGCATGCTGGAGGACCTCGGCGCCGACGCCGTTGGCGCCGTTGGCACGCTGGCCGCCGCGGCCGCGCTCACGCGGATGATCAAGGCGCTGCCATTGAAACAGGCCGGATTCTCCGGACTGATGCTGCCCGTCCTGGAAGACTCAGTCCTGGCCGCGCGCGCCTCTGAGGGGCTTCTATCCTGGGCCGAGCTGCTGCTCTATTCCGCTGTCTGTGGGACCGGGCTGGACACCGTGCCTTTGCCAGGCGACGCGTCAGAGGAAGAGCTGGCTGGGATCGCCCTGGACGTCGCGTCGCTGGCCGTAACGCTGGGCAAGCCGCTGACTTGCCGGCTCTTGCCGGTCCCGGGCAAACGAGCCGGCGAGATGACCGACTACGACTTCCCGTATTTTGCCAACGCCCGTGTGCTCTCTTTGAAAGGCCTCGGCTGTAGTCGCTTGTTCGCCCGGCTGGCTTTCTAGGGCACCGGCCAGGCGATGCGCTCCGCCCTATTCCTGACCGTCGCGATCCTGCTGCTGCTCGGCATCCTCTTCGCCCGCGAGCGCGTCAAGCTCGCGTTCCGAGTCGGCGCCATCCTGTACGCGATCGTACTGGCCTTCCGGTTCATCCTGTTTGGCAGGATCGACACGGACAACCTGCTCGACCATGTGGCCGTGCTCGCGGTCTTCGGGGCGGCCTGGCTGGCCGTCTGGACGGCGACCGCGGCCGTCGTTCACTACCGGTCGCGGCGTCCGCCCCACGGCTAGGCGCCGGGCATCCAGCACCACCCGTTTGACGTAGCATGTATGAGACCCGTTCTTTGTGGGTTGGCGTAGATGGCAGACGAGTACGACCTGATCGTGATCGGGGCAGGTTCAGGTGGCCTGTCCGCGGCGCCCCTGGCTGTCAAGCTCGGGGCTCGAGTCGCGCTCGTCGAGAAGTACCGGCCGGGCGGCGACTGCCTGTACACCGGCTGTGTCCCGAGCAAGGCGCTGATCAAGGTCGCCAGGGTGGCCTGGGACATGCGGCGCGCCGCCGACTACGGGCTGGAGCCATATCGACCGACGGTTGACCTGGGCCGGGTCACCGCTCACGTCCAGGAAGTCATCGAGCGCGTCTACGAGTTCGAGAGCGTGGAGGCGCTGGCCGGCCAGGGCATCGACGTCGTCATCGGCGAGGCGCGGTTCCTCGACGCGCACGCCGTCCAGGCCGGCCAGCGGACCCTATCTGGCAAGCGGTTCATCGTCTGCACGGGCTCCCGCGCGGCCGTGCCACCGGTTCCCGGACTGGCCGACGTCGGATTCCTGACCTACGACGACCTGTTTCACATGACCGTGCTGCCGGCGCACTTGCTTGTCCTGGGGGCTGGCCCCATCGGCATGGAGATGGGCCAGACCTTCCGCCGCCTCGGCTCCGAGGTGACGATGTTCCAGCGCTCGAAGCGGCTGCTGTCCATGGCCGATCCCGATTGCTCTAATGTGCTGGCCGAGATCCTGCGCGACGAGGGAGTGCGCTTTCATCTCGGGACCGAGCTGGACCGGGTCGAGAGAGTCGACGGGCGAATCGTCGTGAGCGCGGGCGGCGAGCGGGTCGAGGGCGACGCGTTGCTGGTGGCGGCTGGGCGCAAGGCCAACGTCGAAGGGCTCGATCTCGAGAGGGCGGGCGTCGCCTATGGCCCACGCGGCATCCCCGTCGATAGCTACTTGCGGACCAACCAGGACCACATCTTCGCCTGCGGCGACGTCCTCGGCGCGCACCAGTTCACTCACTACGCCGCCATGCAGGGCTACGTGGCGGTGCGCAATGCGCTCCTGCCCGGTCGGGGAAACGGGGTTCTGGAGCACGTGCCGTGGACCATCTTTACCGATCCCGAGGTTGCTCGTGTCGGCCTGACCGAGCCCGAGGCGCGCGAGAGACACGCTCAAGACGTCCAGGTGACGCGCTGGCCGATCGAGCGGATCGATCGCGCCCAGGCCGAAGAGGACCGCCGCGGTTTCATCAAGGTGGTCCACAAGTCCGGCGGCGAGATGCTGGGCGCGCACATCGTCGCAGCCCGGGCGGGCGAGATGATCCATGAATTCGTGCTGGCCATGGAGCGAGGCCTCAGTTTTGGCGACCTGAGCGCCGCGATGCACGTCTACCCCACGTACTCGATCGGCACTCAGCAGGTCGCCGCCGCGTATCGGGTCGACAGCCTGCTCCACAGCGCCGCCGGTCGGCTGATCACGTCGGCCGCCCGCTGGACGAGGTGAGTTGGGGCCTCCAATCCTTCACCACCCGAGCGGACGCACGGCTCGCGGGTCGCGGCGGTCCGCGACCCACGTCGCCAGGGTTGCGCCGTCTGGAGCCGGCAGATCGGGCGCCAGCTCGGCAAGCGGCTCCAGCACGAACAGACGGTCCCACAGCCGGGGGTGGGGGACGGTCAGATCGGGGCTTGAGATCTGCCGCTCGCCGAAGAGCAGGATGTCGAGGTCGATCGGGCGAGGCCCCCAGCGCGGGCCGGGCTGCCGGCCGAGGGCGCGCTCGATCTGTTTGAGGCTCGCGAGCAGGTCGAGCGGTCCCAGAGTGGTCTCGGCCTCGAGGACGCTGTTCAAGAAGTCGGGTTGGCCATCCGGCCCGACCGGGCTCGTCTCGTACAAGCTGGAGCGGCGTATCACGCGGACGCCCGGGCGTTCGGACAGCATGTGGATCGCCGCCGCGAGGTTGGCGGCTCGGTCGCTGAGGTTGGCGCCGAGACCCAGGTAGACGGGCGTCCACGTCTGAGGGTCCTCGCTCCAGCCTTGGACGATGGCATCGGCCATCCGCACCGCTCGCACGGTCTGCGGAACGTCGTGCACACGGACGACATCCGCGCCTCCCCCAACGGCCAGGACGGCCGCGGCCAGCGAGCCCTCCAGCCGCTCGCCGACCTGGCGGTCCAGGACCTGGCCGATGAACCCCTTGCGCGAGGCGCCAATCAGGAGCGGCAGTCCTACCGCGGCGCGCAGCTCCGACAGCCTGCGCAGGACCTCGATCGACCAGGCCGGCCGCTTGGCGAAGCCCAGGCCCGGGTCTACCACGAGCTGAGTCCGCGGCACGCCCGCCGCCCGAGCACGAGCCACGCTCTGCTGAAGGCCTGACGCGACCCACTCGACCATGTCGGCCGGGTCTTCTTTACGGCGCTGGCGCCAATGGCCGAGCACGATTGGGGCGCCGGCTTCGGCGGCTACCTCGGCCAGGCGCGGATCGTGCTCCAGGCCACTTACGTCGTTGACGATGGCCGCGCCGGCCGCCAGGGCGACGCGGGCCACGCGGGCCTTACGCGTGTCGATTGAGATGGGGACCTGCAGTTCACCCGCCAGCCGCTCGACAGCCGGCAGCGCGCGCGACAATTCGACGTCCTCGGAGATCGATTCGGCGCCCGGGCGGGTACTCTCCCCGCCGAGGTCCAGTACGTCGGCGCCAGCTGCCGCCATGGCTCGTCCTTGCTGCGCGGCCGCCTCGAGGTCGCCGCCCAGCCCATCGCCCGAGAATGAGTCGGGCGTCAGATTGATGATGCCCATGACCAGCGTCCGCTGGCCAAGGCGCAGGACGCGGCCGCCGCAGCGGAGCAATCCGGGCTCGAGCATGCTACCAACCTATCCCCCTAGCCCCCTTCCCTGAAGGCAGGGGGAACTACTCGACGTGCTCCCCCTTCCCTTCCGGGAAGGGGGTCGGGGGGGTTAGGTCAGCTGCTGCCTGAAGAATGCCAGCGTGCGGTCCCAGGATTGCTTGGCTGCCGCCTCGTTGTAGACGTCGGCGCGGGTGTCGTTGAAGAACGCGTGCGAGGTGCCGTTGTAGATGTGGAACTCGACCTGCCTGCCGCCCCCCCGGATCTCGGATTCCAGCGCGCGGGCCTTCTCAGGGCTCGCGAACTCGTCGTGCTCGGCGTAATGGCCCAGGACCGGGCACCGCAGCTTGGACAGGTCCGGCTGGGCGCCGGGCAGCACGCCGTAGTAAATGACGCAGGCATCGACCGGAGTGATGGTCGCCAGGAACAGCGACAGCCCGCCGCCCAGGCAGAAGCCGACCGTGCCGACCTTTTTCGGGTCAGCGGCCGAGCTGTCGCGGAGGTAGGAGACAGCCCCGGACAGGTCTTTGGCGGCCGTGTCCATCTGCATGCTCATCATCAGCTTGCCCGCCTCGTCGGGCTCCTTGGTCGTCTTGCCCGCGTACAGGTCCGGCGCGAGGGCGACGAAGCCCTCACTGGCGAAGCGGTCAGCCACATCCTTGATGTGGTCGACGAGCCCCCACCACTCCTGGATCACCACGATACCGGGACCGCGTCCGGAGGCCGGGGTCGCCAGGTAGCCGTCGGTCTGACGGCCGTTGCTCGGGAACTTGACCATCGTGCCTGCCATGATCTTCGGCTCCTTTCCCTACTGGAGCCAGCGTAGCGCGGCGCGAATCCAACGCGCAAGCAGGCTCACTGCTTCTCACAACCCGACCCCAGTCCCCGCCCCGAGAAAGGTCGGCCATTCGCCGCAGTCGTCGACGACTACGTACGGGACGTGGGTCGGCAGGCCCGCGGTGACGCGCTGGACGCTGAAGGCGACCTGGGCCGTGTTAGGCGGGACGGGTGAAAGCGAAGGCGCTGGTCTGGGTCTGGCCGTTGAGGGTGACGCGGGCGTTGGTGGGCGTTCCGCGCTTCAACGTCGCGCCCACCCAAGACCTACCTGTCATCATCGACACCGCCGACGGGCTGACCCTGCGCCTCATGGGCTGGGGCTTTGAGCCGTGGTGGATGCGGAACAAGGTCAAGCGGCGTCCCCAGATCAACGCCCGGGCCGAGACCCTGCTCGAGAGCCCATTGTTTCGGGACGCTGCCATCAGCCAGCCCTGTCTGATCCCGGCGGACGGCTTCTATGAATGGACGGGCGCACCCGGCACTCGGACGAGCCAGCCAGTGCACGTCCGCCTGAAGGGCGGCGAGCTGTTGGCCTTCGCCGGCATCTAGGCCGGGCGACGCGATGGCCTCGACACGTATGCGATCGTCACGACCGAGCCAAACGAGCTGGTGGCGCCGATCCACAACCGGATGCCGGTCATCCTCGCTCCCGACGACGAGGCGTTGTGGTTCGACAGCGCGGTGACCGATCCATTGGTTGTGCTGGGGTGCCTGCGACCGTACCCCACTCACGAGATGGAGGCGTACCCCGTCGGCCCGCTGGTCTCGTCAGCGTGGAACGAGGGCGCCGAGCTGATCGAGCCGGCCAGCATCTCACAGCCGCGTCTGTGGTCGAGGTAGGTTACTGCGCTGGCAGCTCAGGCACCCTCGGCGCCTTCGGCGGCTCGGATGGCTTCGGCACGTCAGGCTTGAGCAGCTCCTTGATCGGCTGGGGCAGCTTCACCCTTCTCCAGGCGCGGGCCTGGGATGTCCTTGCGCCGGGCGACGACCCTGTAATTGAAGTCCAGGTTGCTGGCGCCGCCCTGCTGCTCGCGCACCTCGAAACCGCTTGGCGTCTGGCTACTGACGTACAGTCCCTTCGAATCACCGCGCGGCGTCAGGTACACGAAGTACTTGTCGTTGTGGACCACCGCCCCGTAGTCCGGATCGAGCTTCACTTCAGCCCGCCCACCCACGAGTCTGGCCTCGCCGAAGTCCTCGAACAAACTCTCCGGGCTCTCCATGCAGTACAGCCGTCGGTGCGTGCCATCGGGATGCGGCACGGCCGCCGACTTGGCGCCCCCGGTGGCGGTGAAGTCGCCGACCACGAGGACTGGGCGGGCGAACCCCCGGCGTAGCCGCCGGCGACCGCCGTGCCGCCGTAGATCCCGTAGCCACCCGACGCGCCGGCGAAGCCCACGCAGCCGGCCGCGCTGGTGCCGCTCTGGCCGGCGATGCCGTTGCTGCTGGCGGAGAACCCGAAGACGCCGTAGCCGTTGGTGGCGGAACCCAGCACACCTGGGCTCGGGTTGCCGGGCGCGGTCGCGCGGCCGATCACACCGATGCTGCTGGTCGAGCGCTCGACCTATCTTACCGCTCCACCATCGCCCAGCTAGAACTTGCCACCGACCTGATTTTCAGACGCTCCGCCCGGCGACAGGCGCTGTTCCGGCGCGCGGTCGAGCTCGGGGTCCTGCTCGGTGGGGCCGGCCGCGTCGTGCACCTGTTCGGGCGGTGCATCACTCGTCGCTACCAGGGCCAGCTGCGGACGATCTTGGACCACCCCGATACCGGCCACCCTGTCCTGCGCTCCTACTACCAGACCTCCTTCGTGAAGCAGTACGAAAAGGCTGACCGCCTGCTGCGGGCCGAGACCTGCATCAACGACACCCGCCATCTCGACATCGGACGTCGCCTCGAGAACCTGCCCCAACTTATCGCGCGGATGCGCGCCACCAACGAGCGCTACCTCGACCTGCCAGCCGACCTGCTGGCTAGCACGGTCGACACTGGGCAACTGGCTGCCCTGGCTCAGCCAACTCTGCTCGGGCGCCGCCGTTTGGCGGGCCTCAAGCTGCACGACGACCGCGTCATTCGCCTGCTGGAGACCCTGCTGCACCCGGGCGGCTTCGTCGCGGACTGGACCAGCCGGCAGGTCCACGCCCGCCAGCTCGATCGCTATCGGCTGGCCGAAAGCCACTACCGCTTGTCTCAGTTCCGCTACGACCTGACCAAGCTGCGTGCCAAGGGCCTGGTCGAACGGCTCGGCAAGAGCCGCCGGTACCGACTGACCAGCCTCGGGCTCAAGCTGGGCGTGTTATTGGTCAAGGCCCGCACCCGCCTGCTCGGTCCGCTCTGCACCCTGGCCACGCGCACTAGCCGCCCCCACCCTACCCGCAACCCAGCCCGGTCGAAGCCGCGCTCCGCCAAGTTGACACCGCCCTCGATCAGCTCTGCCACGCTCTCGGCCTGGCCGCAGCGTGAACTAAATTCCGCTACGACAGGGGCAAGACCCTAGCGTTCTGCCCACGCTGTTGCCTATGATCGGTGTGAGTGGCTGATAAAGGCGCCTGCCAGCGCCAATGACCTGCGCCGAAGGCGCCGCCACTGTGAGCGGGGCTAGTGCGAACTGGACGATCATCGGGGTGAGGGGAGGGAATATCGTGAGAAGGCTTCTCGTCGCTGGCATCTTGGGTCTTTGCCTTGGCTTGCTGGCCTCGGTCTCGCTTCCCAGTGCCTCGGCCACCGTCCAAGGCTCTCGCAGCTCGGGCATGTAGTTCTCACCTTGGCTTCGCTTTAGGAGGTCATCCCATGGCAGCAGAAGACGAGGTTCGGCAAGCATCCGGTCGGTTCTATGCGGCGTTGAAACCGTGTGGCCAACGGCGATGCCAGCACGATGAGCACGGCCTGGGCGCATGGCGGGCACCGCGTCACCAACATCTACCGCCGTGAGGGTGGGGAGTGGAAGATGGTCCACCACCATACCGATGTCTCACCAGCGATGAACGACCTGCTCAGCCGCCTCCAACCTCCACCCCAGTAGGCTGGGAGAGCAGCGCCGCAAACGCGCGCTTGTGGGCGACCAGGAGCCGGGCGGGGCAGTGGGTCACTTTCGCTGAAAAACGCCGGGTCATTCTTAGCGAGCGCTGAAGATGTGTATCAAACGGGAGGGAGAACAATCATGGCGTACGGGATCGTGCATCATTTCCCCGGAGGCACGAAGGAGCAGTACGAGGCGTCGATTGCCGCCGTGCACCCGAGTGACGGTCGGCTGCCTGAAGGCCAGATCTTTCACGCAGCCGGTCCATCGGCCGGAGGCTGGACGATCATTGCGGTCCACGACTCGAGGGAGAGCTGGGAGCGGTTTCGCGACGGCATCCTAATGCCCAGAATGCAGCAGGGCATCAACGGAGGGTTCCCGACACTACCTCAGGAAACGGCCATCGACGTCTATAAGCTCATGCCGTAGTGCCAGTGCCCTCGCCGAGGGTGCAGCTCGCGTGCTAGGCGCTCGGGCGGAGCAAAAGGTCGAGTAGCCGGAAGACATCGCTGCTTCCCCGGCCCCTTCGGAACCGGGCGCCGCCGCCGAGCGGGGGCCGGCCAGTCGGCGCTGTCATCGCGATGGCGTGCGCGGCTCCGGCGCCTTCGGCGGCTCGGATGGCTTCGGCAGGTCAGGCTTGACCAACTCCTTGATCGGCCGCGGTAGTTTCACCTTCTCGAGCCGTGGTCCAGGGATGTCCTTGCGCTCAGCTACGATGCGGTAACCGAAGCTCCCGCTGCTCGTCCCCCCGCCCAGCTCCTGGACCTCGAATGCGTCGTGCCGACGCGCCGCGACCGCCAGGCCCTTGACATTGGCGTCATAGGGTGTGACGAAGACCTGGTATTTCGCTGAGTCAACGACCGCGGCGTAATCCTGGTCGAGCTTATCTTCGGCCTTGCCGCTGACCAACTTCCCCTCCCCGGAGTCCTCGAACCAGCTCTCCGGGCTCTCCTGGCAGTACAGCAGCCGGTGGCCGCCGTCCGGATGCGGCACGGCCGCGTTCTTGGCTCCGTTGGCGACGGTGAAGTCGCCGACCATCAGGACCGGGCCAGCGAAACCGCCGGCGTATCCACCTTGCACCGCGATGCCGCCGTAGATCCCATACCCGCCAGGCGCTCCCCGGAACCCAACACAGCCGGCCGCGCCTCCGCCACTCTGCCCTGCGATCCCGTTGCTGCTGGCCGAGAAGCCGAAGACGCCATAGCCGTTGGTGGCCGAGCCGTACACGCCCGGGCTGCCGTTGTTCGCCGCGCTCGCCGCTCCGAGGACACCGATGCTCTTGGTCGACTCGCCCAGGACGCCGAGGTTGCTCGTCGAGGTACCCAGCACGCCGACGTACTTGTCCGAGGTGCCCCCAGTGCCCGCCAGATTACTAAGACCTGGCCCAAAGCCGTGGGATACCCCGAAGACGCCGCTGTTGTTGGTCGACGCGCCGGCCACGCCCGTGGCGTTGGCCGAAGTCCCAATGACGGCGCTCAGGCCCACCCCGAGGCCCGGGCCCCCGGCGGTCTGGCCGTAGACCTCGTAGGTTTCCTTGCTCAGGCCCTGCACCCCGACCGCAGGACCAGCGGAACAGCCCAACACGCCGCTATTGAATGGAGGCGACGGCGCGCCGGCGCTCGTAATCCCGATCACGCCATGTTCAGTGGACCCGAGCGGGGGGAGAAGAGGCGCAGGGTCAATGTCGCCCCCGGGCATAGCCGCGAGTCCGTAGTTGGCAGTCGAGCCGCCGACCAGCGTGCCCCGGGCGTCGGCGTGGGCGGGCCGGGCCCCGACGGCTCCCAGGGCGGTGGCCGCCGCGCCGGCCGCGAGCAGGCCCCGCAGCAGGCCGCGGCGGTCGGTCGTCCGCGTCTCACCCGGGGTCCGCCTCCGGCTCTCGGACGCCCCGCAGGCGCGCGACCTCGGCCCGCTGCTGGCGGATCTCGGCTTGCTACTCCTCCAGCTGCGCCGCCATGGCCTGCACGCGGGCCACGAGGCCTTCGATCGTTGGCGCAGAGGCGCGCCCTGGCTGCCCCCGCTCCGTCTGGTCCTCTTCGTTCGCGCTCCCGGTCATCACCCACTCCTGAACCTGGTCGACTTCGGACCCCCAGGCGGTCCGGCTGTATTCGACTCGCCGCCACCTGTCAAAGCGGCATGGTACATCATGACACTCAGAACCAGACACAAACGGCAGATCCACACGCTCGGCCACATTGAGCACGTCGCCCGACCTGGCATCGCTTCTGGCGTCAGGAACTCGGCGCCGTCAGGACCGCCAGGCGTGTGATCGCTGCTTCTCCGCCCGCCCCGACGCCTCGGGGTGGCCGGCCCGCGGTGGGCTGGCCGTTGGCCAACTCGACGGCGGGGATGAGCCGCTCTTGTCGATCGAGACGATGGCGTCGGCGCCGCGCTCGGGCAGCACGACATCCCTGGCGTACCTGGAGATGTTCAGCCACTCGTCGACGCCCTCGAGCTTCAAGCCGCGGTCGTTCACCGCCAGGACGGTGCTGCTAACCCGCTGCCCGCTCTGTGATGCCATCACGTCCGCCCCTGGCGTCGAATCGTGGTGGTGGCGTAGCACGCCGCGCACAGCTCGACGCGCTCGATCACGACCCAATCCAGCACATCGACTCTGCGCTTGTCGCAGTGGTCGCAGATCGCGACCAGATCCCCCGCTGGCTGAGCGTGGGTGCTTGTCATCAGCCCAGCCTCCCCTCGCGCAGCTCGCGTTTGCGCCGCGTGAGCGCGGCCCGAATGGCGACGTACTCCTGACACGCGCCGCACCCGGGGCACCTGGCTCGGGCCGAGACCGGGTGCTCCCCGTCCAGCCGGCACCCCACGCCGGCGCCTAGCCAGTCGGAAGCCGCGATAACTGGACAAGTTTTGCGTGACGACGCTCTCAAGACGCCACAGCGCTGCCTTTTTTCTAACCAGAGTTTAAGGTGGCATTCAACCAAGCTTAACCGCTCCTTCCTTGGGCCATGCTACGGTCAACTACGACATGATCTCGGCGTCAGATGGCGCGCTGGGGCGGTAGCGGTCCGGTCGCGCCGGTCTGGCCGCTCGGTCGAGGAGGACTCGCATGCATTCCTGTCTGTCGAATCACACCGCGCTGCTGATGCTGCTGGCGGCCCGCAGCGAGGTCACTACCCGCGACCTGGCGATCTCGCTCGGCATCACCGAGCGGGCGGTCCACCGCATCTTGAAGGACCTCGCCCGCCAGGGTTACATCAGCATCGGCAAGAACGGCTATCGCAACACCTACAAGCTCCATCCCCAGAAGTCATTGGGCCACCCGTCGTTCCCCTCGATTACGCTCGGCGACCTGATCGGGCCTCTGACCCCCAGGCTGATCAAGCTGCTCAAAACCAAGAACTCATCCCGCTCGGTCCGCCTGGTGGCCGCACCGGCGTAAAGCGCTACCAGCCCGCGGCCGCTCCGTCGCCGCGCGGGTCGGCGGCGGCCCAGTACACGCCCTGGCTCTGGTCGATCCAGATCGCCTGGGCGTGTCCCATAGAATCGCTCCAGGCTGGGACCGTCCGCACCTCGTGGCCCATCGCGGCCAGTCGGGCGGCTGTCTCGGGCGGCATATCCTCCTCCAGGCTCAGGGCCGTCGTCCTGGCGCCCCAGGTCCGCCCGTACAGCCAGCGCGGTGACTCCACCGCGCGCTGGACGTCGTAGCCAAAGTCCACGATTCGGTTGACCACGGCCGTCTGGGTCTGGGGCTGGCCATCGCCGCCCATCGTTCCGTACACCAGGACCGGCCTGCCATCCGCGAAGAGCATCGCCGGGATCAGGGTGTGCGCGGTGCGCTTGCCCGGCTCGAGGCGGTTTGGGTGACGCGGATCGAGCGAGAAAAAGGAGCCGCGGTTCTGCAGGAGCACCCCGCTCTCGCCGCCCACCACGCCCGAGCCGAAATCGTAGAAGACGCTCTGGATGAGCGAGACGGCGTTCCCATCCCGATCGACGGCGCACACGTAGCACGTGTCGCCAGCGGCCGACGCCGTGTCCGCGACGGGGGGACGGCGATGAGGATCGATCCGCCGTCGGAGCTCTTCGGCGTGCTCGGGCGAGAGCAGCGACGCGAGGGGGATCTCGACGAAGTCGGGATCGCTCAGGTACTGCTCGCGGTCCTCGAGGGCCAGGCGGGCGGCCTCGGCCAGGGTGTGGATGTAGGCCGCGCTCAGGTCTCTCATCGCGGCCACGTCGAGCCCTTCGAGGACGGCGAGCATCTCGAGGGCAACGAAGCCCTGGGTGTTAGGGGGCAGCTGGTACGCGACGTAGCCACGATACGGCGCCTGGATCGGAGCGACCCAGTCGGAGCGGTGTGCGGCGAAGTCCTCGGCGCGCAGGACCCCATCTCTCGCGACGAGGTAATCGCAGATCTGTTGGGCGACGGGACCCCGGTAGAACGCGTCCGGACCTCCCTCGGCGATCAGGCGCAGGGTTCGTGCGAGCACGGGCTGGGCCAGCCTTTCGCCCATCCGCAGCGGGCGGCCGTCGGGTCGGAACGTCGCGCGGGCCGCCGGGTCCTCATCGAGCACCTGAGCGGCCGGGACCGTCCAGGCGGCCAGGCTCTGCGGGACCGGGAAGCCTTCCTCGGCTAGCTCGATCGCCGGACCGAGCAGTTCGCCGAATGCCAGGCGGCCGAGTCGGCGGTGGAGCTGCCACCAGCCGTCGGCGGCGCCCGGGACGGTGAGGGCGGCCAGCGGGCCGCGGACCGGGGTCGACTGGCAGCCGCGCTCACGATAGAGCTCGATCGTCGCGGCCTGGGCGGCTCGGCCGCTGGCGTTGAGGCCCTCGAGCCGCCCCGCGGTGGCGTCCCACAAGAGACAGAACAGGTCGCCGCCCAAGCCGGCCATGTGCGGGTAGACCACCGCCAGTACGGCGTTCGCCGTGATGGCCGCGTCGACCGCCGATCCGCCGCGCTGCAACATGCTGAGGCCGGCCTGCGCCGCGGCGTGGTGCGGCGCCGCCACGGCGCCGCGAGCCGCCAGGACGGGCTGCCGCCCCGTCCGCCGAAGAGTCACATTGACCTCTCTGTATTGTCATTCTGAGCGCAGCGAAGAATCCGTGCCCGGAACAAGTGCGCTGCGCGGGCTACGGATCCTTCGCTCCGCTCAGGATGACAATAAAAAGTCAGGATGACAATAAAAAGTCACGATGACAATAAGAAGTCAGGATGAACAATAAGGGTAGGATGACAGGGACGCCGCTCACGATGACATGCGACCGCCGTCGCTGTCGAGCGTTCGGAGCGCATGGAACCCGCGTTCTCCGCACGCTAGACTGTCTCATCTGATCTGGTCACCACCTCGCTGAGAAGGAGCGCCCAGTGCCAGTCGCAGCCGCGCGCGTCTTGATTTGCCTGGTAGCGGTGCTCGCCACGATCGCTGCTGCCTGCACGCCGCCGCCCGCCCCGAGTCCCACGGCCGCACTTGCCAAGCCGACCGAAGCGCCCAAGTCCGCAGCGCCGGCGGCCAGTCCGGCCGCCCCCGCTGCCTCACCCGCCGCGAGTCCGGCGGCATCGCCGAGTCCAGCCGCGGCCCCTCCGGCCGCGCCGAAGCCTGTCGCCGCGGCGCCGTCAACGTGCAAGGTCGCCCAGCTCTACACCAGCCCGACCAACGACAAGGGCTGGAGCTGGGCGCACGAGCAGAGCTTCTTCGCCGTCAAGCGGGACCTGCCGTACGTGGACCTCTCGATCCGCAAGGACAGCGTGCCGGACGACAACAAACAGGCCGTCGAGGACCTGCTCGAGAGCATGCTCCAGCAAGGCGCGCAGGCCGTGTACACCACCTCCTTCGGCTTCATGGAGCCGACGCGCAAGGTGGCCGCTCGGCATCCGGAGGTCGCCTTCTTCCACGCCTCGGGCTTCCCCGTCCCGACCGATCCGCCGAACATCGGCTACTACTTCGCCTTCATCGAGGAGGGCCGCTACATCACCGGGGAGGTGGCCGGCGTGGTCGTCGAGCCCGGGGCCAATATCGGTTACGTGGCCGCGTTCCCGATCCCCGAGGTGTTCCGAGGCGAGAACGCCTTCGCGCTGGGTGTGATGAAGACCAATGCGACGGCCAAGGTCCACAACCGCTGGACCCTCACCTGGTTCGACCTGAAGCTCGCGAAGGAGGCCGCCGAGTCGCTGCTGGACAAT
>DASPXK010000296.1:0-23322 GCA_035637315.1 Chloroflexota bacterium
TTCCACACCACCGCCGATCGCCAGTACCCGTCAGAGCGCGCCACGTGCGCCCGGTACACGCCCCCAAGCCCAGAGTCGTCGACCGAGTAGATCGCCCCCCGCCCGTCCGAGCTGCCCACAAAGAAGTACAGCCGGTTGCCCAACACCACCGCCGCCTGGGGCGACGTCTCCTCAAAGTCGTACTGCTTCGCGCTCAGCGTCGCCCCGTCCCACCAGTACACCGACCCAACCCCGTTCGGCCCCGTCCCACTCGTCCCCACGTACAGGTACTGGGCCGTCTGGCGGTAAAACGTCGCCAGCGCAGCCGAGCCGCCCGAGCCCGCGATCGTAAACGCCGGGTTCGTCCAGGTCGTCCCGTCAAACGACGCCACCTTCCCGTCCGAGCCGCTGGTCACGTACAGCTTGTTCAGAAACGTCGCCATCGCGGCCGGGATGTAGCCCATCGCCCCCAGCGAAAGCGTCCAGGTCGTCCCGTCCCACTTGTAGACCTCCTGGCTGCTCACCCCCACGTACAGGCTGCCCTTGTACACCAGCGCGCAGGTCGGCGCGTCCGCGCCCCACTGCTTGATCTGCGGCATCAGCGGGCCCAGCCCCAGCGCCCCGGGCTGCGAGTACCAGTCCACGCCCGTCCCAGTCCGGTAGCGCGAAGTCGCGTCCGGGTCCAGCTGCAAGAAGCCCTCGCCCCCACTCCAGTCCGACACCAGCAGCCCCTGGTCGTGCGCCAGGTCCCCATAGCGCCGATCCCCAGCCGTCACCCTCGGCACAAACGGCTCGTGCGCCCGCCGCACGTACTTCGCCAGCTCCAGCATGTAGCCCTGCCCGTCCAACGTCACGTGGTAGCTAGCCATCAGCGGTCAGCCATCAGCCGTCAGCTCTTGATTGCTGAGCGCTGACGGCTCGCCATCCTCGATCTGGGCCGCCTGGAACGCTGCCACCAGGTCTGGTCGCTCGGTCGCCCAGCGGTGGCCCTGGCGAATCGAGTAGCAGGCGCTCCCCAGCCAGGGGTAGGCCCTGACTTCAGCCGCGACAAGGGCTGGCTCGACCTGGTCACACTCGGTCAGGTCGACCGGTAGGCCGAGCATCTCATGGGCCAAGCGGGGTAGTGTTCGCACCTGCTCGTCAGAGTAGGCGTGCACGTCGGCCACATCGAACCGATTGCTCACCCCGGCTCGGGCGCAGGCCTGCCAGAAGGCGCTCACCTCGGTCCCGGGACTTGGGGCGGGCAGGTGGAGTCGCTCGCCCGGCCGCAGTCTTCGGTAGCGCTGGGCGAATCTGAGCAGCCAGCTCGGCCCAGCCCCGGCCGCCCAGGCGAGCGATCCACCCTCTGAAGCACCATCGAGCTCGTTGCCGGGAATCATCTCAATCGGGATCAGGGGTCCGCCCCTGGTGAAGAAGCCGGCCCGACGGGCGCACTCGCCGGCCCAGTCGGTCGACGCCCAGATTGGCACATCCGGCTCGCAGGCTCGCAGCAATAGCCGCGCTCCGGTCCGAGCCACCAACGCTCGCGCGGCGGCCACCTGCGCCTCACGAGTCTCGGCCGGCTGGTCGCCGTACACCAGCACTACCACAGCGCTCGGCATCAGCGCGGCCGCCAGCTCTAGCTCGTTCGGCTCCCAGGTCTCCCACTGTTGGCCTGGCAGCCCCAGCCCCAACGGACGGGGCATGATCGAACCTCCTCTCGAGGAGTTGGTAGATGGGAGTTAGGAGTTGGGGTTGGGGTTCCATTCCCCAACTCCTATCTCCCGTCTCCCAACTCCTACGTCGCGGTCACGCCCGTCATCCGGCTCACCGCCGAGTCCCGCAGCAGCGCCAGGCCCACGTACCAGCGCACCCGCACCCGAGCCGCGTCCTTGCTCTCCAGCTGCCCCACGTCGATCACCTCGACCCCGCCGTTGGTCAGCCCCACCAGTCCGTCCGAGTCCGAGAAGTGGATCGCGTACACGCTCGACAGCAACGTCCCGGTCCCCTGCGCCTCGTTGTCAGGCTGGAAGTCCGAGACCTCGATCGGGATCCCGTCGTACATCATCACCTGCCGCCCAAACCCGTCCAGCCCGCTCTCCACGTAGTGGGCAGACGCCACCAGCAGGCTCTTGAGCTTCCGCCGCGTCCGTTTGCTCATCAGCAGCAGGTCGGGCTTACCGCCCTTGACCAGGTCGATCAGCTCGTCGACCAGGCCCAGCGTCAGGGCCCCGCCGTTGGCCCCGGGCGTGTTCTGCTGGCCAGCCGGCACCAGCCGCCGCAGCCCGTCGAACGCGTTCGGGTCGGCCGTGATGTCGCCCGTGATCATCGTGTTCTCCCACTTCCGGGAGACGTCCTTGGCCTTCAGCGCCGTCTGGATCGCCCGCTGGTCGTTCCCGACCGGCGGGCCCGACCGCGTTCGCTCGATGAAGTTGTCGACGTCCGCGTCGCCCCCCAGAACGGCCAGCGTGGCCGTCTTCTGCGTGAACGTCGCGGTCGCCTCCGTCCACACCGCGTTGACCGCGTAGAAGCTCGCCCCGCCCAGCGCCGCCTCCTGGTTGTACTTGAAGCTGTTCCCCTGGACCGTCAGAAACGGTAGGTAGTTCAGCATCGGCGAGGCCTCGATGATCGTCTCGATCACCCCCACCTGCAGCATGTCGTTGGAGAGCTTCGCGCTCTCCGCCAATGTCAACGGCATCGTCCCTTACCTCCCCCAAGAACCCGGGGGCCGCCAGAGCCAGGAAGCTAGCGCGCCCTCGCCCCAGGCCCCCGGCCCCTGGCCCACTACGTGTCGAGGACCTCCTCGCGCACCCGAATCAAGAAGTACCCCTGGCCAGCCGTGAACGCCGTACCCCCAGCCAGAAACTGGGCTGTCAGCGTGTCCGTCGCCCCGAAGTCGTTGGCCCCCGTCGGCGCCCCCAGCCCCTTGACCTGGCCCACCGCCGCCGTGTCAGCCAGCACAAGGGCCGTCTGATCGGTCCCCGTCACCAGCACCGCCCCGACCTTCAGCTGGGGCGTCCGCGTCGCCCCGGCGCCCGTGCCGACCACCGTCGTCACGAACTGCCAGGCCTCGACCCGCCCCCGAAAGCCAGGCGTCACGCCCGTCAGCACGTCCGCCGCCCCAGTCCCGCCCGGGATCACCAGCGGCAGCGTCAGCTCGGTGTGCACGTAGCGCGAAGGCTGGGCGCCCATGACGTCCACCTCGTAGCGCGTGGCCGAGATCGCCTTGCCCACCACCTGGTTGAGCGCGTTCGCCGCGCTCGGCGCCACCTGCGTGATGCCGCCCGCCACAGTCGACAGGTAGATCGAGCCATTGACCGTCAAGGCCAGGCTCTGGTTATCCACCACAGCCCGCTTGAAGGCCCCGATCCGATCCCCACTCGCTCCCCCAGCCGCGGCGATCAGCTGAGCCGGGATCGGCGGCGACGCGTCGGCGTCCGCCTTCACCCAGAGCGCGCCAGAGTACCCCAGCAGGTCACCCGCCGCCACGGCCGCGCCCAGCGTCAGGTCAACCTGGCCCTGGCCCTGCAAAATCGTTGGATCCGCCATTCTTCCCTCCAGTGCGGCAGGTGGAAGACGGTAGTCGGCAGACGGGGGCCAGCCCCGCCCACCACCTACCGCCTACGACCTACCACCTACCCGCTCACTCGCTCCGGGCCCTCAGGCCCGCCGCGATCTTGTCCTGCGCGCTCAGCCCCGCGGCCGCCGCGGCCGCGGTCGCCGACCTGGCCGGCGTCCCAGCTGGGATCGGCTGGCCAGCCATACTCGCTCGAGCCAGCTCCGCCGCCCGATCGAACGCCGCCTTCGCCACCTCAACCGAGGCCTCGAGCGCGTCGAACGTGTCGCCCACGATCAGTTCAGGGACCACCCGCCCCGCGTTCTCGGCGTGCAGCGCGCGCCTGAGGTTCGCCAGCGCCTGCCCTGCCGCCTCGGAGATCGCGGCCCCGGCCGCCTCCGCCGACTGCTTGGCGCCGTCAAGCTCCGCGCGCAGCTCGCCCAGCTCCGCCCGCAGGCGATCGTTCACCGACTGCAGGCCCCGCACCCGCTCGATGGGCACCAGCTCCTCCGCCTGATTCGAGCCCTCAGCGGAACCCGCGCCCAACGTACTTGACTCAGCCGCCGCGCCCAGATTCGCTTCCTGCCCGGAACCCTGCCCAGCCTGGCCCTCACCCTCGTCCGCCATCACTCACCTCCAGTGCTCAGTGGGCAGCGTGCAGTGTGCAGTGGCTTGGCCTTCTGCCCACTGCCCACCGCTCACTGCCCACTCCGTCGCTAGCGCCGCCGCTTGCGGCAGCGCACCTGCCCAGGATGCCGCTCGCGCGGCTCACACACCCAGCGCCAGCGTCGCCGACGCCCACGCGCCTCCGCGACGCCAAGCGACGTCGCCGAACACAAAGCCGCGACACCCACCACGGCCCCCAGCCTCGCCAGAAACCTCCGCCGCTCCATCCGTCCCCGCCCTCCTACCACCTACGGCCTACCACCTACCCGCTCTCACTCGTCCATGCCGAACACGAACCCGCTCACGTTGCCCGTCGCCGTCACGTCGATCTTCAGCGCGTCGTTGGCCGCCCCCGGCACCAGCCCGTTCCCCAGCAGCTCCGACGCCAGGCCCACCCGGCCCCCATCAGCGGCGTCCGCAGGTACTCAGTGCTCCCAGCCCCAAACTTGAAGATCACCGACCCAGCCAC
Organism: Chloroflexota bacterium; assembly: GCA_035637315.1. Classification (GTDB taxonomy): domain Bacteria; phylum Chloroflexota; class UBA6077; order UBA6077; family JACCZL01; genus DASPXK01. The sequence goes on from DASPXK010000296.1 coordinate 4,650, forward strand.
GCTCAGCGACAGCATGAAGCCCATCATGCGAGCCTTCAGCCCAGCCCCGGGCGTCCGAAACACTACCGGCGTGCCAGCCGTCACCGCCGTCGCCGCCAGGTTCGCGAACCAGGCCGGCGTCCGCGCTCGCTGCGCGTTCGCGCTCCCGTCGAACAGCCCGAAGCCCAGCAAAGGCACCCGAGCCAGGCCCCCAGCCTCCCCGTCCCCAAGGTTGTTGAGAGCCGCCCCAGTGTTGCTGAACAGGATCGCCTTGACCAGCTTGGCGTTGCCCGCCGCCGCCTGCCCATCCGCCGTCCAGGAAAACAACTTCTCCGACGTGTCGCCTGGCACGCCAGCCGTGCCGCCCTGGGCGTAGTTCGAGACCGGCGTCCGGTTCGTCTGGTCGTACACGATCGGGTTCCCGCTCGCGTCCACCAGCACCACCCGCTCCGCCAGGACCCCCCCGCCCAGGTCCGCCAGGATCCCCGCCAACGGACTCATCGCTCCTCCAAGCCCCCAGCCCTCACCTACCGCCTACCACCTACCACCTACCGCTCACCTCACCACGAGGCGCCGGGTGGCCACGCGGCCCCGCCGCTCCCGAATCACCGCCCGATAGTCGCGGTCGTACTCACGCCTCAGCGAGCCAGGGTCAGCCCCGCGCTGCCGCTCGAAGCGCTGCCGCTTCGCCTCGTCAGCCCCGATCCACTGCATCGCCCGCCCGCACACGTAGAACAGCAAGGCGTCCTCGTCGCGGCTCGGCAGGTCCAGCACCGAGCTGTCCGCCGAAGGCTCGGCGTAGGCCCCCTGGTAGCGCACCACGATGCTCTCCCCAGAGGCGCTCGGGGCCGGCGACAGCACCAGGCTGCCCCCGAAGACGTCGTACAGCAGCTCGAGCGGCTTCACCCTCGGGTCCAGGTCCAGGATCGCGTCAGGCGAGACGTCCCCACTCGCGAACCCCCTCGGCACGCGAAAGTACCCCGCCGGGTGCTCGACCCGCGCCACCTGCACGACGTCGGCGGCCAGCGCATAGCTGCCCTGGTTGGCCACGCTCGTGATGCTCTGGCTCTTCTCCAGCCCCAGCTGGCGCCCCAGGTCGCGCAGCCCCTCGACCAGCCACTCGTTTAGCTGCGCGTCAGGCCACAACGGCGTCCCGCCCGCGTCGTTCAGCTCGTTGCGGATCGTCGTCCGCATCTGTGCCCGCGTGGTCACGGCGCGACTCCCAGCGCAGCTCGATCAGCCAGCACCCGCTCCAGCTCCTCCTCCGGGCTCTCCACCCCAAGCGCGTCCATTGCGCTTCTATGACTCCGAAGTCCACTCGCCACCAGCGCCACGTTGTTCCGCACGTCCGCCTGGTCGTCCTGCGGCACCATCGGCGGCCAGATCACCCGCGTCCGGTAGGGCGCGAACTCGCCGGGGCTCGCCCCGCCCACCCCGTACTGCTCGGCCAGCCGCAGGATCAGCTGATTCCGACGCCGCAGCGCCCGCGTCCAGAACACCCGCCGCCGCAGCGTCTTCTGGATGATCGGCCGCAGCTCCGTCTCCAGCGCCACCCCGCTCAAAAGCCGCCCAGAGTCGCCAAACGCCGTCCGCGGCGTCTCCGCCACCTCGTACAGGGCCCGAAAGACCCGCTCGATGTGCTCGCCCACCGCCACCGGCTGGCCCTGCCACTCCAGCAGCTTGACGTCCGCGTCCACAGGGATGTCCCAGACCGTCCCAGGCCCCACGGCCAGGTCGCTATGCTCGGTCACCCCCTTGAACACCACCGGCGGGTCGGCGTGGTAGCGAATGATGTCCGCCTGGTCGCTGATCCGCTCATCCAGCTCGCGGTTGATCGGGACCACGTCGGCCAGGTCGCTGCGCCCCCAGAACTCGTTAGCCGGCTGCAGGTTCGGGACGTGCACGAACGGGATCCAGCCGTACGGGTTCGCACTCCGCCGCACCTCGCGCTCGCCGACCAGCAGCGAGAACTCCGAGCCCGTCCAGCGCTCGACGACCTCCACGTACCTGCCGCCCGCCAGAGCCGCCGCCTCGCGCGGCCCCAGGCCCAGGGCCCCGGCCATGCCGGCCAGGCCGTCGCCGTCCAATGCGTAGACCACTTCCACCCGCCGCAGCTCGCCCGGATCGTCGCCCGCCCAGGTCGCAAAGAAGCTCATCGGGTCCACGTTCAGGACCCGAATCCTTCCCCCTTCCTCGCTCTCCCTTCCCCTTTCCCCCTCGTAAAACACCTTGTAGACGCCGTCCCCGAGCACGCCCGCGTTCTGCGCTACCTGCAGGTCGACGGCCTCCAGGTCGTTGTCCCAGTACACGTCGTACAGCAGCCGCTCCGCGCGGGCCGCCAGAGCTCGAGATCCGCCCGACGACTCGTCAGCCGGCATCACACTGAAGCCCAGCCCACGCCCCAGCAAGTACGCCACGCCCTTGTCGACCACCGTCCTGCCGTAGTTCAGCACCAGGTTGGTCCGGCCGCTCCGCGGCCGCAGGTAGTGCTTGCCCTCGTAGAAGTCCTGGTACTGCCGATACCGCCGCAGCCGGGCCGCGTCGCGCAGGACGAGCACGCCGCGCCCAGGCAGCACACTCGTCAGCGAGCCGAGGTCAGGAAACGCTTGAGTCGCGCCCGCCACACGGCCTCCGAATAGAACTGATGTTCTATTCTGTCTTTATGCCGCGGCGGGCGGTTCTTTTCACACCAGAGCCGCCAATGGGCAGTCCGAACTCCGATAGCCGGTGCCGGGGTGCTGGGCGTGCGGACGAGGGACCCCCGGATGAGCGACGGCCAAATGTGTCATCCTGATCGTCAGCACTAGCGGAGCAAAGAAAGGAGGCGGAGATGAAATCGGAGCTGATCAACGCCGAGGCTGAGAAGACCTGGGTCCTGGTGTTCGACACAGGCGACGAGGCCATCGCCGGCTTGGTAGACTTCGCCAGGCAGCACCGGCTGGCCGGGGGCCACTTCAGCGCAATTGGCGGTTTCAGCGACGTGACCCTGGGCTTCTTCGAGTTCGAGCGGCGTGACTACAAGCGGATCCCGCTCGTCGAGCAGCTCGAGGTGCTCTCCCTCCTGGGCGACATTGCCGAGGACAACGGTGAGCCGAAGATCCACGCCCACGTCGTAGTCGGCAACTCCGAGGGCCTCGCCCGAGGCGGCCATCTCATCCAGGCCCACGTCCGCCCGACCCTCGAGGTCATCGTCGTAGAGGCGAAAAAACATCTCCATCGCCGATCGGACCCGCGAACCGGCCTGGCGCTACTCAAACTCTGAATCAGCGTCTTTCGTTGACGGTCCGCCTGGCCAGCGCTAGACTCAGCGTGGCCTGGGGTTCGTTCTCACTCCGATCCGGAGGTTCCCATGCCAGGCCCCCGCACCCGCACTCACAAGATCACCCTGCGCCTGACCAACGAACAGCTCCGTCGCTGGGAGCACATTCGTCGCTCGCTCTCGGACGGCGAGGTTGTCCCTCCGCATACCGATGCGCTGATGATGGTCCTCGAGCTGGTCGAGGAAGCCTCGCCCGGTCGCCTCGGGCGCCTCACCGAGCGCTGGCGAAGCCGTGACGAAGGCATGAGCGATGAGGCATGAGGCATGAGGAGTGGCTCTGCCTCTCATTCCTCATTCCTCGTTCCTCATCCCTCAAGCTGTGGCATCACCTCCGTGGCGAGCAGGCTCATCGAGCGCTCCCACACCGCCGGGTCGGGCCAGTCGTGCGCCATCGCCAGGACGATCCCAAAGCCGCCCACCTCGGCCTGCAGCTCCCGCAGCTGGCGGGCGCACTCGTCCGGATCGCCCACGATCCAGACGTTGTCGGCCAGGTAATCCAGGGTCACCTGGTCGTCGGACATGTCGGGGTCCTGCTTGAATCCGCCGAAGCCCCGGATCTTCTTGAGCAGGGGCATGAAGTAGTCGCGGTAGTCCCGTCCGATCGTCCCCTCGATCGCCTCGCGGCGCGCCGCCTCAGTAGTCTCGGCCACGTGGATGTTGCGGGCGACTCGCCACTCCTCCCTGGACGGCGACCTGCCGCCGGCCCGAGCCCCTTCTTCGACCGCCTCCCAATGAGTCTTGAGGACGCGAGACGGCACGAGGTTGATGCTCATCGGGATCCAGCCGCGCTCGCCAGCCAGGATCAGCGTCTCTGAACGCTCCGAAACGCCGGCCACGGCGATCGGCGGGTGCGGGAGCTGGTACGGACGCGCGTAGACGTGCTTGGCGATCGATGGATCCGGCTCCGGGACCCAGAACCGCCAGCCGTGCTGCTCGTACAGCCCAGGCTCAGGCGACTCCCAGAGTTTGAGGACCAGGTCGATGGCGTCCTGCGTCAGCGCGCGGTGGCGCCCGCTCTTGGGGTCGATGCCGGCCACCTCGAAGTCACCCGGAAAGCCACCCGATCCAATCCCGAACAGGAAGCGGCCGCGCGCCATCTGGTCGAGCTGAGCGACTCGGTGGGCCAGCATGAACGGGCTGTGGTTGGGCAGGCAGGCGACGCCAGTCCCAAGTTTGATCCGCTCCGTCCGCTGGAGGGCGGCCGCGATGAACAGGTCGGGGGCGGGAATGTTCTCCCATTCAGCCGTGAAGTGCTCGCCTATCCAGGCCTCCTCGAACCCGAGCCTATCGAGTCGTTCGATCTGGTGAAGGTCCAGCTCCAACGTCTCTGCCAACGTCGCGCCGGGCAGGTGCAAGGGCATCATGAAATAACCAACGCGCATCGCTGCTTTCCTTCCTTCCCCGTCAGCCCTAAGGATGCGGCGTGGCGAAGATATCCGTCCCGGACGCTCGCGTCAATATAGTGTGCCGCGCGGGCGGCGCGTGGACAGGGCCGTAGGTGACAGCCTACCGTGAGGTCGAGGGGACGCTCCGAGCGCGCCGCGCCGCGAGAGGAGCACGCACCTTCAGGAGCAGCTCCATCTCGTAGCTGCTCAGCGGCTTCGCGAAGTGACAGCCCTGGCCCTGATCGCATCCGAGCTGCCGGAGGCGCTCGACCTGCGTCGCCAGATCGACGCCTTCAGCAACTATCTCCAGGTCCAGGGCCCTACCCAAGGCGATGATGGCATGGACCAGGGATGACTGTCTTGAGTCGGTCTCGACGCCGCGAATAAACGACTTGTCGATCTTGAGAATGTCCAGCGGGAAGCGCTGAACATGACTGAGTGATGTATAGTCGGCGCCAAAATCGTCGACGGCCAGTCTGACTCCCAGAGCATGCAACTGATGCAGTTTTCGGATCGTCGCCTCGGTGTTCTGCATCAAGGCGTTTTCGCTGATTTCCAAGATCAGGCTTTGGGGGTTGAGGCCGACTTCCTCTAAGGTCTGGGCGATGTCTTCGACCAGCCCCTGTGCCAGCGTCAGCGTCGCGTGCCCACCGCACCACGACGGGAGGCTTCGCGGCGGGCAGGTTGCGCCGCGAGCGCCAACGCCAACTCGAGCAGCGGCAGCAGGTCAGGAAATTCCTCAAAATCGGCCGCGCATGCCTTGCGCCTCCCAGCCCTACGCTTCGGTAGCGCTTTCTACGAGGGCGAGGAGTTCTCTCGGCGAGAACGGCTTCGTGAGATATTCGTCCGCCCCGCAGTCTGGTCCCGCGCCAACGTCCGACGCCTGCGCCCTCGAGGTAAGCAGGATCACGAATGTGCGCGAGAGCATGGGATCCCGCTTGATCGCTCGCGCAAGCTCCAGTCCTGTCGGGCCAGGCATTTGGACGTCCAGCACAACTACCGACGGATTGTGCTCCCGGGAGCCGCTGCCCTCTGTGCTGGCTGACCCGGACAAGCTCGACCAGATCCTCATCAATCTGATCTCCAACGCCATCAAGTACTCGCCGCAAGGGGGGCCGGTCAGGATCTCGGCCGAGCCCGCGGACGGCGGGGTCCGCTTCAGCGTAGCGGACCACGGTCTCGGGATCGCACCGGGAGACCTGCCGCAGCTGTTCGGACGCTTTCATCGGATTCCCGGCCGGGCGCATAGGCGAATTGGTGGGACTGGGCTAGGCCTGTACATAACGAAGCAATTGGTCGAGCTGCAGGGGGCCGCATCTGGGCCGAGAGCGCGGGGCCGGGGCGCGGCAGCACGTTTTGGGTGGAGCTTCCTGCGGGCGTCCAGGAGGCGACCCCTGGCTGACCGGGTGAGGGCAGTTTTCCCTCCTGGTCGGGCGTTGCTGCGGTTCCCATTTGTGGTGCAACTGTCCCATTTGTGCTCCCCGCAGCGTTCCAGTTATTGGTGACGACTGCCGGTCGAATGCTCGCGCTTCATCCCTCGTTCGGGTAGCTCGGGCGGTATCGGGGTAGGTGTATGGAAGGTAGAGAGCGTGTGGCGATCCAGTTGGTCCGTGATACGCAGGCGCAGCCGCTGCCGGTCGGCGTCCGCCAAATAGTCCAGCGGAGCCGGCACCTGCTGTTCGCATCCTAGCCGTTCGAGGTTGTCCTCCAGGTATGCCCGGACGCGTCAGACGAGCGACTGCAGCTCATGGGCGAGGTGTTGTCGAAGGGCTCACCCGTCTCGGCGGCCGCCGTCTGCCTTGCTGGTCCGGTGAGTCCGGTCGAGCAGGTGACCGATGGTGAGGGGGAGTTCTGGCTGGAGGCGCTTCCGAAGGGTGGTTACGCCGTCGAGGTCGATCCAGCCGACCACGTCATCGAGATTCCGGCCCTAAACCTGGCCGACTAACCGGCAGACGTGAGCAACCTGCGGCTCGTAGAGGCCCTCAGCCAGAGGCGCGGAATGCCATCCTGGGACGAGCTGGCTGCTGACATCGACCGACTGAATCGGACCAACCCGCGAGAGGCGTTGGTGCGAGCTGAGAGTTGGTTGGCGGCAGAACGCGAAAGCGGCTCGGCTGAGGGCTACGCCCGAGCGCTTCGCGCCCACGCGCATGCCCTGCGTTTCCTCGGGATGTACGAGACCGCGGTTGCTCAATATGAGGAGGCCGAGAGCCGCTTTCAGGCTCTCGATCTAGAAGCCGCGGCAGCCAGGACCCGGATCGGGCACGTGACCACCCTCCGACTTCTAGGTCGCTATCACGAAGCCGTCGAGCTAGCTCAGCGAACGCGAGCCTACTTCCTCGACCAGGGCGACGAGCTGCAAGCGGCCAAGCAGGCGAACAATCTGGGCACGATCTATCGTCCGATGGGCCGCTTCAGGGAGGCGGTCCAGGCATACCGGGCCGCTCGCGCGGTGTTCCGCCGCCTTGGGGAAGACTCATCTCTGGCGGACGTCGAACAGAACCTGGGCAACGTTCTGGTGGAGCTGGGGCGATACGAGCAGGCGGTTAGCTCGTTGCGGGCCGCGGAGCGTATTCGACGTGCGCTCGGGCTTCAGGCTGAGGTGGCCTACACACTCCTCAACATCGGCTCGCTGTCCTACCGGCGCGGCGATTACGGGCAAGCCCTGGAAGCGTTGACCGAGTCCAGGGCTATCTACGAGTCGCTCAAGGTGGACAGAGGCGCCACGGAAGTTGATCTCGACCTTCTGCGGACGTGTAGTGCGCTCAACCTCCGCGAGGAGTCGAGAGCGGCGGCGGAGCGGGCGATCGCCGGCCTGCGAGCGCTCGAGATGCCGTTTGAGCTGGCACAAGCGCTCCTCGCCGCCGGAGCGCTCGCTGAGGCCTCCGAGGACCGGAGCCTCGCAAGGCTGCGGTCCGATGAGGCACGCCAGTTGGCTGTCCGAATCGGCAACCGGTTCCTGGAGTCCATCGCACGGCTGCAGGCGGCCCGCCTCGCCCTGGCCGACGGCGATGAAGCCGAGCTGAGGGCTGCCCTACGCGAGTGCCAGACTGCTACGCGCCGTCTGGAAGGAGCGGGTGCGTTGGATCGCGCCGCTTACGGTCGGCTCGTCGAGGGCGCCCTGTTGGCTCGACTGGGGGCGCCGGCCGAAGCGCTCAAGTGCTTCCGCCAGGCGCTTGAGTCAGCTACCGCCCTGGGAGCGGACCATTTGTTGTTCCAGGCTCACGCCGCTGTCGGCGAGCTGCTCGAACCAACAGCGCCTGAGACAGCCATAGCCAGCTACCGCCTGGCCATCGACCATCTGGAAACGGTCCGCGCGCGAGCGCGCGCGGACGATCTCAAGTTGTCGTTTCTGGCCGACAAGACGGATATGTACGAACGCGTCGTCGGCCTCCTCCTGCGGCATGAGTCGGTAAAAGCGATCGCCGACGCGTACGACTTTGTCGAGCGGTCTAAGTCCCGCACGCTGCTGGAGGAGCTGCTGGCCGGCGATTGGGCTGCGCCGCGCGGCCGCCGCTCGCGGGTTGACAAGCTGGTCCGCAAGGTCCGTGACATCAGGACTCGCCTGAATGCTGCGTACACGCTGGCCTACGGCGGCGACGAAACGCCATCCTCCGATGCTCTCGGACGATCCGGCCAGGCCCAGCTCGTATCCTCCCTCGAGCAGGAGTTTGCGCGGGCCACTCGCGAGCTTCAACTGGCGGCACGGGGCGCACAGGACGCTCGGGCCACCAGCGAGGCGAACGCCGTCGAGGACGAGACAGCTTTGCCCACGGGAACGGCCCTGGTGGAGTTCTTCACGGTCAACGACGAGCTGGTTGCCTTCGTCAGGACCGACTCTGGACTGCAGCTTCGCCGGCTCACGCGCATGTACGAAGTGGCCCGACTGGTCAGGCGACTCGGCTTCCACATCGGCAAGGGCGCCTTCGGCGCCGACTATCTGCGTGCCAACCTCGAAGGCCTGCGCGGGCGGGTCGACGGCTGTCTGCATGCGTTGTGGGAGGCGGTCATCAAGCCGCTCGAGCCTGACCTGCGCGGACGCGACCGACTGATCGTCGTGCCGCATGGCCCTCTCCATGGCCTGCCGTTTCATGCCTTCCACGACGGCGACGGCTATCTGGCCGAACGCTTCGCGGTGAGCTGCGTTCCCAGCGCCGGCGTCTATCAGAACTGTCGTCGTCTGGCCGGACCGCTTGGGCTGCGCGCGCTCGTCGTGGGTGTCGAGGACCCCAACTTGCCATGGGTCACGCGCGAGATCGAGACGGTCGCCAGCGCGTGGCCTCGGGTGACTGTCCTAGCGGGCAGGGAAGCGACCGGCCAGGAGCTTCGCCGCCAGATCGGCAAGTTCGACATCCTTCACGTGGCATCCCACGCCGTGTTCCGACGAGACAATCCGGCATTTTCGCTGCTCAAGCTCGCCGACGGCTGGCTGACGGTAGCTGATCTCGGTGAGCTAGCGCGAGGGGCTCAGATGGTCACCCTCTCGGCATGCGAGACCGGGCTTGGAGGACTGTCGGTGGGCGACGAGGTCGTAGGGCTAACCCGTGGGATCCTGGGCGCGGGCTGCTCGACCGTGGTCGCGAGCCTGTGGCCAGTGAGCGACGACACGACGGCGCGTCTCATGGGCAGGTTCTATGCCGATCTGCAGAACGGAACAGCAGCGGCCGACGCGCTGCGGTCCGCCATGCTCGCGGTTCGGTCTGAGCACGATCACCCCTACTTCTGGGCGCCGTTCGTCGTCACGGGCGGCGGCGATCCCGCGGCGCAATCGGATCGATCTACCACACGATCTGGAGGAGGGAGTCCGTCATGGGTAAAGGTTGTCTAGTGGAGAGTGCGCGCCACGTGGCGCTCAGATTCCAGGCCGCCCTCGCGAGTGGACTGATCCTGGCGCTGGTGCTCGCCGGGCCCGCGTATGTTGCGGCTCACGAGCTGGGCCAGGAGCGCCCGCCTGCGGCCGCGGCCACGATCGACCAGGGCGGGGCGACCCACGACGGGTCGGGCCCGATCGTGGCCGAGTGGGATTCCGGATCGGAGGGAGCTTCCTCCAGCGTTCTGCTGGCAGAGGGCGACTCTGGCTCCGACGCGCCGATCATAGGTGGCTGCCATCCGCTTGGCCATTTCCTCGTGTGCCCGTAGTTGCCCCCATCGATCTACCACACCATCCGGAGGAGGGAGTCCGTCATGGGTACAGGTTGTCTAGTCGAGAGTGCGCGCCAGGTGGCGCTCAGATTCCAGGCCGCCCTGGCGAGTGGGCTGATCCTGGTATTGGTGCTCGCCGGGCCAGCGTACGCCGCGGCGCACGAGCTTGGCCAGGAGCATCAGCCTGCAGCCGCGGCCGCGATCGATCGGGCCGCGGCAGTCGACCTCGGCTCGATCCCGATCGTGGCCGAGTGGGATTCCGGATCGGACGGAGCCTCGTCCGGCGATCTGCTGGCAGAGGGCGACTCTGGCTCCGACTCGCCAATCATCGGCGGCTGCGATTCGCCGAGCGCTTGGGTTGTTGTGTGCCTTTAGCCGTGGGCATGCGTCGGCCGGGCCCGGCGGATGGCGTGGTCGGCACGTTGAGGCAGACCAGGGTGCTGGACGCACAGCTCAGCCCGCGGCGTCGCTGTTACTGACACAGACTGCTGGTCGGGCGTGTAGCTCGGGCGGCATCGGGGGTAGGTGTATGGAAGGTAGAGAGCGTGTGGCGATCCAGTTGGTCCGTGATACGCGGACCCGGCCGCTGCCGATCGGCGTCCGCCAAGTGGTCCAGCGGACCCGGCACCTGCTGTTCGCGTCCGAGCCGTTCGAGGTTGTCCTCCAGGTATGCCCGGACGCGTCAGACGAGCGGCTGCAGCTCATGGGCGAGGTGTTGTCGCAGGGGACGCCTGTCTCGGCAGCCGCCGTCCGCCTTACTGGCCCGCTGAGTCCGGTCGAGCAGGTGACCGACGGTGAGGGGGAGTTCTGGCTAGAGGCCCTTCCGAAGGGTGGCTACGCCATCGAGGTCGATACGGCCAACCACGTCATCGAGATTCCAGCCCTAAGCCTCGCCGAGTAACGAGTCGACGTGGGGAAATCGACGAACAACCTACTGCACAACCGTGCACGGAGGAATTGGATGCTCAGTTTTTCGCAAGTGGGCCGTCGAGCAGCGCCTCGGCTCGAGGTCCTCGCGGCGCTATATCTGGCAGACCAACATCCAGGAGAATCAGGTCCGGGTTCACTTCGTCCAGATCGCGGAGGGCCTGGCGGCCATCGTCGGCTGATCGGACGGTCATGCCGGCCGCGCCAAGCGTCTCGCGCACGAGAAAGCGGATGTGCGGCTCGTCGTCGACCACGAGGACTGGCAGATTCCATCAACGACCACCGCGGTCGGGCGGGAGGCGCCCGCGCCCCTCCTCAGGCCGCCCCCCACCAGTCTCGAAATGTGGCACAGCGACCAGGGATCCCCGTAACGGCAAAGATCGCGCGCCCCCCGGCGCGCGATCTGGCGGGTTGGACGGGAGGCGCGGCATGCCGCCGTGCGCCTACGATCGTCAGGCCATGGCCCACCGGGCGTGTACGGCCATCGCCGGCATGCGCTCCGGAGCCAGCGGCGAGAGCAGGCAGCGCAGCTTTGCTAGGCCTCGGGCTTGCAGCTTCTTGACCGCTGCCTCGGACCGTTTCATGGCGGCGGCGGTCTCGGCCACGCTCAGCGCCTCGAAGAACCGAAGCTCAACCGCCTGCCGCTGCTCGGCCGTCAGGCGAGCCAGCGCTGGCTGGAGCGTCTCTCGGTCGAGTACGCGGTCAAACTCGCGACTGGCGTGGCGCTCCAGCGTGCCTCGGAGCTCCTCGAGCGACTGGCAGGCGGTCCGTCGCTGAGCGCGCAGGCAGTCGACGACGTGATTGCGAGCGATACGATAGAGCCAGGCGGTAAATGGCAAGCCGCGCTCTTCGTACCGATCGAGCCTCTCGAATACCTTGACGAACACGTCCTCGGTCAGGTCCTCGACGGCCTGATTGGACCGGTCCAGCCGTCGCCGCAAGAAACGATAGATCGTCGGCCTGTACCCCTCGTAGAGTGTCGCGAACGCGGTCGAGTCGCCCTGCTGCGCCAGACTGACGAGCTCGCTCACCTGCAGCACCGCTGATTTCCTCCCTGCTGACCGCCAGGCCCCAGCGTGCAATCGGTGCCAGTCACCGATGACCCGACGCCGGCGTAGTTTGGCACAAGCACCGTCAGGCCCGCGTTAGCATTCCCGCCAGATGCGTCAGGATCGCGTTAGGATTTGGCACCCGCATTTCCTCCACCAGGTTTGACGTAGGGATGGCGGAAGCCACCGCCTGATCGACAACGAGTACACTTAGGCGCGCTGCGTTCGGATGCACTGGACGATTCGGTGACGGTCGGGCGCCTGGGTTTTGAGAGACGGGAGGGGTCGACATGGCTCATACAGCCAGAGCGGCGGTGCTCGACCGCCCGATGGGGAGCTTCCAGGTCCAGGACCTGAAGCTGCCGCAGCCGGCGCCTGGGACCGTGCTGCTGCGACAGGAGCTGGCCGGTTGCTGCGCGACCGACGCCCACGCCTACCTTGGCCAGTGGCAGACTGAGTTTCCCGTCATTCTGGGCCATGAGAACGTCGGTGTCGTCGAGGCGCTCGGCGTGGGCGGACAGCAGGACTATCTGGGCCGCCAGCTGCGAGAGGGCGATCGGGTCATCGCCCGCACTGGCTCATGCGGCCATTGTTACGAGTGCCGCGCGCTGCGCCTGCCGCGGCGGTGTCGCAACCGTCGCGTGATCCATGGCTACAACCGCCTGGACCTGGCCCCGTTCAGCGGGGGCTACGCTGAGTACCTCTACCTGAGCTGGCCGGAAAGCACGTTCATGCTCAAGGTGGACTTACCGCCGTCGGTAGCGGCCCTGCACGAGCCGCTCGGCGTGGCGGCCCACGCCGTCCGGCGCGCTCAGCCTCGGCCTGGAGACACCGTCGTGGTCCAGGGAAGCGGCGCGATTGGCCTGTTCACCTTGGGCATGGCCCGTCTGGCCGGCGCCACGCGCGCGATCGTCGTGGGTGGCCCACCGGAACGGCTCGATCTGGCGCGTGCCTTCGGGGCCGACGTGACGATCGACATCGCCGAGCTGACGACACCAGAAGAGCGAACGCGCGCCGTGCTGGCCGAGACGCCTGGTGGGATCGGCGCCGACGTCGTATTCGGCTGCGTTGGCCTGGCCAGCGCCTGGCCGGAGGGCATCAGCTACCTGCGCGACGGTGAGGGACGTTTCCTGGAGGTCGGCCTGGCTAGCGACGCGGGCGAGGTAGCGTTCAACCCCTGCACCCAGCTGGTGGCTAAGAACGCCACCCTGATCGGCGCCCTGGGCATGCTCGACTCGGACGCCCTGGCTGCGGTCCGGGTTATGGAGCGCGGGCTCTTACCACTGGAGCGCGTCGTCTCGCACCAGCTTCCTCTGGAGCGAGTGGGCGACGCGATCGCCGCTCTCAACGGCGACTACCGTGTCGACGGCCGTGCGGCGATCAAGATCGCGATCGCGCCAAACGGCCCGGTCCCCTAGCCAATCCAGGCTACGTCAGAGAGCCCTGATCTGCAGCTCAGGTGCTCGCTAGATCATTGCAAGGAGTCCGATGCGTCCTTGGATCCTGCCAGCCGTTATCGGCCTACTGGCGCTCGCCGACGGCATTCTGCACCTGTCCCTGGATATCCTCCTGTTCCGAGGCGAGTTCCTCCGAAACCGTCTGAGCCAGCTGTTTCTCCTTAATGCGATCGGCTATCTCGTCCTCGTTGCAGCTTTCTTTCTTGGCCCACGCTGGCTCGGCGCGCGGCGCTGGCTGGTGGACCTGGCACTGATCGGGTACGCCGTCGCCACGTTTGTCACCTGGCTGACGTACGGACGTCCGAATCCGCTCGGGCTTGGGTACGTCTCCAAGGCCATCGAGATCATGCTCGTCGTTGCCCTGCTCGCGCACCTGCTCGTCGTGGCGCGGAGACCTCGGCCCGGCGAGGCGCGGCCGGCGCGGCCGAGCACCGATGAGCCGTAGGACCCTCTGCCGAACCCTCGTGCCAACTAGTGGCAGTGCGGCTGCTCGATCTTGGCGTGCAGGCTAGGGCCTGGATTCGCCACTGAGCGGATGCCGCGGTCGCGGTCAGCCAGGCTAGCCTCCCCCGGCTCGATGGTGAACAGGTCCGGCTCGGCATCGAATCGCTGCAGGCAGGTGGCCGAGCAGAAGAAGTAGGGTTCCTCGGCGTACTCCGAGCTGTGCGGGTTGCCCTGTTCGGCGACGCGTTCCCCACACACAGGGTCGATCTGGCCACCCAGGCTCGCGCTGTCTGACAGCACAGCCGCTTACCTCCGGCTTCATCATCTCCCGGCATCGCGTGCATGTCAAATCGCTTCGGACCGGGTATTCCCCCTAGTAGAGACGACCGTGTCGTGCTGTCGGCTGACGACTCGGCACGAACTATACTGCCGCCGACACTGTAAGCGGACGTTGCCGGCACTGGGCCGGGTCCGCGGAGGCCCTATACATGCCGCGGGGACTCGGACAATTGCTGGTTGTGGAGTTCATCGGGCCGTTCGCGCTGACGTTCATCGGGGCCGGCACGATCGTCGCCACCAAGGGCGACAACCTCGTCGCCATCGCCATTGCCCACGGCCTGGCCATCGGCGTGATGGTCGCCGCCGCGGGCCATATCTCCGGGGGCGTCTACAACCCAGCCTTGACCGTCGCCCTGGCTGCCACGCGCCAGATGCCCTGGGGCCGAGCCATCGCCTACATCGTCGCCCAGTGCCTTGGCGCCATCGTCGCCGCGTTCCTGCTCAAGGCCGTCGCCGACCCGGCCGCGGCCTCGGCGGTAAACCTGGGAAATCCCGCGCTCGGGCGGGGTGTGGGCCTCGTCCAGGGTCTGGTCGTGGAGACAGTGCTGACCTTCTTCTTGATGTTCGCCGTCTTCGGCTCGGCGATCGACAGCCGAGGTCCGGCCACGATCGCGGGTCTGGTCATCGGGCTGACCATAACGATGGACATCTTCATGGGCGGCGAGTTGACCGGAGCGGCCATGAACCCGGCGCGCTGGATCGGCACCGCGATTGCCCAGGCGGACTTCGCTAACTGGTGGCTGTACTGGGTCGGCCCGATCGTCGGCGCCCTCCTGGCCGCCTTCCTCTACTGCCACCTGCTGCTGGAGGAGCCTCGGGCGGCCGAGCCGAGCGTCGAGCTGCCTCAGCCCTAGGGTCTCTCGCGAGCGGCGAGGGTCTGTGCCAGCTCCTCGACGGCTTCGCACGTGGCCTCCTGCACCGCGGCGGCGATGAGTGCTTGCCACTCAGGCGCATCCGCCTCGACGACCACTTCGCTGCGGCCCTCGCGCTTCGGTCGGACCTGCACGCTGAGGAAACGCTCGCCCCGGTGGTACTCCACAACGCTGTAGGTGGCGGGGTCGTGTAGCTCGCCCAGCTTTTGGAAGCCGCGCGCGCCCAGCGCTGCCTCGAGATGCTTCGTCCAGAGCGTCACGAGCCCGTCGGGTAGGCTAAAGAGATGGCGCCCGGCCTCCGCCGCGCCTGGTGCAGGCAGGCGCGTGGTCGCCGTCCTCAAGCCGGACCCACCTCGTTTGAACGCCGGGACCAGCAGGACGGGCGCCAGGACCGTGGTCACAATGGTCATCAGGACGGCGACCCCGAAGATGTCCGATGTAATCGTGCCGCTCGTGAGGCCGGCCCCGGCGATGATGAGCGCGACTTCACCGCGCGGCAACATGCCGAGGCCGATTCGAGTGGCGCCCATACGATTGAAGCCGACCAGCAGCGCTGGCGCCGCGCAACCGGCCACCTTGCCGACGATAGCCAGCAGCGTGACGACGCTGCCGAAGGCCAGGACTGGCAGCATCGCTCCGAAGTCCACCAGCATGCCCATGGTCACGAAGAAGATCGGCACCAGCGCGTGGTACACGGCCCGCAGGGGACGCTCCAGCGCGGGGCTTAGCGGTGAGCGGGAGAAGGCCAGGCCGGCCGAGTAGGCGCCAATGATCAGCGCCAGACCGAACCGCTGCGCGAGGTAGGCGCTGAGAAACGCCATAGCCAGCACCAGACCCAACACGGCGCCCTCGGTTCGAAAGGCCAGATAGATGCGCGCCACCCACCCGGCCAGCAGCGCCGAGACCAACGTGAGTCCGAGCCATAGCCCCAGCGCCCTCGCTCCGGTCAGCCCGATCTCGCCCGGCGAGACAACGCCGCTGGCCGCTAGGCCGACCACGATGGCTAGGAGCAGGATCCCGAGTACGTCGTCGATGACCGCGGCGCCTAGGATGGTCACCCCCTCGGGCGAGTCGAGGCGTCCGAGGTCTCCGAGCACTCGGGCGGTGATGCCGACCGAGGTGGCCGTCATGATCGCGCCCATGAAGAGCGCCGCTGGCTCGAGCGGCGAGCCGGCTAGCCCGAACAGAACTGTCGCGAAGATGCCAAATAGAAGGGGAAGGATGATCCCGCCGGTGCCCACGAGGCCGGCCGCTGGGCCGAAGCGGATGAACTGGCCGAAGTCGGTCTCCAGGCCAGAGACGAACAGCAGCACGACCGCCGCGATCTGGCCGATCGCGTACAGCTCGGCTGAGATGGGGACCAGGGTCGGCCCGCGCTCGGCGGCGGGCAGGGAAAACGCCGGGCCGATGAATGGTAGGTCAATCGCCCCGAGCGCGTACGGGCCGATCAGCAGGCCGGCCCCGAGCTCCCCGAGCACCGCCGGCTGCTTCAGGCCGCGCTCGGCCAGCTCGCCACCGAGCTTGGCCGCGAAGAGGACAAGCGACAGCTGAAGGACCAGGCGGCTGACCGCTTCGACGGCGTCGTGCTCCACACTCTCTCCCCAATGCCTCGCACAGAAAAGGAGACTGCGCTTGACAGTCTCCTCCGAGCCACGCGTGGATAACGGGCCCACGGGCGACCCGGGCGAGCCGAGGCTCGCCGTTCGTATCATACGACTGGCGGAGCCACGATGCCAGGTACTGAACGGCCCTCAGCATCGCTCAAGTCGGTGCAGTAGCTCGATCGCGCCGACCCGGCCTACATGGCGGGTGCCGTCAAAGTTTTGGCCCGGCTCCTCACGAGGGGGGTCTCCCCTCTCCCACGCTTGGGAGAGGAGAGGGGGTGAGGGCGTTAGCATCGGCCGCATGGTTGGCGCGAGTCTCAGGACGGCGTTACTATTCACGTAAGGACGACAAGGGCGATGGAGCGCCGCCCTGGCAGATGGTCAATCTGCCAGAATCGTCGTCACGGGACGACTGATGGCTCCTACTCACCGCTGGAGTGGAGTGGGAGCCGTTGCCTTTCCAGTCTGCGAGCCCGGCTGACCACACGGTGGACCCCGCCCCTGCGCGGACTCGGCCGGAGCGGGCTCAGGAACACCGCCCGCCAGCGACCGAGGCGGCGACCAGGCTGGACGTCCAGATCGAGCGCACGGGCGGACCCAGCTACCGCCTGGGCTGGGACGAGAAGGCTGCTGCCGTGCGGGTGCTCGGCGCCCTCCACCCCCGCACCAGCGCGCCGGCCGATGTCGGTATCGCCCCTGCGACGATCGGCGAGGACGGCCGGCCGCTCGGCGTGCTCGTGGTGCGTGACCTTCCGCTCCCCCAGGGGGCACGCGTCGAGTGTCGTCTGGTGGGCGCGGTGGCGGTCGGTCGGCAGTACTGGCTGGTTGGCGCACCGGGTGCCGAGCCGCGTCTAGAACACCTTAGAGACCTGGGCGATCTCGGGCCAGAACGACGCCGGGTCTTGGAGCGGCTCGTTCAACGCGAAGCCGAGCGAGCCGGCCTGGCGGCCAGCGGCCCGCGTTGGCTGGAGGCCAACCAGGCCACGCTCCTGGCCCGCGAAGCCCTTCGTCGTGGCCGCCTGACGCGTGGCGAGCGCGCGCGACAGCGCCACGGCCTGGTCGCCTGGCAGGCGACGTCGCGAGCGCTCCAGCGCTGGACCCTGAGCGAGGCGGAAGCCCACAGCACGGCCGAGTACGATCTGCTGCGACTGCCGTTCCGCTTTCAGAAGTACGCTCGTGAGGCGCTCCTGCCCGACGAGCGAGTGCTGGCCGTGGTGCCGCGGCCGCCGATCGTGCGGCGGGCTGGCTGGATCCGGGGCCGGCCGAAGCTGCATGACGGGTCTTCATCGTCACCGATCAGCAGGCCGTGCTGCTCGAGGACGCGCTCCATCCCGACGCTTCGATGGTCGACTGGGGCTATCGGGCGCGGTCGGCGGCCGTCGAGCACGTCACCAGGGTCGACATCCAGTCCTGTAGCGGCTCGCTGCAGCTGCGGCTGTCGGTCTCGGCGGGCGGCGGGGTCGAGACCATGACCATCGAGTTTCCGACTGCCTCGCTGGCCGCCTGCGCCGAGGCCGCTACCATGCTGGAGCGGTTCCAGGCGCGGGATGGCCGAGCGCTGCGACGGGTCCCCCGAGTCGAACGACAAGAAGTCTCCCTGGGTCGCATGGACGAATTTCTCTCCCGCGAGCAGACCAGCGCCCTGCTCGCTCGGGCTCGGGCCGAATTAGCCGAGCCAGAGGAGCTGCTCTACCAGGCGATTGCGCCGCCCATGCCTGGCCAGCGTGGCGCGCTGGCGCTGGTCCTGACCCGGCAACGCGTCCTCTGGGTGAGTGAGCAGCCCCAGTCGTGTCGGTCAATCGGTCTCGCCGCCATCTCGAGCTTGGAGCTGGAGAGCGCGCTGCCGGGCGCTCACCTGGCCGTATCCGTCCCCGGACCTGGGGCTTTGGACGTACTCGTGGCGCGCTTCCCGTATCCGCTGGCCGAACCGTTTGTCGAGCTGTACCACGCCGCCCGCCGGCTGCTCACCAGCGCCCACCAGCTTGGCTCTCACGAGGCATGATCGAGTGGCTGGCCCCGACGCCCATTCGAGGCCACCCTTTCGAGTGGATGGCGGTGGCCGACGCATCGGGCGGGGGCCCTGGATGATCGGCGCGCTGGGCCGCTCGCTCTTCCAGTGGGCCCAGGACCGCCTTGTCGGACGGCGCCGCCGTTCG